>NZ_SMNY01000006.1:0-225830 GCF_004353535.1 Cupriavidus sp. L7L
CCGTCAGCTTGAACCTCGACCGTGCCGTGCTGGGCATTGGCAACCTGCGCAATCGTCAGCGTGTCCCCGTCGGGGTCGCTATCATTGGCCAGAAATTGCGCCGTGTTGATGATGAACGGCGTATTCTCATAGCCAGAGAAGCCGTCATCGACCGCGACCGGCGTGGTGTTGATCTTCTCCAGGTTGACCGAGGTGGTGGCCGTGGCAAAGCCACCGGCGCCATCGGCGATAGTGTAGGTGAAGTGCCCCGCCGCGCCTGGAAAGCCCCCATAGCCCGGATCCGGCAGGAAGGTGACCGAGCCATGGGCGTTCAGGCGCACGGTACCGTGCTCAGCATCCGCCACGCCAACAATGCGCAGGTCGTCGTGCGGGTTATCGATGTCAAAGTCATCGGTCAGCAGCGCCGCAGCCGTCATGGTGATGGCCACGCCCTTGCGTCCGTCGACGATGTTGTCGTTGGCGATCGGGGCGTCGTTGACCGGCGCCACATGGACGGTGGCCGTCGCGGTCGAGACGCCACCGACACCATCGCTCACCTCGTAGGTAAAGCTGGCCTCGCCAAAGAAATCCTGGTCAGGCACAAAGCGAATGGAGCCGTCCGGGTTCAGCGATACGGTGCCATGGCTGGCCTTGCCCACCTTGGTGATGGCGAGGGCATCGTGCGGGTTGTCCACGTCACGGTCATTCGCCAGCAGCGCGGCCTGCTCGATGGTGAGCGCGGTATCCTCGCTGCTTGCGATGACATCGTCCGTCAGCCGAGGGGCATCGTTCACGGGCGCGAGGTCGATATCGACCCGGCCGGTCGTCTTGGCTCCGTGCGGATCGGCTACCGTGTACTCAAAGCTGGCCGCCCCGAAATAGTCCGCGTCGGGAATGAATTGGACCGAGCCGTCCGGATTGAGTCGTACCTCGCCATGCAGCGCATTGCCCACCGCCACCAGCTTGAGCGATGACTGCGCGTCATCGACGTCCCGGTCATTCGCCAGCAGGCTCGCGGCGCTGAAGGTCACTGCCTCATCCTCAGTGCCGCCGAACTGCTCGCCGGTGACGATGGGTGCATCGTTCACCGGGGCAAGATCCACCATCGCCATGGCTTCGGTGTAGCCACCGGCACCGTCCGTCACGGTATAGAAGAAGGTCGCCGTACCGTAGAAGTCCTGCTCGGGCACGAAGCGGATCTGCCCGTCCGGCAGCAGTTCGACGGTGCCGTGCTGGCCGGCCCTCACCGAGAACACATTCAGGTCGCTGCGTGGATTGTCGACATCCCAGTCGTTGTTGAGCAGCGCCGCCTGCTGGATCAGCAGCACGGTATCCTCGTCGGTGCTGACGGTCTCATCGGTGACGACCGGGACATCGTTGACCGGGCGGATCTCCAGGGTGACGGTGGCCGGCGTCAGGCCGCCATTGCCGTCAGACACCCAATAGGTGAAACTGGCCGGCCCGAAGTAGTCGTGATTGGGCAGGAAGCGGACGTTGCCGTCCGCGTCCAGCTTCACCAGCCCGTGCTGGGCCTCGGAGACCGCCACGATACGTAGCACATCGCCCACCGTGGGCGAATCGACGTCGTAGTCGTTGGCCAGCAGCTGCGCCGAGGTCAGCAGGATCCCGGTATCTTCGTCGGAAGCGACGTTCTCGCCCGCGGTGACCGGCGCATCGTTGACCGGGGCGATGTCCAGGTTCACCCGGCCCATCGATTGCAGGCCATACTGGTCTTGCACGACGTAGCGAAAGCGGGCCGGTCCCCAGTAATCGGCGTCCGGGGTGAATCGGATGCGTTGCACGCCATCGGCATCGATGGCCAACGACACGGTACCGTGCTCGGCGCCATAGACCGAGATCAGGCGCAGCGGCTGCGTGACCGTGTTCTTCGTGGTGTCGTTGGCCAGGATGATCGCGGTATCGATGACATAGCGCGTGTCCTCGACGCCGATCACCTGTTCGTCGGTCACATCGGGAGGCGCCAGGCGGACATCGTCGCCAGCCTGCGGTGGCTGGGATGCGCTGTCCTGCGTTGAGACGGCGCCACTGGCCGCGGGGATCGGCTCCTCGACATGAGGGACGGACGTGACCTGGCTCGGCGTGACCGCCACCGTCAGCACATCAGCAACACTGTCGGCCTGCGTTCGCCTGCTGGCCGGCAGGGATTCGACTGGGACGGGCACAAACGCCGGCGCCGCCGGCGAGGCCGCTGTGTTGCCCGGCCCCTCCGCCGGCAGGTGGCTGATGGTGTTGTTCCCGACCGTATCGACGTTACCTGCGCCAAGTTGACTGTCATCCAACAGAGCGGCATCGGCCGGGACTGCCACCGCACCGATGCCCACGCCGATCAGGGCACCGGTGCCGGCGAGGGGACTTTGCGCGCTCTTGATCCACTCGTTACGGACGGCCGCGAAGGCGTCGGCGGCCGTCGCCGGCGGCGCGCTGGTGAGACGCGGATCATTCTGCCGGATGGTGGCTACCGTCTGCGGCTGGCTGGCGCTGGTCTGGCCGGATGAAGCCAGCCGCGCATCGCTCTGGTCCACGCTGGTTTGCGTAGTCTGACCGACATCCGACTGCGCTGCACCGCTGCTCACGCGAATATCGTCCGCGGCGATCACGTCCTCCGCCAGCGCCTGCTCATGCCGGCGGTCGCTTCCCGTACGGACCTGGTCGCTACCCTCGTCCACGCCCATCTCGCCGCTGGCGTTATCATTGGCAACACCGCCGTGCGTGTGGCCCGCCTCGCCCGTATAGTCGTGGGTGACCACCGCGTTGAGAACGGTCTCGCCGCCTTCCTTGGCGTGCAGCATGCCGGCAAAGGCATCGGCCTTGCCATCCCCATCGATATCGGCAAATGCGGCTTGGTAGTAATCGCCACGCACGTCAGCGGCCAGATGCTGCTCCGTGATCGCGAGAGCGCTGCCATCGGCCGCGCGCAGCACAGGCGGCACACTGGTGAAATCCAGGCTGGCGATCCCCCGGTCCAGGAACGAGGCGAATTCGCCGTCGTCGGTCTGGCCATTGCGGTTCACGTCCAGCCAGATTCCGAGGGCCTTGAAGGCCGGGTCGTCGGCATCAAGCCTGCCGTCATGGTTGACGTCGAGCCACTGCAGGCTGTTGCGCGCATGCGCCGCGGCCGCATCGTTGGTCAGGATCTCGTTCTGCCCGATGAGGCCGTCGCCATTCAGGTCGATCGACAGGATGCCCTGGTTGGCCTGCACCCAGTCGGTCTGCTCGATGTAGGCATCCAGATCGACGTTTCGGCCGATACGGCCGGTGTTCACACTGGTCGGCAGCTCCGGCTTGAGGTCGACCGTCAGCGCCGTGAAGTTCTGGTGGATGCCGTCGGCATCTGCTTCGGGCAGCCCGGCAGCTTCGTCCGGCTGCTGCCAGTCCGGGTTGTGCAACTGCTGCGCGACTCGCGCCCGGTTCTCGTCAATACTGCCTGTAGTCGGCGCCGTCAGTGCGCCGTGCTCGTTCATCGCCGCCAGCACAGTCTCGGCTTCCCATGCTGGCACGACCGCCTTGAGCGCATGGGCCATGAATTCCTCTGCCAGGGAAGCTTGGCCTTCCTGGTTGCGGCTGCCGGCGCTGTCGAAGTATCGCGTCTGCTCCTGCCCGTTCTCGTCGATCCACTTGAGGTACAAGTGACCGGCCGCAGCATGCCCGAAGGTCACGGACTCGTTGCCCCAGTACCCATCCGGATCGTAGGCATAGCCGATGGTTGGCAGGCGCTGCGGAATGATGGCATACAGCGGATTGCCGTCGGCGTCGACCTGGCTGACCAGCGACTGCTGCATTCCATTGACGAGATTTTCCAGCAGCTTCGTCGGCGTAGCGCCGCCTTGCTCGGTGTCCACGGTGGTCAGGACGTGAATGCTGCCATCCGGGTTCCAGACTGCCGTGGCCTCGCCTTCGAGGGTCGGCAAGTCCTTCTCGGACAGGAACGAGCCAATATAGGCCACCGCCACCGCAGCGAAGGCAACGGGTCCGGACCAGCTAGAGTACGCCGCAGTGGTAGCCAGTGCAGAGGCAACCACGCCCAGGGACGCGCTAGCTACGTGGAACCCGTTGCCGTCATCGATGGCAATGGCGAGTGAGACGAGGCTCGCTACCACGGCAACGTAGCTGGCATACTGGGCAACTTCGCTCCCCAACTCCATCAGCGAGCCGGCCGCAGGGGATTCCGACAGAAAGGCCGTGACACCTTGATCCCGCAAGATGCCAGCGTATAAGGCTGCGGCCTGGCTCGCCAGGTTCAGACTCGAGGCGGCGATGCCAAGGCCGTTGCCATCCTCGATCGCCGTGACCAGGTTGAGACCGGCGGCCAACGCATTCAACCCTGAGGCAGTGCCGCCGGGAAGACCATTGAGTCCCGTGGCCTTGTCCAGATTCGCGAGAAGCGCCGCGGCGGCAACGACAATGGTTTTGGTATCGCCGGACTCGATCGCCTGAAGCAGCGACAGCATGCTTTGGATCGCACCCAGGCCACTTTGGTCGGCCGCGGCGTCGGACCGGTCGTCTCCCGCGCCGGGGTCATAAGCGCCGTCCTGCAACCCCGGCTCATAGGTATCGTCAGGATAGACAGGAACACCATTCACCTCGCCGATGGGCGTCAAACCGAGTATCGTCGCTGGATCCGGAACTGCTCCAGGGATCGGCTCAAAATCAATACCGGCCGTGCCGTAGTCGTCCACTAGGCTCGTGGCATACCCGCGATTGGCCATCGTCGCGTCAAGCTCACCAAGCAAGGTGCGTGCGTGCTCAGGCGAGATATCCCCATTCCGGACGGCCTGTTCTACCAGCTGGGCCATGACGGCGGACGTCAGTAGATCCGCGGGGACCTTGACGACCACGTACTGCTCCGGGTCAAGCCCTTCAGGCAACGGCGCATCACTGATAAGGCCGTTCCGTCGAAGCTCGTCCACCATCGGATCGGTCTTGGGATATGCGGCGCCGCAAAAGAAATCGCCCGGCTGGGTGGTGTCCCCGGCCTTCTCCTTGGCCAGGTCCCACATCTTTCCCATGGCACCATTGACGCCGGCATGCCCTGTGGCGTCGGGAATTGGGTACACCTTCCCCTGCGCTATCCCCATCAGGGTGCCAAGTGCGGAATTGCACGCCATGTTATTGCTGGCGTTGTTCGGCGTCATCCAGTCAGCCAACAACGGCAGCGCGCTCTTGATGGAGTCGCCTGCTGCACCTGCCATGCCTTTGAAGGTGCTGGTGTCCCACTCGGTATGGCCGTTGTCGTAGTAGACCTTGCCATCCAGTTTCACCGGAGTAGCGGACTGAGGCTGCAGCTTGTTCTCGTTGGCAAAGTGCTGGAACTCGCCGGCCCGGGCGTTCAGCGCGTCACGGGTATTTTCAATCTGCTGGCGCTCCAAGTCCGACAGATTCCGACTATTACTTAGCCGTTGTTCGTACTGCCTCGCCATGTTGTAGCCTTGCTTGGCGGTGTCGAGGAAGTCGTTGTATTGCTTGACGGCCGCGAGTTCGCCGAGGCGAGCTTGGATGATTTGTTGATCCGTTGCCCCTGCCCCGGGTTTCCGTAGGTCCGCCACTCGTTCCCTCGCCCGGTCAAGCTGAGCATCGAGCCGCGCTAAGTCATTTCGCCACTGTGCAATTGGTCCCGCCATCACTCATCTCCAAGTTTCAGCGCGATGCAATCTTCTAGAGTTGGGCGCCAAGCCTCGAGCTTGGCGGCAAGCGCTTGGCCGTCTGATGATTCCAATTGACGCCTTAGTTTACGCAACACGATCCACGGATCCGCTTGTGTGATGAATTGGCTAGCCTGAACCTGCCAGCAGTAGTACCTTGTCCAATTCGTGGCGCTGGTCATCCCTTGCCGTGCTAGGTAGACTGCAACGGAACTTGCTCCGTCATATCCAGCGCGGGCTGCCTTGACCGAAGCCTCGAACCCTGCCTGCACGTCCTTTGGAAATCCCTGAATGCCGGTCATGAGGAAGAAGCCGACACTGCTCAGACATCCCGGGTGTTCGAGTTCCGCACCGCGCCGCCAATACGCCAGGGCTTGCTCCCGATACTTGGCCCGTTCATCGTCTGACCCCATGTTGCTGAGTTCGGGGTACAAACACATCGCGCCCGCGTGCCCACCCTCCGCCAACTGGGAGAGTCGAGCCAACGGCTTCTTGATCTCATAGCGAATGCCGGTTGACGGCTGAAGGATTTGCAAGGTGATGTAGGCCAGTTCGTAGCCATCCCTCGCCATGGCGAGCCAGTCAGCTTCACGGCGGTTGGTACCATCCTTCCCCATATATTTGGGCGTCCCGGTGTTCCATTCGCGGATCTCGTTGAACAAATCTCGCTCGTATTGCGCGCGGGTCTTGGCCGGAAGGACTGCCGCCTTGGCATGGTCAAAGGGCGGCAGATCATGTCGCTCCCGCGAGTAGGCATACAGCGCCATCCCGCCGAGCAAGCCTATGGCGCCTGCGATCAGGGCTACCTTGCCCAGGCCGTTCAGTAGTCTTTTCATGCCGCTAGCCTTCCAGGTTCATACGACAATGTGTTTACGGTTCGCGCTCTCGCCTCCCTTGCTAGTTCGGCACCGTAACGAGACCGCGTTCCGCCCGCAATAGGGTTTTTGTGAATTCACGTTTATTCACTTTTCTTGCGCCAGGGCCGGCATCCGCCGATAGGCAAGCGAGCGGCATGTCATGGCAAAGCTCCATCATCTGGGTTTCGGCATGGTCCCACTCGGTATGGCCGTTGTCGTAGTAGGCCTTGCCATCCAGTTTCACCGGAGTAGCGGACTGAGGCTGCAGCTTGTTGTCGTTGGCAAACTGCTGGAATTCGCCGGCCCGGGTGTTCAGCGCGTCACGGGTAATTTCAAGCTGCTGGCGCTCCTGGCTTGGGCGATCTGTTGGGAGGTTGCCCCAGCAGTATTGCCGAGGGCATCCACACGGTCCGTCGCCTTTACAAGTTGGGCACGCAGTTGTGCTTCTTGGCTGCGCCACTGTGCAATCGATCCCGCCATCACTCATCTCCCAGCTTCAGGGCAACACATTCGTCCAGTGTCGGGTGCCAAGTCTCGAGTTTGTTGGCGAGCGCATCGCTGTCAGACCTCCCGGATTGATTTCTTAGCTTCCACAAGGCATCTCTAGGGTCCGAATGGCTGCTGTACTTGCTGGCCTGGGTTTTCCAGCAGTAGTACCGCGTCCAGTCCTTGGCGCTGGTCAACTCTTGCCGGGTGACGTAAACCGAAATGGAGACGGCACCATCGTATCCAGCGCGAGCCGCCTTGACCGACGCCTCGAACCCTGCTTGCACGTCCTTTGGAAATCCCTGAATGCCCGTCATGAGGAAGAAGCCGACACTGCTCAGGCATCCTGGATGTTCGAGTTCCGTGCCCCGACGCCAATACGCCAAGGCTTGTTCCCGATACTTGGCCCGTTCATCGCCTGACCCCATGTTGCTGAGTTCGGGGTACAAACACATCGCGCCGGCGTCCCCACTCTCCGCTAATTCGGAGAGGCGAGCCAACGGCTTCTTGATTTCATAGCGAATGCCGGTTGACGGCTGCAGGATTTGCAAGGTGATGTAGGCCAGTTCGTAGCCATCCCTCGCCATGGCGAGCCAGTCCGCTTCACGGCGGTTGGTACCATTTTTCCCCATATACTTTGGCGTCCCCGTGTTCCATTCGCGGATCTCGTTGAACAAATCTCGCTCGTATTGCGCGCGGGTTTTGGCCGGAAGGACTGCCGCCTTGGCATGGTCAAAGGGCGGAAGATCATGTCGATCCAGCGAGTAGATATACAGCGCCATCCCACCAAGCAGGACAATGGCGCCTGCGATCAGGGCTACCTTGCCCAGGGCCTTCAGTAGTCTTTTCATGCCGCTAGCCTTCCGGGTTCATACGACAATGTGTTCACGGTTCGTGCCTTGATGATCTCAACCGGCGCTGGCGAGTCGCGACGGTGCGATCCAACGTCACCAAGCTGGCAATCTGTGCATGACTTCCCGCCACCGGCGAGTAGCTTTGCATTGGGCACCACTGCGCTTAGCACCACGCCGTCGACTTGATGGCCACCACCGTGCGGCCCCGCGGCGAACGCCTCAACTCGGGACGAAACTGAATTGGCAGAAAACTCGCATGCTGCCGACTCCATGTTCTTGCTTTTTTGCGGAACGACGTCGTCGTGTCGTCAGCGGCGTGGGCAAACCCATACGCGGATTGCAAATCCAGCGTACCTATACTTTCGCCAGAGAACCATCGGACGATTCTGAATCTTTTTTCGGAGATCCAATATCAGATATAAGGGCGATTATGCGCGGTAGAGGCTTTACTCTCGCCCCCTTGCTAGTTCGGCACCGTAACGAGACCGCGTTCCGCCCGCAATAGGGTTTTTGTGAATAACATTTAACGCTTATTCACTTCTGTCATGGCGAAACTTAATCAGATGGGTTTCGGCATGATGTCGAGCCGCTACGGCCAGGAAATCTGCCTACCAATTTCCAAGCGGACTTCTCGGAGAAAATCGGATGTTCTATGCCTCTATTAGGACTCGCGCAGCGCCGGCGTCGCTCGCGCTGCACGAGTCGCCGGCCAAGCAGCGTGGCCTATCGCAAAGAAGCCGAACGGCTGAATCAGCCAACGGAACATGGCCGCCAGTACCGACAACGCGTAGGCCGTGGGGCGGGACGGACGGCCCTGCGCAAATGGCCGCTACCCAGGCGAGGTGCGTGGCCGGGACGGTCCCAGCCGCGCTTGTGCCTGGTCGGCCGGCGTAGAAAGGCGCGGTAGGCCATTGCGTCCCCGGGAGTGAGCGACGACAGCGGACGCTTGCGCTCGACGAGCGCCCACAGGAAACCCGCGAACAGCGCCGCTGAATGCGTCCCATGAAAGGGCACCTCATTACAGACTTGATAAATCAACTTATTGACTGAATAACCGCTAATCAGCACTTCTTCACGGGAAAAACCCTAGGTTTCCTCCGCTATATAAGTAATGATCTTGACGTATAACCACGCATCAACCATAGTCCGTCCAGCCCAGGCCAGGGGCCGGTCCGGAGGGCCTCGCCGCTTGTTGAGCGTTCAAAAAGAAATTGGTGAAGGAGACACAGAATGCAGCACATTGATGTACAAAAGCTGGCCGACAACGCCCGCTTTAACCGATTCCATGCGCGTGTCCTGGCCTGGTGCCTGCTGGTGATCATCATCGACGGCTATGACATCGCCGTTGCGGGTGCCGCGTTGCCTTCGATCATGAAGGAGATGGGCGTCACCGCGTCGACGGCCGGCTTCATGGCGAGTTCGGCGCTGTTCGGCATGATGTTCGGCGCCATCTTCCTGGGCGCCCTGTCAGACCGGATCGGCCGGCGCTGGACGATCTCGCTGTGCGTGTTCCTGTTCAGCGTGTTCACCGCGGCCGCGGGCCTGACCAGCGATCCGGTTACGTTCAGCGTGATGCGGTTTATCGCCGGCCTTGGCATCGGCGGCGTCATGCCCAACATTGTCGCGCAGATGACGGAATACTCGCCGCGCAAGATCCGCAGCTTCATGACCACGGTGATGTTCTCCGGCTATGCCATCGGCGGTATCCTGGCCGCGGTGATCGGCAAGCAGTTCATTGCCGGGTTTGGCTGGCAGATCGTGTTCTTCGCGGCCGGCGTGCCGGTGCTCCTGATCCCGTTCATCCTGAAGACGATGCCGGAGTCGCTGTCGTTCCTGGTGTCGCGCCAGAACGAAAAGGACCTGCGCGCCCTCGCGCAGCGCATCGACCCGCAACTGCGCCTGGATGCCGGCGCAACCTTCCGCGTATCGCAGCAGGACCGCGCAAGCGGCGTGCCGGTGGCCCGCCTGTTCCAGGACGGCCGCGGCTTCAGCACGGTCATGTTCTGGATCGCCTTCTTCACCGGCCTGTTCATGGTCTATGCGCTCAGCACCTGGCTGACCAAGCTGATGGCGATGTCGGGCTACAGCCTGGGTTCGGCGCTCAGCTTCGTGATCGCGCTGAACGTAGGCGCGGTGGTCGGTGCGATTGGCGGCGGCTGGCTGGCCGACCGGTTCCATATCAAGTGGGTGCTGGTGGTGATGTATTTGCTCGGCGGGGCGTTCCTGTACCTGATGACGTTCAAGACCTCGACCGAGATGCTCTACCTGCTGATCGGCGCGGTGGGTGCCTGCACTACCGGCGCGCAGATCGTCGCGTATGCATACAGCGGCCAGTTCTATCCGGTGTCGATCCGTTCGAGCGGCGTTGGCATGGCCTCGGGCATCGGGCGGCTCGGCGCCATCGCGGCGCCGGTACTGATCGGGCTGATCGTTTCGCTGCAGCTGCCGCTGGCGCAGAACTTCCTGGTCATCGGCGCGGCGGGGATCGTCGGTGCGCTGGCGCTGTCGTGCATCAACCATCGGCTGTCGGCATCGGAACTGCACGCCGATGCCGCGGCAAGCGTGGCGCCGGCTTCGGTCATGCCGGGCGTGGCTGAAGCGCGCAGCTGACGGCGTCCTGGCGGCGCGCGGCGCGACTGCGCGCCGCGATAAGGAAATGGCGGGCCGGCTAGATGCCGGGCCCGCCATTGTCATTGGAGGTCAGTCGACCGCGTCGACGATAAAGCGTCGGGTAATCGTTACGCCGGCCCGCACGCGGCGATGCCGGACCGCCCACACGACCGCACGCATGGCCTTGCCGCCGTGGGACTCGACCATGCGCGTACACCGCTCCAGCGCGGCATCGTCTGGAAAATAGCGAAGCTCTGCGGCACTGCCCAGGATCACCGCAATGTCCAGCGCGGATTGCTGGCGCATGGCCAGCGACAGCAGGCGGCTGAGGCGGCGTGTCACCGCATTGGCGTCGCCGGGCCATTGGCGCCTTGCTTCGGCCTGGATGGTCCGGGCCGCGGCACGGATGTGATGGAGCATGTCGGCGATGCCCATTTCCGGCTGTGTTGACCGGTGGGGTCGCGCGGCTTGTGCCACTTCCATGTTCTGTGTCCTAGCTGGCCGGCGGAGCAACCGCTCAGCGGCCGACGAAGCGCGCCGGGCGGTCGACGGTGGCGACATCGCCTGCATGGTGGAGCTTGATGGTCATGGCCGAGCCTTTTGTAGCAAGAGTCCGAAGAATACTAGGCACGCCTTACTTATACGTCAATATCATTACTTATATTTATCTATGTATCCGCTTCATGTCCATATTTCATCGGCATAAACGCAAAAATAACAATCATGATCATTGCGCAAATAGTGCCGAAGAGAGCTACAGCATACATTGTGGCGGATCCCGCCAGGGCTCAGGCCGCCACCCTTTCCCTTCGCCCCGCGCACGTGTGTGCTCCCCGCCGCTTAGAATAGGCACACCCATGGCAAGCCCACGGCGGCCAGTGTCAGACCCACACCATGACCAAACCAGACTCCACGTACGACCCGTCCGACGCAGCCGTCCATAACCGGCTGTTCTTCCGTCTGTTCCAGGCCGGCAATACGCTTGACCGGCAGACCAGCAAGTCGCTCGGCATTACCACCGTGCAGTGGTCCGTGCTGGGGGCGCTGTCGCGGCCGCAGGTAGCGGAAGGCATGTCGTTCTCCGAACTGACGGAATACCTTGTGGTGAGCCGGCAAAGCCTCGATGGCGTGCTCAAGCGGCTGGAGCGGGAAAAGCATGTCCAGCGGGTTGCCGACACGGTGGACCGCCGCGCCAAGAAGGTCGTGCTGACGGCAAAGGGACGCGAGTTCTGGAACGGCCTGCAACCCAGGATCTATGAGTTCTACCGCCAGGCACTGGCGAGTTTCGGCTTCGACGACAAGGTTTCGCTGGTCCATTTCCTGAACCAGCTCAACGCCGGCCTGGCCGGCGTCCATATGGAGGCGGCCCCCAGCGCGCACGCGCCGGAGGAACCGGCACGGTCCGCGTAGGACCGGCCACGGTGTCGCGATGCTCGACACGGCCAGCAACGACATCCGTAGCGCCGCCGACACCCGCCGGGCTATGACAAAATAAGCCACGCACCGCCCCGCTTCCGTACCGCCTTGCCCGTCCCGCGACATTGACCCAGTTCACCGCCACCGTCCCGATTTCACTGGTCAACGGCTTCCTGTCCGGTGCCGACCCTGCCGCCATGGCGCGGCTGGCGGAGCGCGCCGGGATCCCGGGCGGCCTGTTGCAGGCCCCGGCCGCGCGCGTGACCGAGGAACAGTTTTCCACGCTCTACCGCGAACTCGCGATGGAGCTGGACGACGAGATGCCCGGCATCTTCAGCCGGCCGCTGCGCAACGGCACGCTCAAGTTCCTGTGCCTGAGCCTGCTGGATGCGCCGCGGCTGGAGGTGGCGCTGCACCGCTTCGGCCAGTTCTTCCACCTGATCCTGGACGATTTCCGGCTCGAGTCCGGGCGCGAGGACGGCATCGGCGAGGTCGTGCTGCATGCCGACCCGGCCGGCCCCGGCGTCAGCGCGCTGGGCAGCGAGCTGATGCTCAAGCTGGTCCACGGCGTTGCCTCCTGGCTGATCGGCAAGCGCATCCCGCTGACCCGGGTGGAGTTCGATTTCCCGCGGCCGCCGCGCGCCAGCGATTCGCTTTACCTGTTTCCCGGCCCGGTGCAGTTCGGCGGCCGCCAGACGCTGCTCAGGTTCGACGAGGCCTACCTGGACATGCCGGTGCGCCGGCGCAAGGCCGACCTGCAGAAATTCCTGGCGCGCGCGCCCGAGGACTGGATCTTCGTCTCGTTCGAGGAACAGATGGTGTGCCACCATGTGCGCCAGTACCTGGCCGAATGCCTGCCGGCGACGCCGACCATCGAAGCGGTGGCGCAGGACCTGCACTTCTCCGTGCGCACGCTGTGCCGCCGGCTCACCGCCGAGGGCACCACCTTCCAGGCGATCAAGGACGAGGTCCGCCGGGACATTGCCATCCAGCGGCTGACGCGCACCACGGACGCGATCGCGCAGATCGCCTTCGATATCGGCTTTGACAACCCTACCGCCTTCCATCGCGCCTTCCGCAACTGGACCGGCAGCACGCCCAAGGCCTACCGCACCATGCCCGCGAGCGCCTGACAAATCCTGCCACCCGGCCGGGGCCCGCCAGCCGGTGCGCATTCCCGCGCGCCGGTTTGCGCAGGGCGGCAGGTTTCGTCAATGAATGGGCAGCTTTGGATAGCCGCGGCCGGCGCTTCCCGCGTTACGATCTCGTTAATCACCGATCACGGCCCGCATTGCGGCCAGGCGCCATGGCTTGCGCGCCACCCAGGAACAAAGACGTACCAACGTACAGACAGGAGACATCCATGACCTACCGTGCCCCGCTCAAAGACATGCTGTTCGTGATGAACGAGCTCGCAGGTCTTGAAGCTGTCAGCCAGCTGCCCGGCTTCGAGGAAGCCACGCCGGAAACGGCCGGGGCCGTGCTCGACGAAGCCGCCAAGTTCAACGAACAGGTATTGGCGCCGCTCAACCGCACCGGCGACCTGGATCCGAGCAGCTGGAAGGATGGCGTGGTCACCACGACTCCCGGCTTCAAGGATGCCTTCCGCCAGTTCGGCGAAGGCGGCTGGCAGGGCGTGCTGCATCCGCAGGAATTTGGCGGCCAGGGCCTGCCCAAGCTGATTTCTACCGCCTGCATCGAAATGCTGAACAGCGCCAACCTGTCGTTCGCGCTGTGCCCGCTGCTGACCGACGGCGCCATTGAGGCGCTGCTGACCGCCGGCTCGGACGAACAGAAGGCCACCATCCTGCCCAGGCTGATCAGCGGCGAGTGGACCGGCACCATGAACCTGACCGAGCCGCAGGCGGGCTCGGACCTGGCCGCGGTGCGCACCCGCGCCGAGCCGCAGGGCGACGGTACCTACAAGGTCTTCGGCACCAAGATCTTCATCACCTACGGCGAGCACGACATGGCGAAGAACATCGTCCATCTGGTGCTGGCCCGCACGCCCGACGCGCCCGAAGGCGTCAAGGGCATCTCGCTGTTCATCGTGCCCAAGTACCTGGTCAACGCCGACGGCAGCCTGGGCGAGCGCAATGACGTGCACTGCGTGTCGATCGAACACAAGCTCGGCATCAAGGCCAGCCCGACCGCCGTGCTGCAGTTCGGCGACCACGGCGGCGCCATCGGCACGCTGGTGGGCGAAGAGAACCGTGGCCTGGAGTACATGTTCATCATGATGAACTCGGCCCGCTTCGCCGTCGGCATGCAGGGCGTCGCGGTGTCCGAGCGCGCCTACCAGCAGGCCGTGGCGTATGCGCGCGAGCGCGTGCAGA
The DNA here is from genome assembly GCF_004353535.1 of Cupriavidus sp. L7L. Classification (NCBI taxonomy): domain Bacteria; kingdom Pseudomonadati; phylum Pseudomonadota; class Betaproteobacteria; order Burkholderiales; family Burkholderiaceae; genus Cupriavidus; species Cupriavidus sp. L7L. Next base: position 14,199 of record NZ_SMNY01000006.1, read on the forward strand.
GCCGCCCGGTCGACGGCTCGGCGCGCGAGGCCGTCACCATCATCCACCACCCCGACGTCAAGCGCATGCTGATGACGATGCGCGCGCTGACCGAAGGCGCCCGCGCCGTCGCCTACGTGGCGGCCGCCGCCAGCGACACCGCGCACCAGCATCCGGACGCAGCCGTGCGCAAGCAGAACCAGGCGTTCTATGAATTCCTGGTGCCGGTGGTCAAGGGCTGGAGCACGGAGCTGTCGATCGACGTCACCAGCCTCGGCGTGCAGGTGCATGGCGGCATGGGCTTTATCGAGGAAACCGGCGCCGCGCAGCATTATCGCGACGCCCGCATCCTGCCGATCTACGAAGGCACCACGGCCATCCAGGCCAACGACCTGGTCGGCCGCAAGACCCTGCGCGACGGCGGCGCGGTGGCGCGCGCGATCTGCGCGCAGATCGCCGCGACCGAGGCCGCGCTGGGCAAGCATGGCGGCGCGGCCTTTACCGCGGTCCAGGCGCAGCTGGCCAATGGCCGCGCGGCGCTGGAAGCGGTGGTCGAGTTTGTGGTGGCCAATGCCAAGTCGGACCCGAATGCCGTGTTCGCCGGCAGCGTGCCGTACCTGAAGCTGTGCGGCATCGTGTTCTCGGGCTGGCAGCTGGGCCGGGCCATGCTGGCCGCGGATGCAAAGCGCGCCGAGGATCCGAACTTCCACGACGCCAAGATCGCCACGGCGCATTTCTTCGCACAGCACATCCTGTCGCAGGCAACGGCGCTGCGCGATGCCGTCGTCGGCGGTGCCGCGCCGGTCAATGCGTTGACGCCGGAGCAGTTCTGACCGCGCTTCAGCGCGTAGCGTAGTAGACACAGGCGGCCTTCGGGCCGCTTTTTTTATTGCGCGACTGGAGGTCGTTCCCCTAGCGCTTTGCTGCCAGCTCGCCGTCCAGCACTGTCAGGATGTGGTACGCGGCCTCCACCCGCGCCGGCACCGGCATGTTCTTGTTGCCGAGCATGACCAGTCCGATGCGCTTTGCCGGCACGAACACGACGTATGCGCCAAACCCGTTGGTCGACCCGGTCTTGTTGACCAGCACATCGGCGCCTGGCGCCTGCGGCGGCTCCAGCCTGTCGACCTTGTTGGCCTCGAACACCATCTGCGGCGAGCTGCCCGCCAGGATGGCGCTGACCGGCGTCGGATAGGCATACATCTCCCATCCCAGCCCCTGCACCATGCCGCCGACCTTGAAGTAGCCGGTACGCGTGGTGGCGATGGCGCGCTGCATCCTGTCGTCAAGCCCCGCCGGCGCCATGTTGGCCTCGACGAAGCGGATCATGTCGGCAGACGTGGTCTTCACGCCGTAGGCCTCGGAATCCAGCACGCCCGGCGTCACGCGCGCCGGCTTGTCGTCCTTGGTATAGCCCCACGCGTAGTCCGGCATCAGCGGCTTCGGCACCCGGATATAGGTGCGCTTCAGGCCGAACGCCGGAAACAGGGTCTTCTCCATCAGGTCGTCGAACGGCTCGCCCAGGCTGCGCGCGGCGAGGTAGCCGAACAGGCCGATGCTGGGGTTCGAGTAACGCCGGTGGGTACCGGCCGCGTACGCCGGTCGCCAGGCCTTGAAGTAATCGGTCATTGCCTGCGGGCTGTCGACCGTCTCCGGAAACTGCAGCGGCAGGCCGCCGGCCGCATAGGTGCCAAGGTCGAGCAGGCTGGTCGTGCCCAGCGCGCTGCCGGCAAGCGCAGGCAGGTACTTGCCGGCGGGATCCGACAGCGACATGAGACCGCGCGCCTGCGCGTAGCCCGCCAGCGTCGCCGTGAAGGTCTTGCTGACCGAGCCGATCTCGAACAGGGTCGACTCGGTGACAGGCTTGCCGCCCCGCTTCGCCGTCACGCCATAGTTGAAGAAGTACTGCTTGCCGCCGGCCGTCACCGCGATGGCCATGCCCGGCACGTTGTGCGCCTTCATCATCGGCGCGATCGCCTCGTTGACGGCGCGTTCGAGCTGGCGCGGGTCGGCCTTGTCGGCGGCGTACGTGGCTGGCGTGCACAGGAGGCCGGCGGCGGCAAGCGCCGCGAGGCGCGTGGGGGCAAGGGTCTTCATGTCAGGCAGTGGCAGGAATGTCGGCAATCCGCGAGGAATATACGCATGTGAGCGCGGACCGCACAATGCCGTGCAGGCTGGTCCGGCGCTTAAGCCGGACGTTAGGACGCCGCTTCGGGGTTGAAGCCGAGCGCGGCGCTGACCACGCGGGCCTCGTGCCGCACGGCGGTGCCGACCGGCCCGTCGATCGACGGATCGAAGCCGCCGGTGGCGCCCAGCGCTGTCAGCACCGCGCACACGCGGCCGGTGTAGTCGCGTACCGGCGCGGCCACGGCGCTGATGCCGGTCAGGTTGGTGTCGCGCACCCAGGCGCAGTCGTCGGCCTGCACGGCGCGGCGCAGCGCGCCGATCGGGTCGTCCCGGTCGAGCGATGCCAGCCGCGCCGGGCTAGCCTCTGCCAGTTCTTCCGCCGCTTGCGCCTGCACCCGGGTTTCGTCGAGCAGGCCCAGGAATACGCGCCCGGTGGCTGACCACAGCAGCGGCATCACCGACCCCGCGCGCACGTTCACCGTGACCGGCAAGCCCGGTTCTTCAAAACGCATGATGGTCGGGCCCTTGTTGCCCATCACCGCGACAAAGCACGTCACTTCCAGCGCCTCGCGCAGCCGCACCAGCGAGGCTTCGGCCAGCCGGATCGGGTCGGCCTGGCGCATCGCCGCCATGCCGATCTGCAGCGCCTCGTAGCCCAGGTGGTACTGCTGCGTGCCGGATTCCTGCGCAACCAGCCCCTCTTCCAGCAGGCTGACCAGGTAGCGATGCACCTTGGCCGGGCTTTCGTCGATATGCGCGGCCAGCGCGGTCAGGCTGGCGCGCCCGCCCAGTCTGGCCAGCCCCTTGAGCACCGCCATGCCCGTGACAGCGGACTGCACGCGCTGGCGGCGCTCCCGTGCGCGGGGCGAGGCGGCGTCGGCAGGCGTTTCGGGGGCGGCGGGCTTGGAGCGGGATGCGGGCATGGCAGTGGTGTTGGCAAAGGCAGGCAGATTAGGCCACGCCTTGGTCGGGCGGCGGTAGGGCGAGCGGCCTCAGGTTAACCCTCATTCAATGATTACGCAATGCGTATAAGATTTACGCAAAACAGAAATTCATCGGAGACAACCACATGCCCCGCCCCCTGCTGCCGCGCCTGGCTATCGCCGCTTTCGGCGCGCTCGTCCTGCCCCTGCTGTCCACGCTGCCGGCGCACGCCGCCGACAGCTACCCGGCCAAGCCGATCCGCTGGATCGTGCCGTACGCCGCCGGCGGCGGCTCCGACTTCCTCGCGCGCACCATCGGCCAGGGCCTGTCGGCCAAGGTCGGGCAGCCGGTCGTGGTGGACAACAAGCCCGGCGGCAACACGGCGATCGGCGCGGCCGAGACGGCGCGCTCGGCCGCAGACGGCTATACCGTGCTGTCCGCCGACAACGGCACGCTGGTGTTCAACCCGGTCCTGTACAAGACACTGTCCTACCACCCGGGCAAGGACCTCGCGCCGGTCACGCTGCTGGGCCGCTTCCCGATGATCCTGGTGGTCGGCGCGAACAGCCCGGTGAAAAGCGCAAAGGAATTCATTACGCAGGCGAAGTCCACGCAAGGCGGCGTCAACTATGGCTCCGCCGGCGCCGGCAGCCCGCACCACCTGGCGATGGAACTGCTGAAGGTCGAAGCCGGTGGCCTGCCGATGACGCACGCGCCGTACCGCGGCGCCGCGCCCGCGCTGTCCGACGTGGCCGCCGGCCAGGTCGCCGCGATGATGGTGGACTACGCCGCCGGCGCCGGCTTTATCAAGGGCGGCAAGGTGCGGCCGCTGGCAGTGGCCAATGCCACCCGGCTGCCGCAGCTGCCCGACGTGCCGACCTTCGCCGAACTGGGCTATCCGCGCGTCGAAGCTGCCGCGCTGGTCGGCATGGTGGTGCCGGCCGCCACCCCGCCGGAGGTCATCAACACGCTGAACAAGGACGTGGTCGCGGCGATCCGCGAGCCGGCGGTGAACAAGCGGCTGGTGGACTTCGGCGTGGAGCCGGTGGGCAATACGCCGGCGCAGTTCAGCGAACTGCTGCGCACCGAGTCGGCACGCTGGACCAAGCTGATCCGCGACCTGAAGATCACGCTGGACAACTGAGGGGCGCCCGCCTCGGTCCTGGTATCGCTTTGAGGCCGTCCGGCCCCGCCCGGACGGCAGTGTTTTTTGCAGGAGTACGCAGCATGGCCACCCCCTCCCCCGATACCGCGCGCGGCGGCTGTCCCGTCGACCATTCCGCCTTCACCGCCCCCAATGGCTGCCCGGTCAGCCACAAGGCGGCTGAGTTCGATCCGTTCGGCGACGGCTACCAGCAGGATCCGCCCGAATACGTGCGCTGGTCGCGCGAGCAGGAACCGGTGTTCTACAGCCCCAAACTGGGCTACTGGGTGGTCACGCGCTACGACGACATCAAGGCGATCTTCCGCGACAACATCACCTTCAGCCCGTCGATCGCGCTGGAGAAGATCACGCCCACCGGCGATGCAGCCAACGCGGTGCTGGCCTCGTACGGCTATGCCATGAACCGCACGCTGGTCAACGAGGACGAGCCGGCCCACATGCCGCGCCGGCGCGCGCTGATGGACCCGTTCACGCCCGCCGAGCTGGCGCATCACGAGCCGATGGTGCGGCGCCTGGCGCGCGAATACGTCGACCAATTTATCGACGACGGCCGCGCCGACCTGGTCGACCAGATGCTGTGGGAAGTGCCGCTGACGGTGGCACTGCATTTCCTCGGCGTGCCCGAAGAAGACATGGACCTGCTGCGCCAGTACTCCATTGCCCATACCGTCAACACGTGGGGACGGCCCCGGCCAGATGAACAGGTCGCGGTCGCGCATGCCGTCGGCAACTTCTGGCAGCTGGCGGGGCGCATCCTCGACAAGATGCGCGAGGACCCGTCGGGTCCGGGCTGGATGCAGTACGGCCTGCGCAAGCAGAAGGCACTGCCCGAGGTCGTCACCGACTCCTACCTGCATTCGATGATGATGGCCGGCATCGTCGCCGCGCACGAGACCACCGCCAATGCCTCGGCCAACGCGATCAAGCTGCTGCTGCAGCATCCCGACACATGGCGCGAGATCTGCGAGGATCCGTCGCTGATCCCCAACGCGGTGGAAGAATGCCTGCGCCACAACGGCTCGGTGGCGGCGTGGCGCCGGTTGGTCACGCGCGATACGGAGGTAGGCGGCATCAGCCTGGCCACCGGCAGCAAGCTGCTGATCGTGACCTCTTCGGCCAACCATGACGAGCGCCACTTCGCCGATGCCGACCTGTTCGACATCCGCCGCGACAACGCCAGCGAGCAGCTGACCTTCGGCTACGGCTCGCACCAGTGCATGGGCAAGAACCTGGCGCGCATGGAGATGCAGATCTTCCTGGAAGAGCTGACGCGCCGGCTCCCGCATATGCGGCTGGCGGAACAGTCCTTCACCTACGTGCCCAACACGTCGTTCCGCGGCCCCGAGCACCTGCTGGTCGAATGGGACCCGGCGCAGAACCCGGAGCGCCGCGACCCCGCGCTGCTGGCGCAGCGCCAGCCCGTGCGCATCGGCGAGCCGTCGGCGCACACCAGCGCGCGCACCGTGGTGGTGGAAAGCATCGCCCCCGCCGCCGACGGCGTGGTACGGCTGCGACTGGCGGCGCCGGACGGCAAGCCGCTGCCGCGCTGGGCACCGGGCTCGCATATCGACGTGGAGTGTGGCGATACCGGGCTGTCGCGCCAGTATTCGCTGTGCGGCGACCCCGACGATGCCGCCGCGCTGGAAATCGCCGTGCTGCGCGAGCCCGACAGCCGCGGCGGCTCGGCCTGGGTGCACGGCAGCGTCAGCGCGGGCGACCGCTTGCGCATCCGCGGCCCGCGCAACCATTTCCGCTTCGACGAGGGCTGCGCGCGCGCCATCTTCATCGCCGGCGGCATCGGCATCACGCCGGTCAGCGCGATGGCGCGCCGCGCGCGCCAGCTCGGCATCGATTACGAGATCCATTACTGCGGCCGTTCGCGCGGCTCGATGGCGATGCTGGACGCGCTGCAGGCCCTGCATGGCGAGCGCCTGCATGTCTACGCCGGCGACGAAGGCCGCCGCGCCGACTTCGCCGCCATGCTGGCCACGCCGCAGCCGCGCACCCACGTCTACGCCTGCGGCCCGCAACGGCTGCTCGATGCGCTCGCCGATGCCTGCGCGGCGTGGCCGGAGGACGCGCTGCGGGTCGAGCATTTCGTGTCGCGGCTGGGCACGCTGGACGCGTCGAAGGAACAGCCTTTCACCGTCGAGCTGAAGGACTCCGGACTGGTCATGGAGGTGCCCGCCGGCCAGACCCTGCTGGCGGCGCTGCGCGGCGCCAATATCGACGTGCAGAGCGATTGCGAGGAAGGCCTGTGCGGCTCGTGCGAAGTGCGCGTGCTGGCCGGCCAGGTCGATCATCGAGACGTGGTCCTGACCCGCACCGAGCGCGACGCCAACGACCGGATGATGGCGTGCTGCTCGCGTGCGGCCGGCGGATGCCGGCTGGTGCTGGAGCTGTGACGGCGGCGACCGCATCGGCACAAAGTGCTTCCGACAGCCCGTCGCACGACGCCAACGCCGTGGCGCGTAGGACAATGCCTGACAACGGCAACAGGGGGCAGGGGCTAAAGTAGCAGGCTACAAAAAAACTAACCCACCCTGCCCCTTTATGCGCTTTACCCCAGCCGCCTCGACGGCGACGCCCCACCGCTCCCTGCCGGTCCTTGTTTCCGTGGCCGCCGCGTTGGCCACATCCCTGGCCACATCCCTGGCCGCCACCGCCGCGCCGGCAGCGCCGCCGGTGGAGGGCCAGCAGCTTTCCGGCCTCGCCACCCTGCTGCTCGGCACCGTGCGCGGCAAGCCGACCGGCATGACCGGCGTCACGCGGCTGACGGCCGGCAATGCCGACCGCGAATTGCGGATGGCCTGCCAGGAGCTGATGCGCGCCGGCCCGCTGGACCTGGACGACACCACGCGCTTCGAGGGCTGCGTGACCCGGCCCGGCAAGATCGTCGAGTTCCAGCTCAAGGTGTCGGGCGTCGATGCCACGCGCGACGGCACGCGCGAATACATGGCATCGGCCAAGCCGATCCTTGAGCGCGGCATCTGCCGCAATCCGGACGTGCCGGTGCTGGGCAAGCTTGGCGTGACGCTGCTGTACCACTACACCGCGGGGCGGCAGTCGCTGGTGCGGCTGAATATCGCGCCGGACCAGTGCCTGCGCAAATAGGCGCGCACTGAGGCACACACTGGCGCCGCTACCGCTTTTCTCCTTCCCCGAGGACTTCGTCGCAGACCGCCAGCCACGCGCGCGCCGCGTGCGACAGGTAGCGTCCCGGCGACCAGATGTGCGCCATGGTCCAGTCCATCGCCGGTTCGGTCAGGCGCGCCATGGCGAGCGTGTCCTGGCCCTGCATCCGCTCGGCCAGCGGCTGCGGCAGGAAGGTGGTGCCAAGTCCGGCCGCCGCCATCGACGCCAGGAAATCCCAGTGGCCGCTGCGCGCCACGATGCGCGGCTCGATGCGCGCTTCCACGAAAGCCTGTTTGAGCTTGCGCGTCAGCGAAAAGTCGTCGGTCAGCATCACCAGCGGCTCGTCGCGCAGCGCGCCCAGCGTGACCGTGCGCCCGCGCGCCCACTTCGCCTTGCGCGGCCCGACCGCCCAGATCGGGTGCCGGCCGAACTGCCTTGTCTCCAGCGCGAGGCCGCTGTCTCCGGGCAGCACCGTGGCGCCGACCTCCAGTTCGCCGCTGGCGACCAGTTGCTCGACCACCTGCCCGCCGTGCTCGTCCAGCGTCAGCTGCAGGTTGGGATAGCGCTGCCGGAACGCGCTGACCGCCGGCGAAAAAAACAGGTTGACCATCGGCGGGATGCCGACCGTCAGCTGTCCGCGGCCCAGCGATGACAGGTCGGCCACCTCCAGCGTCAGCCGGTGGACTACGCCAAGTGCTTCCTGCCCGCGTTCGTAGACCACGCGCCCCACGTCGGTCAGGCGCACGCTCTTGCCTTCGCGGATCAGCAGCGGCTGGCCAACCTCGTCCTCGAGCTGCTTCACCATCTTGCTGATGGTCGACTGGGTGACGAACAGCGAACTCGCCGCCTGGGTGAAGCTGTGCAGGCGCGCGGTCTCGACGAAATAGCGCAGCGCGCGGATATCGATAGGCATGTGGATCTGAGGCTGGACCGTGGCGGCACCGCACCCATGAACAAAGCGAATAGTGAAGCCAATATTAAATCATGAATGGAATGCCAAGGGTTTGGCTACACTTCGCTTCCACACATCGCCCCTGCCCGACTGCGCCGCCATGAAGCGTGGAGTGGCAGGCGGCGCTGCGCGCCCCCAAACTCCTTGTCTTCAAGACCCTGTTCCATGGCTAGCTGGCCGAATGCACGACAGTGGCTGTTCTCGCTGAAGGTATTCGCCGCCGCGATGCTGGCGCTCTATATCGCGCTGGCACTGGGCCTGCCGCGCCCGTACTGGGCCATGGCCACGGTGTACTTCGTCTCGCATCCGCTGACCGGCGCGACCCGCTCGAAGGCAGCGTACCGCGTCGCCGGCACGGTGCTCGGCGCGACCGCCGCGGTCGCCACCGTGCCGCAGCTGGTCAACATGCCGATCGTGCTGATGGCTGCGATCGCACTGTGGATCACCGTGCTGGTGTACCTGTCGCTGCTGCAGCGCTCGCCGCGCAGCTATGTGTTCCTGCTGGCAGCGTACACGCTGCCGATCGTGGCGCTGCCGGCTGTCAGCCAGCCGGCCGGGATCTTCGATATTGCCGTGGCGCGCATCGAGGAGATCGTGATCGGCATCGTCTGCGCCGGGCTGGTCGGGTCGATCGTGTTCCCGGCCAAGGTGGCGCCCGCGCTGCGCGCGCGTGCGCAGAGCTGGCTTGCCGACGCCAGCGGCTGGGCCGCGGCGATCCTGCGCGGCAGTCCGCGCGCCGACGATGGCCGCCATCGGCTTGCGAGCGACATCCTGGCGCTGGACCTGCTGATCACCCAGCTCGCCTATGACACCGAAGGCAGCCGCACGCTGCGCCATGCGCGCACGCTGCGCCAGCGCATGACCATGCTGATGCCGTTGCTGTCGTCGCTGGAAAGCGTGCTGCAGGCGTTGCGCGGCCTGCCCGGCGGCCTGCCGGCGCCGCTGCGGCAGGCACTGGATGCGACCGCCGCTTGGCTGGACAGCGGTGCCGCGCAGCCGGCTCCGACACTGCACGACTGGCGCCTGGACGCAGGGGACGGCGGCTGGCCCGCGCAACTCGCCACGACCGCCGCCGGCCAGCTGCAACGCCTGTGCCCGCTGTACGCGGAATGCCTGGCGCTGCAACGCGGCATCGGAGAACACGGCCCCGAGGCGCCGGCCGCCACCAGCTGTCCGGCACCTGAGGCACCCGACGGCGCCGGCCATCACCATGACCACGGCATGCTGCTGTTCGGCGCAGTGTCCAGCGGGCTGGCGGTGTTCTGTGCCGGGTTGCTGTGGATTTTCTCGGGCTGGGAAGACGGCGCCGGCGCGGTGGCGGTGGCGTCGATCGCGTGCTGCTTCTTTGCCGCCATCGACGAACCGCGCCGCATGGCTGCACCCTTCCTGCGCTGGAGCCTGGTGTGCCTGCTGGTGGCCTCGGGCTACCTCTTCGTGGTGGTCCCGCACGCGCATACCTTCGAGGTGCTGGCGGCGATGCTGGCGCTGCCCTACCTCGGCATCGGCCTGCTGGTGGCGCGGCCGGGCTTCCAGCTGATCGCGATGCTGCTGTCGGTCAACACCGCCTCGTTCGCCAATGTGCAGGCAGTCTTCGACGCGGATTTCCTCGGCACCTTCAATGCCTGCCTGGCCAGCGCCGCCTCGATGCTGTTCGCACCGCTGTGGGCGATGGCGGTGCGCCCGTTCGGCGCGCGCGCGGCAGCGCACCGGCTGGTGCGCGCGAGCTGGCAGGACCTGGCGCGGGCGGCCACGCTGCGCGCGGCTGATGGCGACGCAGGGCTCGGCGCACGCATGCTCGACCGGCTCGGCCAGCTGGTGCCGCGCCTGGGGGTCGCTGGCGACCCGCTCTCGGCCGACGGCTTCCATGCGCTGCAGGTCGGCTATTGCGCGCTGGCGCTGCACAAGACGCTGCCGGACCTCCCGCTTGCGGCACGCAAGCCGGTGCGCCGGGTGCTGGCGGCAGTCGCGCGGCATTACCGGTCACGGCTGCGCAGCGGCCATGCCGTGGCGGCGCCGGCGGCGCTGCAGCGCTGGGTCGCCGATGCCATCGCCGCGCTGCCACGCCAGGACAGCGGTGCGCTGGGCGCGCTGGTGGTGCTGCAGGTAACGCTGCAGCCCGCGTGCCCGCCGGCGCGCGCAGCCTGATCCCACTCATCGCTCTTGCCGCTCCCCGATGCTCAGTGAAATCGATCTCTATGGCGTATTCGTGCCAGGCGTGCTGGTGCTGATGGTGCTGGCCTTCGCCGTCGCCACCGCGATCCGCATGGCGCTGGCGGCGCTGGGCTGCTACCGGCATATCTGGCACCGCTCGCTGTTCAACCTTTCCCTCTATGTGATCGTCCTGGGCGCCGTGGCGGCAGTCTTCGCCGCGGTGCCGGGACTGCCGTCATGACACTCCGACTCCGCCCCCTGCTTCCCTTGCTGCCGACGCTGCTTGCCGTGCTGGCCGCCGTGCTGGTGCTGCGCCACCTGTGGGACTACTACACCGCCGCGCCATGGACCCGCGACGGCCATGTGCGCGCCGATATCGTCCAGGTCGCGCCCGACGTCTCCGGGCTGGTCACGCGCGTGCTGGTGCGCGACAACCAGTACGTGCGGCGCGGCGAGGTGCTGTTCGAGATCGACCGCGACCGCTACGCGCTGGCGCTGCAGCAGTCGCTGGCCACCGCCGCCACGCTGCGCGCGACGCTGGCCCAGGCGCGGCGCGAAGCCACGCGCAACCGGGCGCTCGACGGGCTGGTGGCGGGCGAAGTCGCCGAACAAGGCCGCGCCCGCGTGGAGCAAGGCGAGGCCGCGCTGGCGCAGGCCGAGGCCACGGTGCGGCTGGCGCGGCTGAACCTGGAGCGCACCAGCGTGCGCAGCCCGGTGGCCGGCTACCTCAACGACCGCCTGCCGCGGCTGGGCGACTACGTCTCCACCGGCCGCCCGGTGCTGTCGATGGTCGACGCGGCGTCGTTCCATGTGGAAGGTTATTTCGAGGAAACCAGGCTGCACCGCATCCATATCGGCAGCCCGGTGGACGTCCATATCATGGGCGAGCCGCGGCACCTGCGCGGGCATGTGCAGAGCATCGCCGCCGGCATCGAGGACCGCGACCGCAGCGCCGGCTCCAACCTGCTGCCCAACGTCAACCCGACCTTCAACTGGGTCCGGCTGGCGCAGCGCGTGCCGGTGCGGATCGTGCTGGAAGGCGTTCCGGCCGACGTCCGGCTGGTGTCGGGCCGCACCGCGACGGTGTCGGTGCGCGAACCCCGGCGCCAGGCGGCGGCGCGATCATGAGCGCGCGCCGTCGCTGGCTGGCGTGCGCGGCCGCGTGCCTGTGCGCCTGCACCACGGTAGGCCCGGACTACCGTGTGCCGGAGCACGCCGCAATCAAGGCGCCACAGGCCAACGGCGCGCTGCTGGGCGCCAATGCGCATGGCGTCGACATCGGCCCGGTCCCGGACGACTGGTGGCGCCTCTATGACGACGCGCGGCTCGACCAGCTGGTGCGGCAGGCGCTGGCGGCCAACACCGACATCCGCGCCGCCTCGGCCAACCTGCGGCGCGCGGTGGCGCTGCTGCATGAAGTCGAGTCCGAGAACCTGCCGCAAGGCGGCGTCGACGCCAGCGTGGCGCGCGCGCAGCTGTCGGCCCAGAGCTTCCTGCAGACGGTCAAGCCGCCGGTGTTCAACCTGGGCGATTTCGGCTTCGGCGTGTCTTACATGGTCGATTTCTTCGGCAAGCTGGCGCGTGCCGACGAGGCCGCGCTCGCCAGCGCCGAAGCCAGCGAAGCCACCCTCGACCTGGTGCGCGTCAGCGTTGCCGCGCAGACCGTGCGCGCCTACGTGCAGGGTTGCGCCGCCACTCATGAACTGGCCGTGGCCACGCAGCAGCTTGCGGTGCAGGAGCGAACACTGGACGCTACCCGCCGGCTGGTCGCCGCCGGCCGCGCGCAGCCGCCCCACGTGGCACGCGAACGCGCCCGCACCGAAGCGCTGCGCGCCGCCTTGCCGGCCTTCGCGGCGGAGCGCGCCGCCGCACATCACCGCCTGGCGCTGCTGCTGGGCAAGGCGCCGTCGGCGCTGGCGCCGGACGAGGTCGAGTGCCATGCCGAGCCGGAACTGCACGCGCCGCTGCCAGTAGGCGACGGTGCCGCGCTGCTGCGGCGCCGTCCCGATATCCGCCAGGCCGAGCGCGAACTGGCCGCGGCGACCGCGCGCATCGGCGTCGCCACCGCGGACCTGTATCCGTCGATCCGCATCGGCGCCAGCGCCGGCCTGACCGGCGTGCTCAGCGACCTCGGCAGCGGCCCGACGGCGCGCTGGAGCCTGGGTCCGCTGCTGAGCTGGTCGCTGCCGACCAACGGCGTGCGCCACCGCATCCACGGCCATGAGGCGGCCGCCGACGCCGCGCTGGCCCGCTTCGACGGCACAGTGCTGCGCGCGCTGCAGGAAACGGAGACGGCGCTGTCCGCCTATATCCGCGCGCTGGAGCGGCGCGAGGCGCTGCATGCCGCGCGCGAGCAGGCCGGCGAAGCCGCGCACCAGCAGGTGCGGCTGCAGCAGGCCGGGCGCATCCCCTTCCTCGACCGCCTCGACGCCGAGCTGGCGCTGGCCGATGCCGAGGCCGCGCTGGCCGCGGCCGAAGCACAGGTGTCATACCGCCAGGTGGACCTGTTCCTCGCGCTGGGCGGCGGCTGGCAGGCCGGCCGCAAAGCCTCGCCAGGACCGTCGGAAGGCGCTTCGCATAACGATGAAAAAAGCGACTGATTTTTGTCCTTTTAAATCATCACCGGAATGGATCGGCGTGACTACACTGGACCGCACCGGCGTCTCGGCGCCGCCGGCACACGCCGCCTGATACTTGCTTCCGTCGGCCGCGGCGCTCGCCGTGGCGGCACTGCTGGCCGGAAGGACCTTTTCGGCCAGCCCCCCAAGCCTCCCACTCGCTTCGACGACATCCCCATGAAAGCCATCCTGATCGCCATGCTCGCGCTTGGCGCCCTTGCCGCATCCCTGCCCGCCAGCGCGGGCCCGGACTGGTCCGTGATCGAGCGCGCCCGCGCCGAAGCACGCGCCCACCATGCGATTCCGTGCGCACAAAACGCCCACGCGGCGCCCGCATCGGCGGCCCCGGCTTCGCCGACTGCGGCACGCTGAACGCTACTGAGGCGCGCGCTCCGGTGCTAGATTGGAAAGGCGTGCTGGCGGCAAAAGCCAGCAGCGCCTGACAACGCACATCGCACACGACCCCACGACCCCACTTCAGCGAGGAGCCGCGCATGTCCCTCCCTCACCTAGCTTCCGGACAGATCGCCAGCGTGCTGCCCCTGGGCACGCGCCTGGACCAGACTGTCACCCAAGCCCTGTTCAAGGAAGGCCCGCTTGAAGTGATGCGGCTGGTGCTGAAGGCGGGCAAGCATGTTCCGCCCCATGCGGTGGACGGCCCGATGACGGTGCAGTGCCTGGAAGGCGAAGTCCGCTTGCGCGTGGACGGCGCCGAGCGCGGACTGCGCCAGGGCGACCTGCTCTACGTCGGCCCGTGCGTGCGCTATGACCTGACCGCCGACACCGATGCATCGGTGCTGGTGACGATGGTGCTGCCGGCCGGCCGCTGACGGCCTGGGCCGGGTATCAGCCCTGGCCAGATGCCGTGACGGGCAGCACGTCGTCGAGGATCGCGAGCGCAGTGGCGTAGTCGTACGCTCCGATCGCGCCTTCCAGTTCGGCCAGCATGCCGGCAGGCACCACCGCGTCCAGTGCGGCGCGCTGCGCCGCGAGGGTCGATCCGGCTTCGCTGGCGCCTTCGCGCAGCTGCCGCCGCAGCCGGATCAGCGCCTGCGCAGCGGATCCGGCGGAAGGCTGGACCGTGGATGGCGGCGCAGGCGGTACATCCGGCAGGTGCAGGCGCAGTGCCGCCAGGAGATCCGACATCGCCGCTTGCAACGCGGCGGCCTGCAGCGCGACGCCGCCCTCATCACCGCCGCCGTCGCGCAGCGTGCTTTCCAGCGCCGCGGCGGCGCGCGACACTGCCATCGCGCCCAGGTTGCCCGCCACGCCGGCCAGCTCGTGCACAAGCTGCGCGGCTTCGCCGGTATGGCCATGCGTGAGCTTCGCGAGCTGCGTGCCGGCATCGGCGTATCGGTCGCGCAGCCGCGCCAGCAGACCCCGGTAAGTCTCCGGCTGCCCGCCGGCGCGCGCGAGCGCATCCCCGATATCCAGCACACCCGTCGCGGCGAGCGCGCCAAGCCATGCCGGCCACTTCGGCGCCACGGCCGGCACCTCGCCGTCGCGGGTCAGCCAGCGATGCACGGTGGCAAAGAACACCGGCGGGCTGATCGGCTTGGCGATATGGTCGTCCATGCCGGCCGCCAGGCAGCGTTCGCGGTCCTCGGGCAAGGCGTTGGCAGTCATGGCGACCACCGGCAGCGCGGCAAGCCGCGCATCGGCGCGAATGCGCCGCGTGGCCTCGACGCCGTCCATCACCGGCATCTGCATGTCCATCAGCACCAGGTCATACGCATGCGTGGCCAGCCGCTCGAGTGCGGCCCGCCCGTTGCCGGCGGTGTCCGGCGTAATGCCGGCCTGCTGCAGCAGGTGTACCGCGACCTCGCGATTGATTTCGTTGTCCTCGACCAGCAGCACGCGCCGCTGCGGCAGCGACCAGCCCGGGCCGGGCGCCGCGCGCTCCGGCTCGGCCGGCGGCGGCATGCCGGGTTCGGCGGCGAGCACCCGCAGCGTGGCATCGAACAGCACCGACGGGCTGACCGGCTTGAGCAGCAGCGCGTCGAAGCCGCCCTGCTCGCCGGCGCGCAACACCGCCTCGCTGCCGTTGGCCGTCACCATCAGCGGCCGCGGGCGCGGCCCGCGCAGCGCCAGCCTGGCCAGCCGGCGCGCGGTCTCGATGCCGTCCAGGCCGGGCATGCGCCAGTCGATAAAGGCGGCGTGGTAAGGATCGCCCTCGGCATCCGCGGCCTGGATCGCCGCCAGCGCCGCTTCGCCCGAGGCGGCCTGGTCGGCGCGGAAGCCGAAGCGGCGCAGCATCGCGGCGATGACCTGGCGCGCGTAGCCGTGGTCGTCGACCACCAGCAGGCGGCGTCCGGCCAGTTCCGGCCGCACCAGCAGCGCCGGGGCGCGCTGGCTGCCCGGCCGCAGCGACAGCTCGAACCAGAACGTGCTGCCCTCGCCCGGCGTGCTGTCCGCGCCCAGCGTGCCCCCCATCAGATGCACCAGCCGCTGGCTGATCGCCAGGCCCAGGCCGCTGCCGCCGTAACGGCGCGTGGTCGAGCTGTCGGCCTGCTCGAAGTTCCGGAACAACCGCCCGATCGCCGCGGGCGCGATGCCGATGCCGGTGTCGCGCACCGCGAAATGCAGCCGCACCCGCGGCGGGTTGCCGTCGCCGTTGCTGTCGCCGTCGCCGGCACAGGGCGCCACGCGCACCACGCGCACCACGATCTCGCCGCGCTCGGTGAACTTGACCGCGTTGGTGGTGAAATTGATCAGCACCTGGCGGATGCGCAGCGGATCGCCGCGCAGCGCGTCGGGCACGTCGGGGGCGACCTCGACGATCAGCTCGAGCTGCTTTGCCGCGGCCCGCTCCGACACGAGGTCGCCCACGGTGCGCAGCACGCGCTCCAGCGAGAAGTCGATCTCTTCCACTTCCAGCTTGCCGGCCTCGATCTTGGACAGGTCGAGGATGTCGTTGAGGATGCCAAGCAGGTGCTGGCCCGAGCGCTCGATCTTCCCGACATAGTCGCGCTGCCTGGGATCGAGCTGCGTGCCCAGCGCCAGATGGGCCATGCCGATCACCGCGTTCATCGGCGTGCGGATCTCATGGCTCATGTTGGCCAGGAAGCTGGCCTTGGCCTGCGCCGCCGATTCCGCGGCGTGCTTGGCCTCGGCCAGCTCGGCGTTGGCGATGGCAAGTTCGCGGGTGCGCTCGGACACCTTGTGCTCCAGCGTCTGCGACAGCTCCTTCAGCTCGCGATGCGCCCGCACCTGGCTGGTGATGTCGATGCCGACCGAACCCACGCCGACCACTTCGTTGGTGGCCGGATTGCGCACCGGGAAGCGCATCACCTGCAGTTCGCGCGCGCCCTCCGCCGCCTGCATCGTGTAGATGTGTTCCTCCGCCTGCCCGCTCGCCATCACCCGCTCTTCGATATCCCAGCGCTCCTGCGTGCCATCGGGCATCGCCGGCAATTCGCGGTCGGTGCGGCCTAGCGCCGCGCGCTCGGGCTGTCCGATCAATGCCTGCGTGGCCGGGTTCAGCGCCAGGAAGGCGTGGTTGCGGTCCTTCAGGTGCATGATGGCGGGCGAATGGTCGAGCATGGCGCGCAGCCGCTCCTCGCTGTGCGCCAGGCGCAGCTGGCCGCGCCGCAGCGCCCACGCGGCCAGGCCGATCAGCAGCAGGATCGCCAGTGCCATGCCGATGACCACGGTGCGGGTCGACAAGTACGAATGGAAGGCCTCCTCCATGTCCTGCTCGACGATCAGCCCGCTCGCCAGCGCCGGCACCCACAGCCCGGCGCCGGCCACGCGCCGGCCGCGGTAGTCGCGGTAGCCGAAGGCAAGCTGCAGGGTCTGGTGCGACAGCACCTGCTGCGCCAGCCGGGTCAGCGGCGCTCCCGGCGGCAGGCGGTAGGTGCCGTTGCCGTCAGCCGCGGGAATCCGCGCCACGGTATGGAACATCGACGCCATGCCGGGCGCCAGCAGCCCCTGCGCGGCCAGTTCTTCATCGAAGCGCGCGGGGGACACCAGGCGGCCCTGGCCGTCGATCATGTACAGGTCGCCGCTGCGGCCATAGCGCGCCGCCATGACGATCTGCAGCATGACCACATGCGGGTCGATGCGCAGGCACAGGGTGCCGGCCGCGCGCCTGGCATCCTGTCCGGCAAGATCCGACAGCCGCGCGCATACCACCTGGAATGTCGGGACGCCGGCACGACCGCTGGCATTGGGGATCGGCTGCGGGCCGGGATACGGCGCGGACACCGCGGCGCCGTCGTGGCGCGCACGCTGCGCGGTGCGGGCGGACTCGGGCAACAGCAGCTGGCCGGTGCGGTCGGCCAGTTCGGAGGCCACGATGCGGTCGTCCGCGTTCACCAGCGCAAAGCCGATATAGCCGTGCGAACGCATCAGCGGCGCGATCCAGCGGGCAAATTCGGCAGCCTGCGCCGGGGTGGCGCCGCCATGGCTGGCCAGCAGCGGCAGCGCCAGCCGCACGGTGTGGTCCATTGCGGCGATCGACACGGCGCGGCGGCGCTGCTCGCCCGCCCAGACCTCCAGCAGCCGCGCGGTGGTGTTGACGGTGGCGCCCAGGCGCGCGCCCACGCTGGCCTGCTCGTTCTCGCGCACCACCGACGCTGCACCGAGCGCGAGCAGCCATACCGCCACCGCCAGCAGCGCGGCATAGGCGAGCAGCGGGCCGAACGGCCGCACGCCGGCGCGGCGGCGCAGCGCCATGCGCAGCGATGGCATGCCGGTCAGCCCTGCGCGGAGGCCGGCACCGGCTCGGCGCCGGACGGATCGGCATATTCCAGCGCGATCGCATGGAACTCGCCGGTGATCGCCAGGAAGGCGTCGATCACGCGCGGGTCGAAATGGCGGCCGCGGCCCTCGCCGATGATGCGCACCGCGTCATCGTGCGCAAACGCGGGCTTGTAGACGCGGCGCGAGATCAGCGCGTCATAGACATCGGCTACCGCCATCAGCCGCGCCGACAGCGGGATCGCTTCGCCGGCCAGGCCGTCGGGATAGCCGCTGCCGTCCCATTTCTCGTGGTGGTGATGCGCGATCTCGCGCGCGTAGCGCAGGAAGGAGCTGGTGGTGCCGCACTGCGCCTCGGCATCGGCAATGGCATCGCGGCCCAGCGTGGTATGGGTCTTCATGACCTCGAATTCTTCCGCGGTGAGCTTGCCGGGCTTGAGCAGAATGCGGTCGGGGATGCCGACCTTGCCGATATCGTGCAGCGGCGCGGACTTGAACATCAGGTCGATGGCCTTGTCGTCGAGCCTGCCGGCGAAATGCGGCTCGCGCTGCAGCTTGCGCGCCAGTGCGCGCACATAGTGCTGGGTGCGGCGGATATGGTTGCCGGTCTCGTTATCGCGGGTCTCGGCCAGCGCCGCCAGCGCGATAATGGTGGCGTCCTCGATCTGCTCGATCTCGCGCGTGCGGCGCTGCACCTCGGCCTCGAGCCAGGCCGAGCGGTCGCGCAGGAAATCGTGCGCCTGCTTGAGCGCCAGCTGGCTCGCAATGCGCGCGCGCGCCACCGGCGCGCTGACCGGCTTCATGATGTAGTCGACCGCGCCGACCTCGAAGCCGAGCGCCTCGTCATGGGCCTCGGCCCGTGCGGTCAGGAAGATCACCGGCACGCACGCGGTGCGCGCATCGGCCTTGAGCTGGCGGCATGCCTCGTAGCCGTCCATGCCAGGCATCGACACATCCATCAGGATCAGGTCGGGTGGCGCTTCGCGCGCCAGTTGCAGCGCGGTGGCCGCCCGGGTCGCCACCTTGACGCGGTATGGGTCCTGCAGCAGCGCGACCATGGCCGCAATGTTTTCGGGAACGTCGTCGACGACCAGGACTGTCGGCCGCCGGTCGGTGCTTAGGGCGCTCATCTGTCGAAATTGGCGGTTGAGACCGTCTTGTTTCGTGCGCGCCGGGCGCGCGGGCCGTTGCCGGGCTGGCCGCCCCGCACAGCCAGCAGGGCCATTGCGCGGAGGCGACTTCTGCACAAACGGCAGAAATGCTCCGGCTTGTCCCCTCCCAAAGCAGGGTTGAGCGCCCTGCGCTGGCAGAAAATTGCCGCAATATTAAGTATTAGCCACCCGAAAAGATCAACTGATGCGCCGC
The DNA here is from genome assembly GCF_004353535.1 of Cupriavidus sp. L7L. NCBI lineage: Bacteria > Pseudomonadati > Pseudomonadota > Betaproteobacteria > Burkholderiales > Burkholderiaceae > Cupriavidus > Cupriavidus sp. L7L. Next base: position 33,316 of record NZ_SMNY01000006.1, read on the forward strand.
ATGGCCTCCCGGATCGGATCCGCCTCGGTCGGCCTTACCAGCCTGGCCACTTCCTGCCCGTCGCGCAGGAACACCAGAGTCGGCCACAGCTTGATGCGGAACGAGCGGCCGAGCGGGCGTCCGCTGCCGTCCTCGACCTTGATATGGCGCAGCGCGGGATGCACGGCGAACGCTTCGGCGAGCGCCGGTTGCGCGCGCTGGCAGTAGCCGCACCATGGGGCGCCGAATTCGAGCACGGTGCCGCCGTTCAGCGCATCCACTTCGGTACGGGGCGGCTCGGTGGCCGCGTAATGCTGGGTCATGGGCATGGTCGGGTCCTTGATTCGCTGACGACGGTTTGCGGTCGGCACGCATGGTCGCATTGCTGCCGGATTCGTGCCAGATCCGCACCGCCCCGGCAAGGCCGGCAAGCGGTCGGCAAGGGCCAGGCCAAGCCCGCGCGCCGTGTAATTTCTACGCCGTCGGGCCGATTTGCCACCATTCCGGCAGCAGCCGGCGCACCTCCGGCGCGGCAAAGCGGTCGTCGATCAGGTAGACCACGCCTTCGTCCTGCTGCGTGCGGATCACCCTGCCCGCGGCCTGCACCACCTTGCGCAAGCCCGGATAGAGATAGGCATAGTCGTAGCCCTGGCCGAAGGCCGCCTGCATGCGCGCGCGGAACTGCTCGTTGACCGCGTTGAACTGCGGCAGCCCCAGCGTGGCGACGAAGGCGCCGATCAGGCGTTCGCCGGGCAGGTCCACGCCCTCGGCAAAGGCGCCGCCCAGCACCGCAAAGCCGATGCCTGCGCCGCCCGCGACAAAGGCTGACAGGAAAGCGGCCTGCGCCGCTTCGTCCATGCCGCGCGACTGGACCCAGTGCGGAATGTCGGGATGCGCCTGCGTGAAATTCGACACAGCCTGCTGCAGGTATTCGTGGCTGCTGAAGAACGCGAGGTAGTTGCCGCGGCGCGCGCGGAACTGGTCCGCCATTAGCGCGGCAATGGCCGGCAGCGACTGGCCGCGCCGCGCATAGCGGGTCGAAATCCGGCTGGCGATGCGTACCGACAGTTGTTCCGCGCTGAACGGCGACGGCACCGCCACGCGCGCGCAGTCGGCGGGCAAACCCAGCGTATCGAGGTAGTAGGCGGCCGGGTCCAGCGTGGCCGAGAACAGCGTGACGGAATGGGCCGCGGCAAAGCGCGGCCGCAGGAACGGCGCAGGGATGACATTGCGCAGGCACAGGAGCGCATGGTTGCCGCGTCCGGCCTTTGCGGCGGCGGTTGGCCGCTGGATATCGAACAGCGAATTCGCGTCGAGCTGCTCCGCCAGCCGGCCGAAATGCAAGGCATCGAAATAGAACCGCTGCAACGCCGGGTCGACCGACGCGGGCTGCTCGGTCATGTGCGCCAGCACTGCCGCGCAGCAATCATCGAGCGCGCGCAGCAGGGGCGCGGGCACTTCCGGCAAGACTTCATAGGCAACGTCGGCTTGCCGCGCCAGTGCGCCCCAGTGTCGCGCCAGCCGGGCCAGCGGCCTGGCCACCGCCGCGGGCGCGCCGCGCCGGGCGTCGCGCAGCGCCTGCGGATCCAGCTCGGCGGTGTACATGGCGCGGCCGCGCTCGACCAGGTTGTGCGCCTCGTCGACCAGCACGCCCGCGCGCCAGCCGTTGGCGACGGTCAGCGCGTACAGCAGCGCGCTGCGGTCGAAGTAATAGTTGTAGTCCGCCACCACCACATCGCTCCAGCGCACCAGTTCCTGCGCCAGGTAGTAGGGGCAGATGCCATGCGCCAGCGCCAGCGTGCGCACCGCGGCACGGTCGCGCACCGGCACCTCGCGGGCGGCTTCGCGCGCGGCGGGCAGGCGATCGTAGAAGCCGCGCGCAAGTGGGCAGGATTCGCCGTGGCAGGCCAGCTCCGGATGCTCGCAGGCCTTGTCGCGCGCCACCAGTTCGATCACCCGCAGCGGCTGCGCGCCGTGGCTGCGCAGCGCCTGCGCCGCGTGCAAGGCGACGCCGCGGCCGGTGGAGCGCGCCGACAGGAAGAACGCCTTGTCGATAGCCTGCCCCGGCATCGCCTTGAGCAGCGGGAACAGCGTGCCGATCGACTTGCCGATGCCGGTCGGCGCCTGGGCCAGCAGGGTGCGCCCGGCGCGGTTGGCGTTGTAGACGGCCTGCGCCAGCTCGCGCTGGCCGGTGCGGAATACCGGATGCGGGAAGGCCAGCTGTGTCAGCGCAGCATCGCGGGCCTGCCGGTGTGCCAGTTCGGCTTGTGCCCATTGCAAAAAGCGTTCGCAGGTCTGGACGAAGAACGCATCGAGATCGTCCGCGCTGAAGTGCTGCACCACCGGGTGCTCGCGCTGCCCCACGATGTCGAAATAGACCACGGCCACGTCGATCCCGGGTAGCCCGAGCTTGCGGCACATCAGGCAGCCATAGATCTTTGCCTGCGCCCAGTGCAGGTGGCGGTGGTTGTCCGGCACGGCGGCCTCGCCGCGCACGGTCTTGATTTCTTCCAGGCGGTTGGCGTGCGGATCATAACCATCGGCCCGGCCGCGGACATGCAAGGGGCCGAAATCCGCGAACAGCGGCACTTCCGCCTGGTAGCCCGGTCCGCGCCTGCCGGTCACCAGCGCATGGCCGGCGACGCCCTCCTGCGCGGTTGGCGTCGGCACGAAGCGCAGGTCGAGGTCGCCCGCCTTGGCGGTGAAATCGCACAACGCGCGCACGGCGACGACGTAGGCAGGGGCCTGCTCTGGGGCTGGGACCGGAACGGGGGCGGCGGGTGTATCGACGGACACTGGGGTGGAACGGCTTGAGACTGTATGAATATACAGTATCAGGACCGATTCTCAGGCTCTGCGCGGCAACGGCGGCATAAGGAAAGAGCAAATCGTTATTTCCATGTGCCCCGTACTGCGCCCTATAGTCTCCGGCTCACACAAGAATATCGGCTGGCCTGTTTTACCCGGCGGCCGGCACACGACTGGAGCATGACCTTGAACCGCGGCCTCACCCTTGGCGATACCCTTTCCTGGCCGGCACGCTACCTGCCCCGCAAGACCGCGCTGGTCAGCGGCATCGGCGCCGCGCGGCGGTCCTGGTCGTATGCGGAGTTCGATGCCGAGGTCAACCGCCACGCCCACGGACTGCAGGCGCTGGGCATCGGCAAGGGCGACGTCGTGGCCGCCTTCCTCTACAACACGCCGGCCTTCGTCTTCACGCTGCTGGCCACGGCGCGGCTGGGTGCGGTGTTCAACCCCGTCAACTACCGGCTGGCGGCGCAGGAACTGGCCTACATCCTGAACGACGGGGCTGCCAGGGCGGTGCTGTTCGAGCAGGAAGGCGCCGCCGTCGTGGAAAAGGCGACGGAACTGGCCCCCGGCACCGCGCTGCGCATCTATGCCGACGCGGACCCGGCTCCGGCTTTTGCCACGCACCGCCTCGACACGCTCGCCGCCGGCCAGCCGGCCACGCTGCCAGCGGCCGACGTCCACGAGGACGATCCCTGCATCCTGATGTACACCAGCGGTACCACGGGCCGCCCCAAGGGCGTGGTGCACACCCACCGCAGCAAGCTCCAGCACAACGCGATCATGCACCAGGCCATGACGCTGTCGCGCGAAGACGTGGGCCTGTCGGTGGCGCCGCTGAACCATACCGCCGAGCTGCACACCAGCTTCCTGCCGCGGCTGCAGGTCGGCGCCACGCAGGTGCTGCAGCGCCGCTTCGATGCGGGCGAAGCCTGGCAACTGGTGGAAAGCGAGCGCGTGACCCACTTCTTCGCCGCACCGACCATGGTCGGCATGCTGCTGAACCACCCCGGGGCGGAAACGCGCGACCTCTCGTCGCTGCGGCTGGTCGAATACGGCGGCGCCTCGATGGCGCCGCACCTGATCCGCGAATGGGACCGCAAGATCGGCGCCGGCCTGGTACAGGTGTACGGCACCACCGAGATGGGCCCGTGCATGTCGGTGCTCTACCCGCACGAACAGCTGACCCGTGCCGGCTCGGCGGGCCTGCCCGCGCTCGGCCATGACCTGGTGGTGGCGAAACTGCGCGACGATGGCGCGCCGACCGATCCGGCGCAACCGTGCGCGCCCGGCGAAGTCGGCGAGGTGCTGGTGCGCGGCGCCTGCATGATGCAGGGCTACCTGAACCGGCCCGGCGCCAATGCGCGGGCGCTGGCACATGGCTGGTACCACACCGGCGACCTCGGCAGCCTCGACGCCGACGGCTACCTGTGGATCCGCGACCGCATCGACTACATGATCAACTCCGGCGCGGAGAACGTGTATCCGCGCGAAGTCGAGGACGCGCTGATCGAGCACCCGGCGGTGCTGGAAGTCGCGGTGCTGGGCGAACCCGACCCGACCTGGGGCCAGGTGGTGGGTGCGTACGTGGTGGCGCGCGGCGATGCGCCGGTCAGTGCCGAGCAGCTAGATGCCTTCCTGCTGCAGGGCGACCGGCTGGCCGCTTACAAGCGGCCGCGCCGCTATCACTTCCTGGACGCGCTGCCCAAGACCACCAGCGGCAAGATCCAGAAGCACATGCTGCGCGCCGGCGCGCAGGCGGCGTAGCGCTGCGCCGCAGCTCAGCCGCCCGGCACCGCGCGGATACGCAGCAGGCCGCTGGCGCCGCCGGCCAATGTGCCCCGGGCCGGGCGCCCACGCCGGCCCACGGCGGCCACGCCCGCGCTGGCTGCCTCCTTCTTCTGTTCGCGATATTCGGCAAGCATCGCCTCGCGCTGTCGGACACGTTCTTCCAGTACGGCAATCGACTGGCTCAGGCGCGTCATTTCGCTGCCCTGGCGTGAAGCCGCTTCGGCAGCGTGCGCAAGCCGCTCCAGCGCGGCCTTGCGCTCTGTTTCCAGCAACTTCTGCGCATCCTTGCCCGCCACGCGGGCCGCATCCAGTTCCAGCGCCAGCCGGCGTTCGCTGGCCGTGGCGCGGGCGGTCATGGTTTCGCGCTCCTGGTCCCACGCGGCGCGTTCCGCGGCGAATTCACGCTGCAACAAGACCCGGGCCTCCAGCGCGGCGCCCGCCTCGGCGCGCAGCGTCTCGACCTGCTGCTGCAAGGCGGTAGCGCGGGCTTCGGCCTGCGCGCCGCGCTCCAGCGCCTCGTCCCGCGCGCGCGTCATTTCCGCCATAGCCGCTTCGGCACCGTCCAGCCGCGCCTGCATGACCAGCCGCTCCTGCTCCAGCATTTCCCGCTCCCTGGCCAATGTCGCCTGCGCCTCGGCCAGCGCCGTTTCCCGCTGGGCCAGCGCGGCTTCCGCCTGCGCCCGGGCGACCTGCAACGCGGCTTCCCACAGGTAGCGCGCCGCTTCAGTGACGGGTTCGGGGCAACCCGGCTTGGGCGCGAAGCCTTGCGGATCCTGCAATCGCCCGCCGAGCGCGGCAAACCAGGCGTCGAGGTGCGGACTGACCGTGTTGGGCGAACCGCGGCCCAGATGCAAGCGGATGCGTTCGATGGTCGGGCGCTGGCCTGCCTTGAGCAGGCTGTCGGCGGCAGCCCAGACGTCGTCGCGGGTGATGCCTCGGGAGCGGAGTGTTTCCATGGTCAGGTCCGGGAAAGCCAAAATAAGGTTCGATAATGGAGACTTATCGAACGCTATTCGTTGTCTCTGTATGATATGATACAGCATACGTCATATTTATTATGATATCAGCCAACCCATCCCAGCTTGCCTCCGATGTCGAACTCCCGGCGCCGCTTCGCCCGTCTGAACTGGATCCCCTCGCCGAGCAGGCCGCAAACGCGCTTCGCCGCGAAGGCGAGTCGCCCAACACCGTGGCGAGCTATCGCTCAGCCCTGCGCTACTGGGCTGCCTGGCACGGGTTGCGTTACCGCCAGCCGGTCCGCCTTCCGCTTGCTCCTGCCGTCGTGGTTCAGTTCATCGTCGACCACGCTACGCGGCAGACGCCGCACGGGCCTGTTTGCGAGCTGCCCCCGGCGATCGACCAGGCGCTGGTCGCTGATGGATACAAGGCACGACCCGGCGCGCCCGCGCTGTCCACGCTGACGCACCGGCTTGCGGTGCTCGCCAAGGCCCACCGCTTGCAGCAGTTGCCCAATCCGTGTGCCGACGCGTCGGTGCGCGAGCTGATGTCCGGCATCCGGCGCGCCTATGCGCGCCGCGGACAACGCCAGGCGCGCAAGGCCGCGCTGACGCGCGACCCGCTGCTGCGGCTGCTCGCTACCTGCGACGACTCGCTGCGCGGCGTGCGCGACCGCGCGCTACTGCTGTTCGCATGGGCCAGCGGCGGCCGCCGCCGTTCCGAGGTCGCGCGCGCGACGGTGGAGAACCTGACGCGCATCGCACCGGGTGAATTTGTCTACGTGCTGGGCTGGTCCAAGACCAACCAGTCAGGCCGCGATCATGCCGATGCCGCCAAGCCCGTGAGCGGTGCAGCGGGGCAGGCGCTGGAGGCATGGCTGGCCGCATCGGGCATTGCGAGCGGACCGCTGTTCCGGCGCATCCGGCGCGGGGGCCATGTGGGTGAAGGGCTGTCCGACGCTGCCGTGAGCCGCATCGTCAAGGCGCGCTGCGCACAGGCGGGACTGGAGGGCGACTACTCAGCGCATTCGCTGCGCGCGGGTTTCGTCACCGAAGCGGCATCGCAACAGGTGCCGCTGGCCGAGACCATGGCAATGACAGGCCACGCCAGCGTCGCCACGGTGGTGCGTTATTTCCGCGCGGCGGACATGCAGCGCTCGCGCGCGGCGGACCTGCTCGGGCCAGCACAAGCGGAAGAGAAAAACGGCTAGCGGGCGCAGAACGCGCCGCAAATGCGGGTATTTCGCTATCCCCGTGCGCTGGCCCGGGATGCGCCCGGTGCCTATACTGGCAGGCGCGCCGGCAATGCCAGATGCGATGGCCGGCAGCACCCTGAGATCCGGGCCACGTGATGGCGACCCGCCCGGACAAGCCCGCGATGTGCGCCGCAAGCGTGCCGGAGCGACCGAGCCGGCTGCCGGGCCATACCAGTGGAAACACGGAGATGGGCATGCCCAACGAACAATTCCTCGCCACCCAGGAAACTCGCCGCTCGGGGCTGCAAGCCTTGCGGGCGGCCTTGCTGCAAGTTCACAAGGAAGTCATCGGCTACGACCGCAGCCAGTACGAAAGGCTGAACGGCCCGATCCCTGCCGGACTGTTTGTCCAGCTGGTCACGGAGGACAACTTCTTTCGCTGGCTCGATCCGCTGTCTCGGCTGATCATCGAGGTCGATGAGGAACTTGAATCGAAGGAACATCACGACGACACCTGCCGCGCCGTGGCGCGCGCTGCCGAAAAGCTCTTCAGCGACGGCGCCGATCCGGGTTTTCGCAAGCGCTACCAGGAAGCATTGCAGGATGAGTCGGGCGTGATCGTGGCGCACGGGCGCCTGATGTCCGTGATCGGCCAGTTGCGGCAGCTGCCTTAGCTGCCTGGCTGCCTGGCTGCCTGGCTGCCGTAGCGTCTGGTCCGCACACAGCGTCAGGCGCCGGGCGGTAGCGCCCCTCGTCTTCAAACGGGATGGCCGGGAGCCGTGCGCCCTGGTCATCCCCGCAGCCATCCTTGCCGGACATCCGTCACCGGCCCCTGCCTCCGCCACGTCCGCCAGCGGCCCAGCCGCCTCTGCCGCGACCGCCGCCGCCATGCCAGCCGTGGTGTCCATGGTGTCCGTGCTTCCAGCCGTGACCACCGCCGCCATAGATAAAGGCAAAGCTGCCATAGTAGCTGCCATATCCGGGGCCGTAATAGGGGTAGCCGGGCGTGACCGGGTAGCCGCTGTAGTACGGCGAGCTGACCGGGTATGCGGGATAGGCCAGGTAGTCGTCGCCGGCATAGGGGTAGGGATAGGCCACGCACCCGCTGACCAGCGCCGCAGCAAGCAACACTCCATAACCGTAACGCATAGGTCCCTCCTTGCATCGCCAGCCTGGATTGCGGGCACAGGGTTAGACCGCAGCGGCTGGCATGCAATTCAACCGGCTTGCACCGGCGCCCGGCCCGCGATTTGCGATGACTTGGCGAGCACTGCGCCCAGCACAATGCGAGTAACGACAATTCAGGGACATATTTAGGAATTGTCCGATATTCGCATGAGAAAGCCCGTATTACATTGCCCTTGCACCCGGCCCGCGGGTGCCCCGACAGAGCCAGGTTGCCCCCCTTCCTGGTTCCTTTCACTGCCACGATGGTCCCCGCCATCGTGGCAATTTTTTTGGCCGCGACGCGGGCTTACAGGCCCTTCTCGACCATTTCCAGCAACCGTTGCCCGAGCGGCTCCGCCATTTCGCGCGCGCGGCTGCGTAACGGGCCGTCGATCAGCAGGATCGCCAGGCCGTGCACGGCGGACCAGGCCAGGTACTCGGCGCCGGGCCGCCGCTCGGGCGGCAAGGCACCGGCCTCCACCAGCTTGTCGAGCGCGGCGCCAAGAAGCTGGAACGGATTGAGTCCGCTGTTGCCCGCCTTGGCGGGATCGGCGTCATCCTCGACTTCATCCGGCACGGAGAATGCCGTGCGGAACAGGCCGGTTTCCGCCAGCGCGAAGCGAAGGTACCCCGTGCCGACCGCGCGCAGGCATGCGCGCGCATGGGCAGCCGCGCCACGGCCCGGGCGCAGTCCGCCGATCTCGGCCTCCATGGCGATCGCCAGCGACGACAAGGCCGACGCCCGCACCGCCTGCAGCAGGTCCTGCCGGCTGGCAAAGTGCCGGTACGCCGCATTGGGAACGACGCCGGCGCGGCGCGTGGCTTCGCGCAGCACGATGGAGTCGGGGCCGCCTTCGCGGGCCAGGTCGATGCCGGCGTCAAGCAAGGCTCGGCGCAGGTCGCCATGGCGGTAAGTGGCGCGCGCCGGCGGCGCGGGGACGGCCGGCTTCATGCGGTTCCCCTGTGATGCTGGATTCGGTTCATTATCTGTAGGCGCTTATAGTGAACAGTGTACACAAGCAAAGCGCCACCGGCTTGCCGCAGGCCGGCATCCGCAGCCGGAATCAGAGGATGGGGGCGAACAACTTGGCCACGTGCATGGCCACGCGCAGCGGCGCGGGCGCGCCCAGGAACTCATCCAGCCCGACCCGTCTGGCGTTGGCAAAATCGGTTTCCAGCATGGCCGCCACGTCGGCAGCGAAGCCCTTGTCCGCCGTCATCACCATCAGCTCGAAGTTGAGCCGGAACGAACGGTTGTCGAGGTTTGCCGTGCCCACCGCGGCGGCTTCATCGTCGATCAGAATCACCTTCTGGTGCAGGAAGCCCGGCTGGTAGCGATACAGTTTTATTCCGGCGGCGACAGCCTGATACGCATAGATGGTCGACGCGGCGTAGACGACCAGGTGATCGGGACGCGCCGGTATCAGGATGCGGACATCGACGCCGCGCAGCACCGCCAGCCGCAGCACGGCGAACACCGCCTCATCCGGCACGAAATATGGCGACGTGATCCACAGCCGGTGCCGCGCCGACTGGATCGCCTCGACAAAGAACAGCGAACACGTTTCCTGCGAGTCCGCGGGACCGGTTGGCACCACCTGGCAGGTCATGCGGCCGCCCACCTCGGGTGGCGGCATCAGCAGATGCGGGACTTCGCGCGCGGCCCAGTACCAGTCTTCGGCAAAGGACATCTGCAGGTCCAGCACGGCACTGCCGCGCAATGCGATATGGGTGTCGCGCCACGGCGCCAGCGGCGGACGCTCTCCCAGGTATTCCACGCCGACATTGTGGCCACCGATAAACGCCTCGCGCCCGTCCACGACGACCAGCTTGCGATGGTTGCGGAAGTTGAGCTGGAAGCGGTTGACGAAGCCGCGATGCGTGGAAAACGGCCGCGCATCGACGCCCGCCTCGAGCAGCGTGCGCACGTAGCGGCGCGGCAGCGCATGGCAGCCGATGCTGTCGAACAGGAAGTAGACCTCGACGCCGGCCCGCGCGCGCTCGCACAGCAGCGCCTGCAGGCGCCGGCCCAGCGCATCGTCGTGGACGATGAAGAACTGCACGATCAACACCTGCCGGGCCTGGGCGATCGCGGCAAAGATGGCATCGAAGGTCTGCGTGCCGTTGACCAGCAGGCGCACGTCGTTGTTGGCCAGGCATGGCATGCCGGTCAGCCGCGGCAGCGCGCGCATGCAGAGTTGCGTCGGCGCGTGCACCACGCAGGCGCTGCGGGCCTCGCGTTCGCGCGGGGTCATGCCGTGGCGGATCTCGCGCAGCCGGTCGTCATTGAAGCGCCGCGCATCGACATAGCCGGCAAAGGTGCTGCGCCCGAAGATCAGGTACGGGACCAGCGTGAAGTACGGCATCATCACCAGCGACCCCGCCCAGGCGATCGCGCCAGGCGCGGTGCGCACCGTCATGACGGCGTGCAGCGCCGCCATCACGCCGACGACGTGAAAGGCCAGGAGGATGAAGGCGATGACACTCGGGCTCTGCAGCATCGGTGGCTTGAGTCCCCGGACCGGAACACGATGCGCGCTATTTTGGCACACCGCGGGCCGGATGTTGATGCCGCGTCGCACGCCTGCCTTCTTTTTTGGCACGCCGACGGGATGACGGTGCCATGCGGCCGCCAGGCATGGCGCAGGCCCGTTGTCCACAGGATCTGTGGACAACTTCTGCGCTCTCGCTCCCCCCAGCCATCATTGGCTGCCCCTTACCTCGCCGGAACAAAAAGGGCAAAAACGGCGAACTGTTCGGAAAGGTCCGATTGATCCACGGCATCAGGCTTTTTACCCTTTGAGGCCGCAAGGTGCTCCGTCATTCGCAGCCTGGCATGCGCCGCGCTTCGGTTCCGATCCCGTTCAACGCTGTCCGATAGCCGCCTCCTTCCTGCCGCTCTCACACCCCGTCACGCTCGCTTCGTATGCCGTCGCCGATCACTATTGCGCTGCTGCTGGGCAGGTCGCCCCAGTTGCAGGACGTTCCCGACCTGCTGGTGCGCTCGGGTTTTCGCTGCAGCGTCTTCGACGCGGGCCGCGACCTGATCCACAGCGCCCTGCAGCAGACCTACGACATGCTGCTGGTTCCCGACGAAGTCGCCGACATCCCGGCCATCGACGTGATCCGCGCGGTGCGCAGCGCGCGCTCGCGCGATGTGCCGATCATGATACTGGGCAGCGACAGCAGCGAAGACCGCCTGGTCGACGCGCTGGATGCCGGTGCTGACGACTACATGTGCCGTCCGCTCAGCCACCGCGTGCTGCTGGCGCGCATCGCCGCGCTGCGCCGCCGCGTGACCGGCGAGCGTTTGCGCCAGGGGTTGGTGGTGCGGGCCGGCCCGTACCAGCTCAACAGCGTCGGGCGCTTCGCCACGCTGCGCGACGAGCGCATCGAACTGACGCCGAAGGAATTCGACCTGGCCATGCTGCTGTTTTCCAACGCCGGCCGGGTGCTGCCCAACAGCCGCATCGAGCAGACGGTATGGCGCCATGAACTGCCGCCGCTGTCGCGGGCGCTGGCGGGCCTGATGTCGCGGCTGCGCAAGACGCTGCGGCTTGGCATCGAGAACGGCATCATCGTCACCGTCGTCTACGCCCATGGCTATCGCCTCGATGTGCTGGAGGAAAGCAGCCTGCCGCGGCTGCCGGTAACAGGTCGCGAGCTGGCCGCGCGCAAGCCCTCTGGTTGCTAGGCCTGCAGCGCTGGCGCCAGCGACAGGAACTCGAGCACCGCCATGCCCGTGGCCGAACGCTTGGCCTCGCGCTTGGCGACTGCCGCGGCGGCGCCGATATGCTGGCTGCCCAGGCGCTGCAGCGCAGTCACGCCGTCCCCGCTGACGCACACCACGCCCGCCGCCATCGATACCGGCGGAAAGAACACCGGCAGGCCGTGCCGGTCTTCGCCCTGCATGCCGCCTGCGGCACGATCCCCCGGCGCATACATGGCGAGTGCCGCATCGTTGAAGCGCCGGATCGCCTCTCGCATCCGCGCCGGCCAGTCGCTGCTCTGGAACAGCACCAGGAAGTCGTCGCCGCCGACATGGCCAATGAAATCGCGCGCGGGGTCGCACGCCTCGGCCAGGATCGCGGCGGCGCCCTTGAGCATTTCGTCGCCCTTCCAGTAGCCGTACTTGTCGTTGAACGGCTTGAAGTGGTTCAGGTCGACATAGCACGCGTGGAACTCGCTGGCGGCGTCGATCAGGCGCTCGATATGCTGGTTGAGCGGGATATTGCCGGGCAGGAACGTCAGCGGATTGGCATAGCGTGCCGCCTCCATGCGCACTTCGGTGATCGCGCGGATCAGGTCGGCACCGGTGCCCAGCCCGATATAGCGGCCTTGCTCTGGTGATCAGGAAGCCATCGGCCAGCGAGCGTGTGTTCTCTCCGGACAGGATCTGCGCCATTTCCTCCAGCGTCGCGCTGCGCTCGAAGCAGGCCGGCTCGCGGTTGGCCATGGCAATGCAGGCCTTCTTGCCATACAGCTCGCGGTGGAACGGTGCCGCGTAGCGGTCGATAAAGCCCTGGCGGCCGATGATGGCAAGCGGCCGTCCATCGTCATGGACCACCGCCACGGCATCCAGCTCGGGCTGGTCCTGGAACATGCGCAGCACCGCGTCGTTGCTGGCGGCGGGCGACACGGTCGGTGCCGGACGCAACAGCCGCCCGGCGGTCATGCCGGACCAGCCCGAGCGCACCACCTGCGGAAACACCGCGATATGCCGGGACGCGAGCGTGCGCAGCACCTGCGGTGCCACCTGCGTATCCGGGCGCGCCGACGGCCTGCCGATGTAGTAGCCCTGCGCACCGGTCACGCCGAGGTCGCGCACCACCGCAAGCTCATCCTCATGCTCGATGCCCTCGGCAATGACGCGCCCGCCAAAGGCGCTCATCATGCGCATCACCGCACGCAATATCTCCAGCCGCCGCGAGCACGAGCCGATGCCGCGTATCAGCGACTTGTCGATCTTGACGAACTGCGGCGACAGTTGCGCCAGCAGGTCCAGGTTGGCATGGCCGGAGCCGAAGTCGTCCAGCGCATACTGCATGCCCAGCTCGCGCAGCAGCGACATGGCCGTGCCGAAGCTCGCGGCATCGCCGATCGGGGTCTGCTCGGTGACCTCGATCACCAGCCGCGACGGTGCGATACCGGCGCGCAGCAATGCCCCCGACAAGCGCTCTCGATCGGCCAGCAGATGCCGCAACGTCATCGGGCTGAAATTCAGGAACAGCTTGCCCGGCAGTTCCAAACCGCGCCAGGCGGCCAGCGCGGTGCGCGCCGCCTCGATTTCCAGCGCGATGGTGTCCTCCACGCCCTGCGCCAGGCGGAACAGGGCTTCCGGCAATGCGTAAGGCGATCCCGCCGGGCCGCGGACCAGTGCTTCGTAGCCGAACAGTTCGGCATTGCCGGCGTGCACGATCGGCTGGAACACCGCATGCAGCGGCGGGATCTGCGCGCGTGGCACCACCGGCCCGGCCGGTACGCCCGGGATGAGGAGGAACTGTGGCTGTGCGGCGTCGTGGCCGGGCATGAGTCGATCCGGGAGGCGAACAGATGGGCAGGGCAGCACGGCCCTGAGGGCGGGCCACATTGCATGACATTGATATGACAGCACGATGACAGTCCCATGCTTGTCATGTCACGATTTCGTCACATTGATCGTTCACCATCCGTGCGCCGCCAGCGACCCTCCCGCACGAGGAAGGCGCGACGGCAAACCGGGTCAAGCCCGGGCTGCGCTGCCGCCCGCTGCGGTTGGCTGGACGCGCGCCCGTCAGGAGTCATCTCCGTGTTGCACGTCATCAAGTCAAGCCTGCCGGGCCGCCGCCCGGCTTTTGCCGCGCTGGGCCGGGCCGCCTCGCGCCTGAACCGCCTGCCGCTGGTCGCACGCCTGTGCGCCGCCTTTGCCCTGGTCTACCTGTTCGGGGCCGCGGTCGGGCTGACCGGTATCGCCAACCTGGTGTCGATCAAGGCGCGCACCGATACCCTCTACCAGCAGGACATGCATGGCGCCATGTCGGCCGAGCGCGCGCATTCGGCGCTGGCCGCACTCGGCCGCGCCCAGCTGGCGCTGACCATGGCCACCAGCGGCGCCGAGCGCGACACCGCCGCCGCCGAGATCGACCAGGCGCTGGCGCGGCTCGACACGGCGCTGGCCGGCGTGCGCCAGGCCAATGCCACGCAGGCCGGACCGCTGCTCGAGGCGCGGCAGCGCGCCGCCGAGCTGGTGCAGGGCTATGTCGCGCTGCTGCGCAAGCAGCCGCTCGATCCGCTGCAGTTCGACAGCGCGGTCTCGGTCGAGGGCCACTTTGTCACCGAGCAATTGCAGGCGCTGAGCCAGCGTATCGAGGCGGTGCGCGTGCGGCAGGAGCGGCAGGCCGCCGCCACCGTAGCAAGCGTCGCCAGCAGCCAGCTGCGCGCGCAGGCGTGGATGGTGGCCCTGCTCGGCGCCAGCCTGCTGGCCGCGGCAGGGCTCGCGTGGATCGCCGCGCGCAGCCTGCGGGCCGAGCTGGGCGGCGAGCCGCGCGACGCGGCCGAGATTGCGCGGCGCATTGCCGCCGGCGACCTGACCGCCACGATCGCGCTGCATCCCGCGGATCGCAGCAGCATGCTGCACCACGTGGCGTGCATGCGCGACCAGCTCGCCGGCGTGCTGGCCCGCATTCATGGCTCCGCGCAGGAGATCGCCGCGGCCAGCCAGCAGATCGCCGCCGACAACCACGCCTTGTCGGCCCGCACACAGCTGCAGGCCAGCGCACTCGATGCCGCGGGTGCCAGCATGGAGGCGCTGGCGGGCCGCGTTGCCGACGCACACGCCCAGGCGACCGAATCGAGCCTGCTGGCCGACCAGGCGCGCACCGCCACCGATGCCGGCGCGGACGTGGTGCGGCAGATGCGCGGCGCCATGGACGCGCTGCACGGCCACTCGCGCCATATCGCGGAGATTGTCAGCGTGATCGAGGGCATCGCGTTCCAGACCAATATCCTGGCGCTCAACGCCGCCGTCGAGGCCGCCCGCGCGGGTGCGGCCGGGCGCGGCTTTGCCGTGGTCGCGCAGGAAGTGCGCGCGTTGGCCCAGCGCAGCGCCGATGCCGCGCGCGAGATCGGCGGCATCATCGGCACGGCCACGCATGAAATCGGCCTGGGCGCGCGCCTGAGCGGCGACGTGGTGGCAGCGATGGAGCGTATCGCCACCGCGGTCCAGCACAGCCATGCGCTGGCCGGAACCCTGTGCACGCTGGCCGACCAGCAGGCCGCCAGTGTGCAGGCGGCTGCCGGATCCGTCACGCAGCTGCGCCAGACCGCCCAGCAGAACGCCGCGCTGGTGGATGAGCTGGGCGGACAGGCCGGGCGCCTCGATCACCAGGCCGCGGTTCTGGCCGAGGATGTGGCGCGTTTCCGCTTCTGAACAGCCCTTTGTCGCGCGCCGTTATCGGCGATGCGTCGGACAGATGTGTCTGTCCGAAACATTTGACATGGGGAAGTAACCGGCATTTACGACTTCCTCGACAAAGTTACAGAACTGTTTCAACTGAAGCGGTGCCGGTTACGTGCAGGGCGCTGGCTGCCTAGTAATCTTGCCTCACACCAACTGAACTGGCATCCGCCCAGGAAACCATGGCTGAACGACTGATCATGCTGGACGTGCCCGGCGTCCTGTACTCCGACCGCTCTCGCGCCCGCCTCGGCGGCATTCCGGATTCGGGCACGCTGCGCGATGTCAGGTTCTTCGACCCGATCGCGCTCGGCTTCGTCCGCCGCCTGTTCGGTGTCGCCGGTGCGCGCGTGGTGGTGTCCGATGCCTGGCGTCGCGGCACGCCGGCGGCGATCCTGCAGCAGCTGGACCTGCAGATCGAGGCCATGACCCCGGCCGCCACCGGCGGCCACGGCGCAGAGATCGCCGCTTATTTTGCGCAGGCTGCGGCGCCCGTCCACTACGCGATCCTGTCATGCGCCGCGCCCGGGTCCATGCCGGAAGCCATGCGCGATCACCTGGTCAGCGTCGATCCGGCGCTCGGCCTGACGCTTGAGAACTTCCAGCAGGCGCTCGGCATCCTTGGGGTGGCCTGCCCGTCCACGGTGATGCCCGCGCCCAAGCTCGATGCCGGGCTGAAGGCCAAGCTGGAGCAGCTGCAGCAACTGGCGCGCGAGAACCCGGCGCGCTTCGCCACGGAGCAGGCTGCGCAAGTCATGCGTGAGTACGTCCACGCCTGATCCGCAGCCACCTTCGCGGCAAGCCAAGCGGGGCGCCTTCGGGCGCCCCGTTGCATTCCACGTGGCGCGCGATCCCCGCTTGTTCCCGTATCATGCTCGCTCTCGCCGGCATTCCCGCCGGCCCCATCGCCAGGATCATCCAGGATACCGCCATGCCCCACCTCGTCATCGAACTCACGGAAAACACCCGCCTGAACTGCTCGCAGGAAGAGTTGCTCGACGAAGCCAACGCCGCGCTGCTGGCATCGGGGCAGTTCCAGGAGGCCGATATCAAGTCGCGCTGCATCACGCTGTCGACTTACCGCCAGGGCGTGGATGCCGCGGAACGCGCGTTCGTCCATGCGCGCCTGTCGATCCTCGATGGCCGCGACACTGCCGTGCGCCAGGCGCTGGGCCAGGCCGTCTGCGACGTGATCGCCGACGCCGTGCGCACGGGCGTGGACGGTGGCCAGTCGGTGCAGGTATCGGTGGAAGTGTGCGAGATGCAGCGCGCCACCTTCGCCAAGCAGGTCATTGGCTGAGCCACGGCAACGCGCCAGCAATCGCCGGCCAGTAATTCCCGGCCAACAAAAAACCCGCGACCCTCTCAGGCCGCGGGCACCAGCTTCGGGGAAGACGCCGAAGCCTGTCATGGGGAGCGCCCCCGCACCCATGACGTCTGGGATTCTAGGGGGACGCCAGCGCTGGCGGATTGACCTGGATTAAATGGCCCACATTGTCCCAGCCATGAAAAAAGGAGCCGCGAGCGGCTCCTTTTTCATTGGGACAGGCTGTGGCGCAGATCAGGCCGCGGCGTCCTTCAGCTTCTTCAGCGGGCGCACCTTCACCTTGACGCTGGCCGGCTTGGCCGGGAACCAACGCTCTTCACCGGTGAACGGGTCCTTGCCGAAGCGCTTCTTCTTGGCCGGGACTTGCTGTGCCGTCACCTTCAGCAGGCCCGGCAGCGTGAATTCACCAGCGCCCTTCTTGTTCAGCGCGCTGACGATGGTGTTTTCCAGATGGGCCAGGACCGTCTTCACGGTCTTGGCTTCCAGTTCCGTCTGGGCTACCAGGTGAGCGACCAGGCTCGACTTGTTGAAGGTGTCCTTCAGCGGGCGCGCAACGGGCGCAGCGGCGGAAGCAGCCTTCTTGGCCGGCGCGGCCTTCTTGGCGGCAGCCTTCACGGGTGCCTTGGTTGCCGCGGCCTTCTTGGCAGCGGGCTTGGTTGCAGTCTTCGCGGTCGGTTTCGCTTTGGTCGCCATATCGATATACGTAAGTTGAACGATGGATGCCGGCTTCATCGTTTTGCATCGCTCAGCAGCGCTGCGCAAAACGCCTTGTCGGCGCCCACTGAATCATAGCGGAAACAACCGTAAGTCAAGGGGTTTTCGTGCATGCGAAGCGCAAAACCCCGTGAAAACCCCGGGTTTTGTCGTAGCTTTGCCTCAGTGAAAACGCGAAGAGGGCCTACGTACCCCCGTTTTGGCGCTTGCGCACGCTGCGCGACGCGAACATGCGGACCGGATTGCGTGCCTCAGCCGCGCACCGGAAGCGCAAGCAGCGGGCCTGCAAACAGCGCGCCGAGCGCGAGCAGCGGCAGCGATGCATCAGCTTGCGCCCATGCGTGCGACAGTGCCGGCAGACCGGCCTGCATGCCGAACACGCTGGCCACGCACAGCAGCGAAACCGGTGCAACGGCCGCAAGCGCCAGCGTGCGCAGAGGCCTGTTGCCAAGGGGCGGCGAATCGCTGGCGAGGGTCTCGGGTGGGGACATGTCCGGTTCCTTGGATGGGATGCGGGGCATTGTCGGCGGCGCTGGCTGAACCCTGCCTGAGCGTTTCGTTCAGCCCGCGTTCAGGCTTTTTGTTGCAAGCTTCGGGCCATGAAGCGATTTTCCGCGCCGCTGCGGCGCCCCGCCCGCATGCTGTCCGCTGCCGCACTGGCAGCGCTGCTGGCGCTCGCGGCCATGCCTGCCGCGCAGGCCGATTCTGATCCTGACCGCGCGCGACAACCGGACCGAGAAGGTCGAAGGCATCGACGCTGGCGCCGACGACTACGTGGCCAAGCCCTTCCGCATGGAAGAGCTGCCGGCGCGCATCCGCGCGCTGATCCGGCGCGCGCACGGCATGGCTGTGCCGGAGCTGCAATGCGGCCCGGTTCGGATGAATCCGCGCGCCGGCACTGTCACCGTCAACGGCGGGACGGTGGTGCTGACCTCGCTCGCTAGAAAGCCGGGCGCGAACTGGCGCTGGAAGTCGAAGGCAACGGCCATTTTGCCGGCGACCGCCAGGACCTCGTCGAGATGCTCGGCAACCTGCTCGACAACGCCTGCCAGTGGGCGCGCACGCGCGTGCGCGTCACGCTGCGCGAGGCTGGCGTCGAACTGGAAATAGCGGTCGAGGACGATGGGCCGGGCATGCCGCCCGAGGCGCGCGAACTGGCCACCGCCCGCTTCGGCAGGCTGGACGAGGCGGCTGCCGGCAGCGGGCTGGGCCTTGTGATCGCCACCGAGATCGCTGCGATGTACGAAGGCAGCCTGACGCTGGCAACCAGCCCTTTGGGCGGGCTGTCGGCACGTCTGCGCTTGCCGGCAGGCCTGCCCTGATCCGCTTCACAATGCCCTGTCAGTGCGCGCGTGCCGCCATCGCGTCGCGCGTGTCGCGCGCCAGCCCCAGCGCGAAAGCGGTTTCGGCAACCAGGAACAGCGGGCCGATCAGCAGGCCCACCAGGTCGTCGACAAACGCCGGCTTGCGCCCTTCGTAGTAATGGCCGATGAACTGGATAATCCACCCCGCCACGAACAGGCCGACCCCGGTGGCCAGCCACGCAGCGGTCGGCATGGCGGCAATGTGCGCGCCGGCATAGAGGAAGAGCGCCAGGATCGACGCCATCGCCACGCCGAAGCCCAGCGACAGGCGCAGGTAGAACAGGCACGACAGGATATACACCAGCATCGCCGGGGTCAGGTGGGCGGAGCCGTCGCCCAGCGGCATGGCCGGCCGCGCCAGCAGCGTGGTCACCGCCAGCACGATCATCGGGATGCCGATGAAATGGGTGACGATATTGCGCGAATCGCGGTGGTAGGCGGCGTAGTTGGCCAGGTACTCGATCAGGGTTTTCACGGGGCGTCTCCTTGTGTGCGCAGGCGTGCGCGGAAGCTGCCGCCTGCTGCTGTCCGCGCTCGGGTCGCGATGTGGATTTATAGTAGTGGGCGCATACCGGCGGGTCTGTCTGGTTTTTGACAATCTGCCGGCACACCGGTTTTGACGACCTTTCGCCCCAACAGGAAACAGGAGACCGGCATGGGATCCGCGCCCCCGCCGCACCGCCACGCCCCGCTGCCGGCCCGTGCCGCGCCAGCGCGCGCGCGGCCGCACAACTCGCTGCCGGAGGACGACCCGCTGGCCGCGGTGCGCGCCGGCGCCTGGTTCAGCCACTTGCCGCCGGGGTTGCGCCAGGCACTGCTCGACGACGGCTGCCTGCGCCGGCTGGTGCCCGGCGAGACCTTGTTTGCCCGAGGCGACCGCTTCGACGGCCTGTACTGCGTGGCCAGCGGCACCGTGCAGATCCATGCCAGCGGCGAATCGGGCAAGGCGGCGCTGCTGGGGCTGCTCGAGCCCGGCAGCTGGTTCGGCGAGATCTGCCTGTTCGACGGCCTGCCGCGCACGCACGACGCGCGCGCGGTCAGCGCCGCCGCGCTGTGGCACGTGCCGCGCGCGCCGCTGGAGCGGCGCCTGGCGCAGCATCCGGCATGGTGGCAGGCGTTCGGGCGGCTGCTTGCCGCAAGGACGCGCCAGGCCTTCGACTATGTCGAGGAGACGCAGCTGCTGCCGCCCGCGGCACGCATTGCCCGGCGCCTGGCCGCGATCGCGCACGGCTACGGCAACCTCCCGGCGCGTGCCGATGCGGTGCTGCGCGTGCGCATCCCGCAGGAACAGCTCGCGCAGATGCTGGGACTGTCGCGCCAGACCGTCAACCACGCCCTGCGCGAACTCGAAGCCCGCGGCCTGCTGCGGCTGGAATACGGCGGTATCGAGCTGCTCGACCTGGCCGCGCTGGAAGTGCTCAACTGAATCCGCCACCGTGGAGGCCTGCCTGCCATGATCACGCTAGAAGCCGCCCAACTCGACGCCTATTGCGCGCGGCTGGGCATCGCCGCCCCGCCCTCGCCCACGCTGGAGGCGCTCGACGCCGTGCTCGGCGCGCAGCTGGCCAGCATTCCGTTCGAGAACATCGACCCGCTGCTGCGGCGGCCGGTCAGCATCGATGTCGACGCCGTTTTCGACAAGCTGGTCACGCGCGGGCGCGGCGGCTACTGCTTCGAACTCAACACGCTGCTGGCGGCGGCGCTGGCAGCGTTCGGCTTCAGCGTGACGCCGCTGGCCGCGCGCGTGCGTTGGGGCGTGCCCGATGCGGTCGAGACCGTGGCGTCGCACATGCTGCTGCGCGTGGAAGTGGCGCATCGCAGCTATGTCGCCGATGTCGGCTTCGGCGGACCCACGCCGTTTCGCGCGATGGCGCTGTCCGCGCCTGCCGACGACGACTTCCCCTACCGGCTCGCCAGCTCCCCGCCGGAAGCGGCCGGCAGCGCATTCCACAGCTTCGACCTGGAGGCGCGCGGGGATACGGGCTGGCTCAAGGTCTACCGCTTCGACCTGACGCCGCAGCCATGGATCGATTTCGGGCCGCGCAACTGGTATGTCTCGACGCATCCGGACAGCGTGTTCCTGCGCCGGCTGACGGCCGCGCGCACCGTTGACGGCACACGCGTGACGCTGGCCGATGGCGACCTGGCCGAACGCGCGCCGGACGGCGGCGTGCGGCGCCAGCGGCTGGCAACGCCCGCAGCCGTGGTGCAGGTCCTGGATGAGCGCTTCGGCATACGGCTCGACGATGCGCTGCGGCACGGGCTGATGGCGGCGCTTGCGCCCTTGCTCGCGGCTAACGCGCACGCATGAGTGCATGCAGTGCGCGGCTTGTGCGCGGCTTGTGCGCCACCTTGCAGTGATGCCATGCCGCGCTGCACCAGGCCTTCATGCACGCCGCGCATTGCCCGCAGAAAGAATGCTGATATGGCCGCCATCCGGGCCTTGGCGCTGTGGACTCGGCTGGCGCGGCACCACCATAATGATCCGTCGATGCAGCGTTTGCGCCGCATCGCCAGGACCACAGCGCGGCAGACCCGCCGCCTGCATGAAGCCGGCCGCTGACGCCGGCGCAGCTATACAGGAGACTCCATGTCATTGTTCGATCTGACGGGCAAGGTTGCCATCGTCACCGGCTCCTCGCGCGGCATCGGCCGCGCCATCGCCGAGCAGATGGCCGTCCAGGGCGCCAAGGTAGTGATTTCTTCGCGCAAGGCAGAGGCCTGCCAGGAAGTGGTTGACGCGCTCAATGCACGCCATGGCGCCGGCACGGCCATCGCGGTGCCCGCCAATATATCGTCGAAGGAAGACCTGCAGCGCCTGGTCGACGAAACCAACCGGGCCTTCGGCAAGATCGACGTACTGGTTTGCAATGCCGCATCCAACCCGTACTACGGGCCGATGGGCGGCGTCTCGGACGACCAGTTCCGCAAGGTGCTGGACAACAACGTCATTTCCAACCACTGGCTGATCCAGATGGTCGCGCCGCAGATGATCGACCGCAAGGACGGCTCGATCATCATCGTGTCGTCGATCGGCGGCCTGCGCGGCTCGCCGACCATCGGCGTGTACAACATCTCCAAGGCCGCGGATTTCCAGCTGGCGCGCAACCTCGCGGTGGAATTCGGGCCGCACAACGTGCGCGTCAACTGCATCGCGCCGGGCCTGATCAAGACCGACTTCGCGCGCGCGCTGTGGGAAGATCCGGAGCGCTACAAGCAGTCCACGCAGGGCGCCCCGCTGCGCCGCATCGGCGAGCCGATCGAGATTGCCGGCGCGGCCGTGTACCTGGCCTCCGCCGCGAGCAGCTTCATGACCGGTCAGGCGCTGGTGGTCGATGGCGGCGTGACGATCTGACCGGTATCTTGAGTTGTACCTGAGCTTCTGACGCAAGCGTTGCGCGTGCGCCGGCCTGTCCGGGCGCACGCCGCTTTCTTTGCATTGCCCTCAACCTGCAGCGCAGTTACGGGAGGCAGTCATGTCAAGCAATCCGCAAGCGGCCGGCAACTGGCCGGTCATGTCCCTGGCCGAGGCCCATGCCCGGCTGACCGCGCCCGGCTCGCCGTTCGAGACCGAGTCGCGCGTGATCCGCGGCATCCCCACCACAGTCTGGAAGCACGCACCCGCGACGCTGTGCGACCTGTTCCACGCGACCAGTGCCTTCGGCGACCGCACCTTCGTGGTCTACGAGGACGAGCGCGTTTCCTACGATGCCTTCCGACGCGCCGCCATCGCGCTGGCGCATGCGCTGGTGCGCGACGGCGTGCGCAAGGGCGACCGCGTGGCGCTGGCGATGCGCAACCTGCCGGAGTGGCCGGTGGCGTTCTACGGCGCGCTGCTCGCGGGCGCGATCGTGACGCCGCTGAACGCGTGGTGGACCAGCGCCGAGCTGGAATACGGCCTGGCCGACTCCGGCAGCCGCGTGGCCATCGTCGATGCCGAGCGGCTCGACCGCATCCTCGAGCATCTGCCCGGCTGCCCGTCGCTGGAACGCGTCTACGTCTCGCGCACCGGCGCTGCGACCGGCGATCCTCGCGTCGCCGCACTGGAAAGCGTGATCGGCACCAGCGCCGACTGGGCCGCGCTGCCGCAGCAATCGCCGCCGCAGGTCGGTATCGACCCCGAGGACGATGCCACCATCTTCTATACCTCCGGCACCACCGGCAAACCCAAGGGGGCACTGGGCACGCACCGCAACTCCGCCACGGTCGCGGCCGCTGGCAGCTTCAGCCCGCTGCGCAACCTGCTGCGCCGCGGCGAGCCGATTCCGGCGCCGGATCCCGCGGCCCCGCAGAAGGCCATGCTGCTGGCGGTGCCGTTCTTCCATGTCACCGGCTGCATGGCGGTGCTCAACGGCGCGCTCGCCACCGGCGGCAAGATCGTGCTGATGCACCGCTGGGACGCGCTGCGCGGCATGGAGCTGATCGAGCGCGAGCGCTGCAC
The DNA here is from genome assembly GCF_004353535.1 of Cupriavidus sp. L7L. NCBI lineage: Bacteria > Pseudomonadati > Pseudomonadota > Betaproteobacteria > Burkholderiales > Burkholderiaceae > Cupriavidus > Cupriavidus sp. L7L. Next base: position 56,494 of record NZ_SMNY01000006.1, read on the forward strand.
CGCCGCCGGCGGCGTGCCCACCATCGCCTGGCAGATCCTGGAGCATCCGGAGCGCGCGCGCTTCGACCTGTCTTCGCTGGAGAACGTCAACTACGGCGGCGCGCCGGCGTCGCCGGAACTGGTGCGGCGCATCGGCGACGTGTTCCCGACGGCCGCGCCTGGCATCGGCTGGGGCATGACCGAAACCTCTTCGACCTTCACCAGCCACAGCGCCGAGGAATACGTGCTGCGGCCCGACAGCAGCGGTCCGGCGCTGCCGATCGGCGAAATGAAGGTGGTCGACGGACGCGGCCAGGCGCTGCCGCCCGGCGAGACCGGCGAACTGCTGGTACGCGGCGCCAACGTCGTGCGCGGCTACTGGAACAAGCCCGAAGCCACGGCGCAGACCTTTATCGAAGGCTGGCTGCGCACCGGCGACATCGCGCGGCTGGACGAGGAAGGCTATGTCTATATCGTCGACCGCATGAAAGACATGCTGATCCGCGGCGGCGAGAACATCTATTGCATCGAGGTGGAAAGCACGCTGTACGAACATCCTGCGGTGATGGACGCAGCGGTGGTCGGCATGGCGCACAAGACGCTGGGCGAGGAACCGGCGGCCGTGGTCAGCCTCAAGCCAGGCATGCACGCAACCGAAGCCGAATTGCAGGAGTTCGTGCGCGAGCGGCTGGCGGCGTTCAAGGTGCCGGTGCGCATCCTGCTCTACCGGGAGATGCTGCCGCGCAATGCCAATGGCAAGATCCTCAAGTCGAACCTGCGCAAGCTGTTCGACCAGGCAGCCTGACCAGCCGGCGGCAAACCACGAGCCGGCAGCGCTCTACTTGACCGGGATCGTCGTGCCGGCCGGAACCGGCACGGCGGTCACGCTGTTCTGCGGGCTGCCGCTGACGATGCGGTCCGAATACGTCAGGTAGACCAGCGTATTGCGCTTGCGATCGACCGCGCGCACCACATGCAGGGTCTTGAACAGCACCGACATGCGCTCGGAAAAGACGTTGTCCTGCTGCTTCAGCGGCCCCTTGAAGGCGATGGTCCCCACCTGCCGGCACGCGATCGAGGCTTCCGGCGGGTCTTCCGCCATGCCCAGCTGGCCCTTGATGCCGCCGGTGCGGGCCCGCGACACGTAGCAGGTGATGCCCTCGACCTGCGGGTCGTCATAGGCTTCGATGACGACCTTGTCGGAGCCGGTCACGCGGAAATTGGTGCTGACGCTGCCGATCTCCTCGGCATGCGCGCCGCCCGTGGCCGCCGCGCAGGCGGCCAGGGCCAGGATCGTGCAGGATCGCTTCATCATGGTGGATGGCAACGTGTCAGGTCACCGACGACTTGATGTCGCCGTGGCGCTTTTCCATTTCCTGGCGCAGTGCACGGCGCTGCTGGGCGGCGGCAAAGCGCTGGCGCTCGACTTCATCGCGCGGCTCAAGCGGCGGCACTTCCGCCGGGGCGCCGTTGTCGTCGACCGCCACCATGGTGAAGTAGCAGCTGTTGGTGTGGCGCACCAGCTTGCTGCGGATATTCTCGGTCACGACCTTGATGCCGATTTCCATCGAGCTGCGGCCGGTAAAGTTGACCGAGGCCAGGAAGGTCACCAGCTCGCCCACGTGGATGGGCTGGCGGAACACCACCTGGTCAACCGACAGCGTCACCACGTAGCGGCCCGCATAGCGGCTGGCGCAGGCATACGCGACCATGTCCAGGTACTTCAGGATGGTGCCGCCGTGGACGTTGCCGGAGAAATTGGCCATGTCCGGCGTCATCAGCACGGTCATGGAAAGCTGGTGGGACAGGTCGTTCATGATGCGGGGAGTTCGGATCGGGGGCGCGGATTGCGGGGGCGGTCGCCCGGGCCGGCTGGCGGCATCCAGGCGCCGGCAGTTTAACCCGGATCGGCCCCGCCGTTGCCGGTCATCGCGCACGGCGCGCAAAACAAAAAAGCGGCCTGCCTGGCCGCTCTTTCACGCTGTGGACACAAACTGCTTACTTCTTCTTGTTCACCGCGTCCTTGAAACCCTGTCCGGCGGAAAACTTGACCGTCTTGGCGGCCGGGATCTTGATGGTTTCGCCGGTGCGTGGATTGCGTCCGGTGCGCGCGGCGCGCTTGCCGGCGCTGAAGCTGCCAAAACCTACGAGCGTGACCGAATCACCCTTTGCCACTGCCTTCTTGATGCTGTCCAGCGCTGCGTTGAGCGCGCGCTCAGCGGCGGCGTTGCTCAGTTCTGCTTCCGTGGCGATGGCCGATACCAGTTCACCTTTATTCATGGCTGATTTCCCTTGTTGGTCGTCGTGACCGATGTGCTTGCCTGGCGGCAAAACATCGATCGGCGCAGTCTAATCTGCCCCTTGTGCGTTGAGCAATCCCCAGTGGCACCAATGCAACGAAAAAACCCGCAAATCCTTGCTTGAGGCCGGTTAGCGGGCAATTTCCCGCTCTTTTCGCGCTTGTCATGGGCCCGCTTTGGCTGGCTGCGGCGTTGCGCCGCAAGGCAACGCTGTCACGGGCCCGGACCCGGCAAATGCCCGGAATTGGGGCGTCGCACCAAAACGGGTCAGCCGAACATGCCGGTGAAGCGCCATTCTGGCGCATATCAGGCACGGCGGCCGGCGCCCGGCTCCGACGTCCTGCGGGCCCGGTTCCCTGCGCGCGGCATTCCGGTGCGGATTCCGCCCACTCCGGTGCAGCCGGCACCAGGATGCAGCCGCAACTGGAATGCTTTTTGCATACCCATGCGCCCATTTTGAGCATGAGGTCACTATGGACAACTGGAAGACCGGCACCGACGCCATGTTTATCCTGCTTGGCGCCATCATGGTGCTGGCCATGCACGCCGGCTTTGCTTTCCTCGAGCTAGGCACGGTGCGCAAGAAAAACCAGGTCAATGCACTGGTAAAGATTCTGGTGGATTTCGCAGTTTCCACGATTGCCTATTTCTTTATCGGTTACACCATTGCCTACGGCGTGCAATTCATGTCCGGGGCAGAAACGCTGGCCCAGAAAAGCGGTTACGACCTGGTCAAGTTCTTTTTCCTGGCGACTTTTGCCGCCGCCATTCCGGCGATTATCTCGGGCGGTATTGCCGAACGTTCGCGCTTCAATCCGCAACTGGTCGCGACCTTCGTTCTGGTCGGTTTTGTCTATCCCTTCTTCGAAGGCATTGCGTGGAACCAGCGCTACGGGGTGCAGGACTGGATCACACAGGTTGCCGGCGCGCCGTTCCATGACTTTGCCGGCTCGGTGGTCGTGCATGCGCTGGGCGGCTGGATCGCGCTGCCGGCGGTGCTGCTGCTCGGCGCGCGGCGGGGGCGCTACCAGAAGGACGGGCGCATCAGCGCCCATCCGCCTTCCAATATCCCGTTCCTGGCGCTGGGTGCGTGGATCCTGGCAGTGGGCTGGTTCGGCTTCAACGTGATGAGCGCGCAGACCGTCGACAAGATCAGCGGCCTGGTTGCAATCAATTCGCTGATGGCGATGGCCGGTGGCACGCTGGCGGCGTGGGCCGCCGGGCGCAATGATCCCGGCTTTGCCTACAACGGCCCGCTGGCCGGGCTGGTGGCGGTATGCGCCGGTTCGGACCTGATGCACCCGCTGGGCGCACTGATCACGGGCGGAGTTGCGGGCGCCCTCTTCGTCTATATGTTTACGCTGGCGCAGAACAGGTGGCATATCGACGATGTGCTGGGCGTCTGGCCGCTGCACGGGCTGTGCGGCGCCTGGGGCGGCATCGCCGCGGGCATTTTCGGGGCCAGGGCACTGGGCGGGCTGGGCGGCGTGTCGCTCGGCGCGCAGCTGATCGGCACGGTGCTGGGGATCGTGGTGGCGCTGGCGGGTGGCACGCTGGTATACGGCGCGCTCAAGAAGCTGGTCGGCATCCGGCTCGATGCCGAAGGCGAGTTCAACGGCGCGGACCTGACGCTGCACCGCATCTCCGCCACGCCGGAGCGCGAAACCAACTGGTAAGGCGGTTGCGCCGCCCGGCAGCGCCTGGGCAAGCTGGCCTGCCGGCCCGCTTGCCTTGACAATTATTTGCTTGCACTTCGAGGCACGGCATTCCAATAATTGCCGTGCCCACGTATTGCGCCGCGTCAGCGCGCAGGGCTGCACCACTCACCCAAACCGAGAGGACACGCCGATGGATGCCACGACTTTCGACAACCTCAAGACCCTGGTGGTCGCCTATGCCACGCAGTTCGGGGTCAAGATCCTGGCAGCCCTAGCGTTCTGGGTCATCGGCCGATGGCTGATCCATTTTGTCGTACGGATGGTGCAGAACGCGCTCGGCAAGCAGAAGGTCGACCCGACGCTGCTGCGCTATGTGGGTTCGATCGTCACGGTCACGCTGAATGTGGTGCTGGTGATCGGCATCCTCGGCTACTTCGGCATCCAGACCACCACCTTCGCCGCGCTGATTGCCGCCGCCGGTGTGGCCATTGGCATGGCATGGTCGGGACTGATGTCGAATTTCGCGGCCGGCGCGTTCCTGGTGGTGCTGCGGCCGTTCAAGGTGGGTGACTTCGTTACCATTGGCGGCGTCACCGGCACGGTGCGCGAGATCGGGCTGTTCGCCACGTCGCTCGATACGCCGGACAACGTGCAGACCGTGATCGGCAATAACAAGATCTTCAGCGATACCATCCAGAACTTCACCGCCAATCCGTACCGGCGCGTGGAACTGAAGGCCCAGCTGGCGGGCAGCACCGACGTGGCCGATGCGGCGGCGCTGCTCAAGTCGCGCATCGCGCAGATCCCGAACGTGCTGCCGGAACCCGCGGTCGACGTGGAGATCCTGGAATTCACGCTGGTCGGGCCGGTGCTGGCGGTACGCCCGCATTGCCACAACGACCATTACTGGCAGGTGTACTTCGACACCAACCGCATCATCCGCGAGTGCTTCGGCCAGGCCGGCTATGCCGCGCCCATGCCGGCACACATGGTGATCGTACAGCAGGCCGCCGCCTTGCAGCAGGCCGCCTGATTCGTCAGGCAGCCGCCCGGCCAGCGCCGGAGCTGCCGTAGTAACGCATCAACACCGCGCCAGCGCCGCATAGCGCCATCACCACGGCCAGCGGCAGCGCGGTGCCGTCGCGCCACACGCTCACGGCCGCGCCGCCGAGCGTGCCCAGCGAAAACTGCAGCGTACCCATCAGTGCCGAAGCCGTGCCGGCGCGATGCCCCTGGTGCGCCAGCGCCAGCGCCGAAGCATTGGGCGTGACGCAGCCCAGCGCACCGATAAAGACGAAGAATGCCGCCAGCAGCACCGGCAGCGTCGCCAGCCCGGCCAGCGCCGCCACGGCCAGCACCGCGCCCGCGGCGCAAGGCGCCAGCAGCGCCCGTCCCAGGACCTGGTCGAGCGTGCGACCGTGCACCAGCCGGCTGTTGAGCTGCGACATGACGATCAGGCCCAGCGCATTGGCGCCGAACACGAAACCATAGTGCGACGGCGCAATGCCGTGCAGCTCGATCAGCACGAACGGCGAACCCGAGATATACGCGAACATCCCCGCCGACCCGAAACCGGCCGACATCGAGTAGCCGACGAATTCACGGTCGCGCAGCAGCTCGCCGTAGCTCCTGGCCACGGTGCCAAGCCGCAGCGGCGCCGCCTGGCGCCGGTCCAGCGACTCCTCCATGCGCCAGTGCACCAGCAACAGGATGGCCAGGCCGGCCGCCGCCAGCACCCAGAAGATCGTGCGCCAGCCGGCCGCCGTAAGGATCGCGCCGCCGATGACCGGCGCGAGGATCGGCGCCAGCCCCATCACCAGCATCAGCGACGAAAACGCGCGCGCCGATTCATGGGCCTCGAGCCGGTCGCGGATCACGGCGCGCGCCATCACCATGCCGGCGCAGCCGCCCAGCGCCTGCAGGAAGCGCCACAGCATCAGCGTCTCGGCATTGCGCGCCAGTGCGCATCCGATCGCCGCAACCACATAGAGCCCCAGTCCCAGATACAGCGGCGGCTTGCGGCCAAAGCGGTCGCTGAACGGCCCGTAGAACGCCTGCCCCACGGCAAGGCCGACCAGGAACGTGCCGAGGGTCAGCTGTACCTGGCCGATATCGACGCCAAGGTCGCCCGCCAGCGCGGGAAAGCTCGGCAGGTACATGTCGATCGACAGCGGCGCGATCGCCATCAGCGAGCCGCATATCAAAAGCCAGGCGGGAAAGCGCGCGGTCGAGGCAGCGCTCGGGGAACGGGACATGGAAGAAATCCGGTGCATGCGGTTGCGTGGCGATCACCGCCGCGGGCGATGCCGGGGCGCGGCTGCAAGCCGTTGGAAAGGGGCAATTGTTGCACAACATAACGAAAGCGATGCCGCAGCGGGTTGCACAGGTTTGAAGCACTCGTTCAGGAATATTGCCCTGCCAAGGTCGGGTTCGATGAAGTTGGCAGGATTGGCAAACTTGCCAGATGGTGGAATCAAGCGAGCATCTGACCGGAATGTGCACTGACGCCATGATGGCAGGCGTGGCGTGCCTTTCACGCCTGGCAAGGTGAAGGGTACAATGCCAGCCTGTCGGCGTGAGTGTCGCGTGACATGCGCGGCCGGCCTCGCAGAGACGGACGACAGTACCGCTCCCGGCAACGTTAGCCTGCATGAGAACACGACACACGCCGATTTCCGCTTCGCCTGGCCTGGCCACCCCTGCATGGGTGGCCGCGCTGCTGTTGCCGCTGGCGCTGCATGCGGCACCGGTGCCGGTGCCGGCGCGCAATGCCGCCGCGGCGTCGGCGCCGGCTGCCGCGGTCGACGAAGCCGAACCCCTGTCGCGCATGCTCAAGGGGGCGGCCACGGGCCAGAATACCGGGGCCGCCGGCGTGCCCGAACTGTTGCGCAATACCACGCGCCCCGACAACGTGCTGGCGCGCGCCTGCCGCCAGCTCAACGATGCCCTGCCGATCGAAATCGACGGCGAAACGCGGCTGCGCCGCTGCCAGTCGGTGCCCGGCAAGCACGTGCTGTTCCAGCTGGAACTGACTAATTACCGCGGGCCGATGCTGGATCTCGCCAGCTTCGAGGTCAACTATGCCGCGCCGCTGCAGCGCAATATCTGCGCCAACCGCGACGTGGAAATCCTGACCAAGCTCGGCGTCAGCCTGATGTTCCGCTACATGACCCGCAAGGACCGCGGAGAGCGCCGCATCGGCGATGTCTACATCAATGCGCCGATCTGCACGTCGGCGCTGCGCTGAAGCCGCAACCCGCCAGGAAACAAGAATCGATTGCAAATGACACCACGGTAATGCCGATGGGTGCCGGTTGGCGGTGGTCGGTGCCGGTACCGTCGCCAGCAAAAAAATGGCCCGCATCAGCAGGCCATTTCTTGGTCAGCAGGCAATCGGCGTCACGCCGCGCGCGGCCGCAATGGCAGCACGTTGGCCGCCCTGCGCACCAGCATGCGCGTATCTTTCCAGCCGGCATCGGCCAGCGGCGAACCCCACACCAGCTCATGCAGCCGGGCCAGCGCGAACGGGTTGCCCAGCAGCAGGTGCTTCTGCGCCGGTGTCAGCGCACGCGGACCATGGGTCAGCGCATGCTCGACCAGCGTTTCGTGGCGCCGGCGTGCCGCTTCGGGCTGCACCGGCCGCGCCGTCGCGGTCGCGCACATCAGCGCATTGGTGACCGGGTCCACCACCGCATCGACAAAGTCAGGCGTGTCCGCGGCGTTCTCGACATGCTGCTGCGTCTCGACGATCTCGCGCGGCACCAGCGTTTCTTCCGGGATCATGAACAGGCCCGCATTGCGCGAGGCACGGCCCAGCGACACGCGCGACAGCATCACCGACAACGGGATCGACATTGCCAGCGACCCGACGATCGGCAGCAGCCACAGCACGTACGACGGGTTCAGCCAGTAGACCAGACCGCCCCACGCAAACCCCAGCGCGGTGTGCCAGCCGTGACGGCGGAACGCCTCGCCCCAGGTGGTCTCGGCGTCTTCGCGCGGCGGCGATTTCCACGAGATGCCCCAGCCGCTGTAGGCGGCAATCACAAACTTGGTATGGAACAGCATCCGCGTAGGCGCCAGCAGCGCTGACAGCAGCACCTCGACCAGCATGCTGGCAAAGAGCTGCACCGCGCCGCCGTAGCGCCGCGCCTGCTTCATCAGCAGCACCACGCTGGCGAGCTTGGGCAGGAACAGCAGCGTGGCGGTCGCCGAGAACAGCGCCAGCGCCTTCTCCGGGTGCCACTCGGGCCAGGTCGGGAACAGCTGGTACTGCTGCGTGAAATACTCCGGCGGCACCAGCGCATGCTTGGCCAGCATCGCCGTGGACAGCAGCAGGAACAACAGCCACAGCGGCGCCGACAGGTAGGCCATGATGCCGGTCAGGAACACCGCGCGGTGCACCACGTGGAAGCCCTGCTTGAGCCACAGCCGGAAATTCATCAGGTTGCCCTGGCACCAGCGGCGGTCGCGCTTGACTTCGTCGAGCAGGTTCGGCGGCAGTTCTTCGTACGAGCCCTCGAGGTCGTACGCGATCCACACGCCCCAGCCGGCACGGCGCATCAGCGCGGCTTCGACGAAGTCGTGCGACAGGATTTCGCCGGACAGCGGACCGCGGCCCGGCAGCGGCGCCAGCGCGCAATGCTCGATGAACGGCTTGACGCGGATGATGGCGTTATGGCCCCAGTAGTGCGATTCGCCCAGCTGCCAGTAATGCAGGCCCGCGGTGAACAGCGGCCCGTACACGCGCGTGGCGAACTGCTGCACGCGCGCATACAGCGTCTCGCGGCCCACGGCCAGCGGCGCGGTCTGGATGATGCCGGCACCGGGGTTGGCCTCCATCAGCCGCACCAGCGTGGCCAGGCATTCGCCGCTCATCACGCTGTCGGCATCGAGCACCACCATGTAGCGATACTTGCTGCCCCAGCGGCGGCAAAAGTCGGCGACGTTGCCGGTCTTGCGCTTGACGCGGTGGCGGCGCCAGCGATAGAAGATGCGGCCGAAGCCGCCGACCGCGCGGCACAGTTCCATCCACGCATCGTGCTCGGCGGTGCGCAGGTCCGGATTGCCGCTGTCGGACAGCACGATGAAATCGAAATTGGACAGGTGGCTAGTGCGTGCCAGCGATTCATAGGTCGCGCGCAAGCCCGCGAACACCCGCGTCACGTCCTCGTTGCAGATCGGCATGATGATCGCGGTGCGCGCCTCGGGCGCGAGCGGCCCTTCGGGTGCGGCGGAGCGCGAGATCAGATGCCGGTCGCCGCCCTTGGCCAGCACCAGGAAGCCCATCATCGCGGTCCAGAAGCCCGCCGACACCCAGGAGAACAGGATGGCGAACAGGCCCAGGATCGCGATCTCGAGCGGATCGGCCCCGTGGTATGGCAGCACGCTGGTCATGAAGTAGGTGGCCAGCACGGTCTGGATCAGGACCAGGCCCAGCAGGACCCAGCGCCGGTGCGAGCCGGCCGGATGCCACATGCCTTCGGCATCGGGGCCGTCGTGCAGCGTGTCCCAGGTCTCGGGCACGGGCGGGCGGCCCAGCATGCGGCGCCAGGCATTGCGCAGCCAGCCGGTGACGATATGCGGCGGCCACTGGCGCGGCACCATCGAGCTGCGCTCCGGCTCGGGGCCGGTGTCGACCTTGACGGTGCCATCGTCGCGGCGCTGCAGCAGCGGCTCGCCGCCAACCTGAGGGTTGCCGTAGGCGATGGTGAAACGGCGGCCGACCGACGCGTAGGCGCCGCCGCCCTGCGCGGCGGGCGCGTCCTTGGCGGCAAGGCGCGACTGCAGGCGCGAGATCGCTTCCTGCGCGTCGCGGCCGTCGCGGCCATCGCCGCCGACCGGCAAGACCGTGCTGACCGGTGCCAGCGATGCCACCGGCGCCGCGGCCGCGGCGGGCATGTCGGCCAGCAGTTCGCTGCGGATTTCAGGCGATACGGGCAGGCGGTCGACATAGCGCTCGCATGCCGCTGCCTGGGCCGGTCGCTGCTTTAGCCTGGGGGTAAGATGTAGCTCCACGTCTCGGATAGGGTTGTATTGCCGTTGCGAAGATAGCCGCGCAACTCTACCGGCTTGGTTTCATCCTTGCGGCGCATCACCATGGTCATGCGCCAGCCGCCGGTCGCTTCATTGCGCTGTACCGACGTCTTCAGCAGTTCACCGTTGGCATCGGCCGAAACCACCGGGTCGATGCGAACGTCAGCGGGCAGCCTGCGGAAGCCCGGGCCTTCAAAGTCCACCACCAGCGAAAAGCTCGTGTCCTCCTTGCTGGCCGACTGGCCCCGGCCCAGCCGGGTCTGGCTCACCCATGACAGCGGCGGCAGCTGTTCGCCGTCCTTCTGCCACAGCAACCGGTACTCGTAGTCGAAGGCCTGCTTCGGCTTGGGCGGGTTGTCCGGCACCCAGTACGCGACGATGTTGTCGTTGGTCTCGTCCGGCGTCGGGATCTGCACCAGCTCGACCCGGCCCGAGCCCCAGTTGCCGCGCGGCTGCACCCAGCCGCTCGGGCGGCGTTCATACCATGCGCCCAGTTCCTGGTAGCTGTTGAAGCTGCGGTCGCGCTGCATCAGCCCGAAGCCCTGCGGGTTGGTCGCCGCGAAAGACGTCACCAGCAGGCGCTTGGGATTGACCAGCGGGCGCCAGACCCATTCGCCGGTACCCAGGTGGATCGACAGGCCGTCCGAGTCATGCACCTCGGGGCGGAAATCCTGCACCGGCGACGGCTGGTTCTCGCCGAACAGATACATGCTGGTCAGCGGCGCCAGGCCCAGCTTGGTCACGTTCTCGCGCAGGAACAGCCGCGACTTGACCTCCATCGCGGTCTCGGCGCCCGGCTTGATGGTGAAGCGGTAGGCGCCGCTCATGCGGCGCGAATCCATCAGTGCATAGACGATGAGCTCCTTGGCATTGGGGCCAGGCCGCTCGATCCAGTATTCGACGAAGCGCGGGAATTCCTCGCCGGAATTGAGCGCGGTGTCCACCGCCAGGCCACGCGCCGAGAGGCCATACCACTGGTCCTTGCCGAGCGCACGGAAATAGCTGGCACCAAGGAACGACGCCAGTTCGTCCTTGCGCTTGCCCTGGTTCAGCGGATACAGGATGCGGAAGCCGGCGAAGCCAAGCCCCTTGAGCTTGGCGGCGTCGACCTTGTGGGGTCCGTAGTTGAACGCGGCGGGATCGAAGCGGAATTCACGCACGCTGTTGCCCACCACTTCATGGATGCGCACCGGCTGGTCGAACACCATGCCCTCATGGAAGAACGACAGCTCGAACGGCGAGCGCGTGCCGCGCCAGGCGAAACGCTCGGGCTTGTACTCGATCTCGCGGTAGCGCTCGTAGGACAGTTCGCGCAGTTCGCGCGGCAGGTTCTGCAGCGGGGCCTTGTATGGCGATGCTGCCAGTTGCTTGGCGCGCGCGGCGACGGTATCGAAATCGAACGCCTGCGCCGTCATGGCGCACAGTGCCAGGATGCTGCCGCCCAGCCATGCCGCGATCCGTACCCCGGCGCGCGCGCTGCGGCGACGGGCCGGCCCGGGGGCGGGCGCGGAAAATATTGCGGACAAGCGTGGCGTGGCGATCTGTGACATGTATGCCAGGGGAACAGTTAAAACGGAGTGACCGGCATCGGCGGTCGGGGCGAAGAGCCTTGCAGGCGGCGCCGCAAGGCACGACACAGCAAGAGGCGGGCCGGGTCCAATATGGCGTGGCCCGAACACGGGTCTCGGCGCCCGCGAGGCACTGTGTCCGGTTTGTTGCGATGCGCAATAAACCATAACAATTCGAGACGCCAAAGTCACGTTTCGACCACGCAAGGTTTGAAACAAAATGTTGATGGGGTTGCCCGAAAGCCGCTCCGGGCAAGGCTTTGCGGGCGTTCAGGTCACACCGGCTCAAGCGCCGGCGAGCGCAAAGCTCGCCGGACCTCCGGACCAGCGTGATCGGCCGGGGTGCCGGCCGTCACCCCGCGCTCGACACTTTTAATACGGTGTTACTTTTTAGCGCCTTCGCTGTAGGGATCGAACTTGCCGCTCTTGGCGCCTTCGGAATAGGTATCGAACTTGCCGCTCTTCATCCCGCCCTGGCTGTATGAATCGAACTTCTGCGCCCCGCCCTCGATCGGCTCCATCTGGTCAGGCCGCGCCCCGGGGTTGAGCGAAGTCACGTTGTCGCTTTTTGCGCCATCGGTGTACGTGCTGAACTTGTCCTGCTTGGCCCCATCGGTGTACGTGCTGAACTTGTCCTGCTTGGCGCCGTCGGTGTAGGGATTGAACTTGTCGGCCTTGCCGGTCTGGGCGTGCAGTGTGCCGAAGGCACAGGCACCGGCCAGGCCAATGATGAGATAGCGCAGCTTCATGGAATCTCCTCTCGGGGGAAAGGCGCTTGCCTTTGCGGTGCGCACCGCTGACAGCCGCTGCGGAACAGGGGATGGCAAGCGTTGGGGCAGCAATCAACGCTAGGTCAGCGCTACGCCGGTGTCAACCGCGCCGGCGCCGCCGCAATGCGGCAAAGTGGTCGTCGCCAGCCCTGCATTGCGCTTACAATGCCACCCAAACGACCCATCCGGCTTGCCCGCGCAATGCCTTCCGTCGGCTCGCGGCACGCCAACATGAAGCCAAAGGAATCGTCATGCTGCCTCGGCAAACAGACCGCACTGCCCGCCCGGCCACCCGCGCCGCCATCCGCGCCGCCATCGCCGGCGTGCTCGGCTCCACGCTGCTGCTGGCCGTGGCCGCGCCGGCCCACGCGTACTTCGACAACTACCTGAGCGGTTCCATCATCGGCACGCTCAACGAGAAGGAAGGTGCCTCGCTGTCGCAATCGGTGCGCAAGGCGCTGAACGATACCGCCGACGGCCAGTCGGTGACGTGGACCTATCCGGCCAGCGGCCGGCGCCAGCAGGTGGATGGCACCATCACCCCTGTTGAAAGCAAGACCGACAAGGGCCAGCAGTGCCGGCGGCTGGAGTCGGAACTCAAGCGCGGCAGTTCGCAGGAGCACTGGAAAGGCTGGTTCTGCAAGCAGCCCAGCGGGCAATGGAAGGCCCGCCACGTCGACGGCTGAAGCAGGCAGCCCGCGCGCGCAGTGCTTAGGCCACGCTCATGCGGCGCGCGACGGCGCCCGCTGCGGCCGCGCAGCCGGATCGATCTGCGCGCTACCCGGCCGCTCGAACCATTTTGCTTCAGGCACGTAGACAGTCTGCTCCGGCTGCGCCATGAAGTGCGGCGACATGATCTGCACGCCGTGCGTGTTGAACTGGTCCTGGATCGCCGCGTGCAGCGCGGATAGCGCATAGAAGCGGTTGCGCGGGTCATCCAGCGCGGCAAACAGTTCGTATTCGACATAGAAGTCCGACAAGCCACGCTGCAGCACGAACGGCGTCGGCGACGCCGCCACGTGCTCGGCCTGCGCGGCCGCGGCCAGCAGCATGGCATGGACCTGCCGCCACGGCGTGTCGTAGCCGATGGTGACCGAGGTCGAAATCATCGCGGCCTGCCAGACCTCTTTCGTGCCGGTATCGCGCACGCTGCCGTGCCGGGTGTAGTTGTGGATCGCGCTGCCGACCACCACCGCATTCGGCAGCGTCACCTCCTCGTTGCGCAGGTTGATGACCTTGACCGACAGCGCGTCGAGCGAGGCCACCGTGCCGACGGTGTCGCCGATGCATACCATGTCCCCGCGCCGCAGCGCGCGCGAGTACACCACCACCATGCCGCTCATCAGCTGGTTGACCACGTTAGCCGAGCCCAGCGTCACCATAAAGCCGAGCAGCACCGACAAGCCCTTGAACACATCGCTTTCCGAGCCCGGGATATAGGGGTAGGCGAAGGTGAAGCCCAGCGCCCAGATCAACGCCGCGGCCAGGCGCCGCGTGGCGCCGGCGGTCTCGGCATGCAGCCCGGGCACCGAGACCTGGCCCTTCTGCACCGCCTTGAAGATATTCGATACCAGCCGCTGCACCGCGCGCGTGATCAGCAGGATCACCACTACCGTCACCAGCCCTGGCACCGCCCCAACCATCGACACGGCAATGCCTGACAGCAGGTGGAGGATGAACGCGCCCATGCGGTCGCCCATCGGCTGCGTCAGCGGAAACTGTTCGAGCGCGAACTCCAGCCAGGCAAAGGCCAGCACCAGCACCACGCCGACGGCAACGATCTGCACCAGGCGCGCAACCAGCTGGTAGAGCGCGCCGGTCCAGTCGAACTGCCCGGCCCGGCGTTCGAGGTGCTGCGCCACGTGGCGCTGCAATGCCGAGCGCAGGCGCGCGCGCAGCGTCACGCTGGCGCGCGCGACGCCCCAGGCCAGCGCGGCCAGCACGCCCAGGCCGAGCAGGCTCAGCGCCCCGCCGCGGAACAGGTTGGGCCAGTGCAGGTGCGCGCGCCGCGCGGCAATGGCCTGGCGCAGCGCCGCCGCGGCCTGCGCGCCGGCAGCTTCCAGCGTGAGGTTGTCTTCCGGGGAAAGGTCTTGCATGGCCAGGGCGAACAGCAACCGGTCGCCGAGCCGGAACGCGATCATCGGCGCGTCGCCAAGGGTGCCGCTGAGCTGCCCGAGCGGCTGGGCCAGTTCGGCTTCGGTGAGACCGTCGAACAACTGCTGGGCGCGCGCTACGCGCATGGCCGGCGTCGCGCCGCCGATGGCTGCGCGCAGCGTGGCGATGGGACGGTCCATCAGCCGCAGTTCCGCGACTTCGCCGCTGGGCACGGCGATCGGGACTGGTGCCGTTGCCGGTGCCAGCGTGGCCGCCCATGCCGGCAGGCACAGCAGCGCCAGCGTCCACAGGATTGCGATTCGCCGCCACCAAGCTGCAAGCGCTGCCATAGACGCTCCTGTCCGAGGGTTGCATTGCGCCGGCCCGGCACCGCAGGCCAGGCCGGCACGATGCCCGCTAGCATAGCGTGCACAGCTGCGCACGCAAAGCCGTCGCGCAGGAACGAAAAAAAGGAGGCCGTAGCCTCCTGTCTCGATCCGCCGCAACGACCCTGCCTTTCCCCCCGGAAGGCACGGCATGGCGTGCCACAGGGCTGTTGCTCACGCGGCAGGGTCATGTGGACATGGCCCCGCCGTCGTGCCACGCCATCGCAGCGCAGCGGCATGGCGGCACGGACGCCGGCCGCTTCCCCGCTTGCCGGGGAACCGGGCACCGGGCGCCCGCCGCCATCGGCAGCGCGCTCAGGCGCCTTTCTTCGTCATCGGGTCCTTGGTAGAGGGAGCGTGGCTCTTGCTTTTCTTGGCGCTGGTCTTCTTGGCCTTGGCCTTCTGCTTGCCGTCGGCCTTGGCCGGCGCAGCCTTGTCGGCAGCCGGTGCCGCCGGCGTGGCGGGGGTTGCCGGAGTGGCCGGCGTTGCCTGCGCCATCGCGCCCGCACCGAACATTGCCAGCGACAGCATGACGATCCACTTCTTCATTACGGTCTCCTCGTGAGCCCTGCGTGTAGGAATGCCTGCAATGACCGGCACGCGATTCGCGCCGGGTCATTTGCATCAACGAGGACGGTTTGCACGCGGTTGACCGGGACAAACCCTGACAGGAGCATCGGCGCCGCCGGCGGGGTCCGGCTCAACTCAGCGCCTCAACTCAGCGGCACAGCCTGCGCAGCAGTTCACCCGCGATCGTGCCGGGGCCGGCAGGCTGGAAGGTGCCGTACTGCGGCGCGCGGATCGTATAGAGCGAATTGCCGCGCGCGTAGCGCTTGCTGTACAGCGTCTGCTCGACCACCGCGAACATCGACGTGGCACAGTCGAGCACCATGCGCTTGAGCGACGAGCGGATCGGTTCGCCGTTGGCGGTGCGGATCACCCCCGACGGTGAATTGCGCATCAGCACGACACCGACCTGCGTGCCCTGGCGCCGGGTCGCCGACTGGTCGAAGTACGAGACCACGCCGTTGGCCCCCATCAGCGGCAACCAGCGCTGCGGGTCGGGTGCACCAGGGTCGGGCGCTGCCACCAGACGGCAGCCTTCCCTGGGCGTGGAGCGGAACACGGTGCCGGCGTCCGGCGCCTGGCACTCGTAAAGGCCGGCGGCCGCGGCCGGACGCTGGGCCGGCATGGCGCTGCCTTCGGCATGAGCGGCCGGGACGGCCAGGCCGAACATGCAGCCCGCCAGCGCGGCCGCATGCCCAAAAACACGGAACATCATTGAATTGCCCTCGTATAGACGGGAAAAGCGAGCCGCATTGTCGCACACGAAAGGCACGATGTGGCCGCTATGCACCGGTTGCGCACACGCACGCAAATGTCGTCGCCCCGCCCTCCGGGCCAGCAATGTGCTAACTCGTGTACTACAAATAGGGTATGGAGGCCGGCCATGCGTGGCGACGCCCGTTGCGGCGCCGCCCCATGCGAGGTCCGACAGCAATGCAGCATCCCAAGCCTTGCTTCCCATGCCACGACAAGACCAAGAAGCCTGTCAGGACCGCCATGCAAGTTGTTGCGATCTCGCTCCCGCGCCCACAGCGCGTACCGGTCGTCGGGGGCACCGGCAGCGTCGCTTTGCCGCACGCTCAATGCCGCTAGTCGTCCGACACACCGCCGCGGCGAGCCTGCTGGCCCTCCCCCTTTGCCTCGGCACCGCCCACGCCGCGCCGGCCGTGCAGCTGGGCTACGGCTTCGACGAGACCCATCACGTGCAGAAGGTCGAAATGGCCATGCTGTGGGATTCAGGCTTTGCGTGGGGCAATCCGCAGGGCTGGCTGATCGACCTCCAATGGGAAGTCAATATCGCGCGCTGGAACAGCAGCAGCGACAACAATCCGCATGACCTGTGGGAGTTCGGCGCCTCGCCGGTGGTCCGCATCGGCTGGTGGAAGCACGCGTGGGCGCCGTTCCTCGAACTGTCGGTCGGTCCGCGCTTGCTGACGGGAACGCGCACCTCGGACGACCATGTCATTTCCACGGCGTTCCAGTTCTCGGAATACGCGGGCCTGGGCGTGACCTTCGGCTCGGACCGGCGCTTTACCGCGGGCTACCGCTTCCAGCACCTGTCCAATGCCGGCATCAAGGAGCCCAATCCTGGCACCAGCTTCCACGTCATCTATCTGCGCTACCGCTTCTGAGCGCCGCTGGCTGCGCGGCGCCCAGCGTTTCAAACAGGGCGCGCGTGGCTTCATCGGCGGGGAAGAAGGACTCGATGCGCAGCTCCTGCAGCGTGATGTCCTGCGGAATGCCAAGCGTGGTCAGCGTCGAGAACAGCGACGCACGGAACGCGCCCGCATGCAGCACGACCGGCAGCACCGGCGGCGGCGGTCCTTCGGCGCCGTCGTCATCGGGGAGCAGTGCGCCGCCGGGGCCGACCATGTCGGGATGCCACGCGGCGATGCGCCGGAAGATCTCGCGCGCGGTCTGGTCGTGGGCCTGGCTCTGCAACTCCTGCCAGACGCGCCGCAGCAGGTAGCGTCCGACCTGGCGCGCGTTCTCGATCACCGGCCACAATCCCTGTGGATCGAACACCGACAGCATCAGGTTGACCCGGCGCGGACCGCCGCCATGCCCGCCGCCCCGCCCGCCTTCGTCCTCCAGCGACGCGGGCGCGCGTCCGTCGAGCAGCGTATCGAGCATGCGCCGGTAAGCCTGGTTAGCGTCGACCAGGTTCCAGAACCGGTCCAGCACCACGGCCGGGTACGGCTCCTGCTTGGACAGGATCAACGCGATCGCCTGCTGCACCATCTGCAACGGCGGCGAGGCCAGCGCATGCTCGCTGTAGGCCGGGGCGAAGCCGCCCGCCAGCAGCATGCGGTTGCGCTGGCGCAGCGGCACGCCGAGTCGCTCGGCCAGCGCCAGCACCATTTCGCGGCTGGGGCGGGCGCGCCCGGACTCCAGGAAGGAGATGTGGCGCTGCGACACCCCGGCGGCCAGCGACAGCGCCAGCTGGCTGTAGCCGCGCTTGCCGCGCCAGTAGCGCAGCAGGCCGGGAAAGTCGAGAGTGGTTTCGGAGGCGGGGGTCAGCGTTTCCATGCACTTATTACAGCATGGCCTGGCGCTGGGAGCGACTACCTGCCAGGTAATAGCAGCAATTCCCTGTCGGTGATTGCCTTGCCGCCGCTGCGACGCAGGCATCACAGTGACGACTTCCTGCAACAGTCCGAATGGTATGCTTGCCCTCTTTGAACTCCCGGCGCGCAAAGGGCGCGCACTTTGATGGAAATTGCCATATTACTGGCGCTGATCTTGCTGAACGGCGTATTCGCGATGTCCGAGATCGCGCTGGTCACCGCGCGCAAGGCGCGCCTGCAGCGGCAGATCGAGAACGGCGACCGGGGCGCGATCGAAGCCGTCAAGCTCGGCGAGGATCCCACGCGCTTCCTGTCGACGGTGCAGATCGGCATCACGTCGATCGGCGTGCTCAACGGCGTGGTCGGCGAATCGACGCTGGCGCAGCCCTTCGGCGACTGGCTGCACAGCAGTGTTGGCATGTCAGAGTCCACCGCCGGCTACGTCGCCTCCGCGATCGTGGTGGCGGGCCTGACCTACTTTTCCATCGTGCTGGGCGAGCTGGTGCCCAAGCGCCTGGGCCAGATGGCCCCCGAAGCGATCGCGCGCCTGGTGGCGCGCCCGATCTCCTGGCTCGCGGTGGCGTCCACCCCCTTCGTCAAGCTGCTGTCGAGCTCCACCCGGCTGGTGCTGCGCCTGCTCGGCACCAAGACCGACAGCGGCCCGGGCGTGACCGAGGAAGAAATCCACGCCCTGCTGGTCGAAGGCTCCGAGGCCGGCGTGATCGAGCAGCACGAGCACACCATGGTGCGCAACGTGTTCCGCCTCGACGACCGCCAGCTGGCTTCGCTGATGGTGCCGCGCGGCGACGTCATCTACCTGGACGTGGACGCACCGCTGGAAGAAAACCTGCGCCGTATCGAGGAATCCGACCACTCCCGCTTCCCGGCGGTGCGCGGCGGCATGCATGACATCGTCGGCGTGGTCAGCGCGCGCCAGCTGCTGGCGCGCCGCCTGCGCGGCGAAGAGGCCGACCTGATGGCAGTGATGCAGCCGGCGGTGTTCGTGCCCGAAAGCGTGACCGGGATGGAGTTGCTGGAAAACTTCCGCTCCTCTGGCGGCCAGGTGGCCTTTGTCATCGACGAATACGGCGAGGTGCTGGGCCTGGTGACGCTGCAGGACCTGATCGAAGCCATCACCGGCGAGTTCAAGGCCGAGGCCGCCGGCGAGGAATGGGCGGTGCAGCGCGACGATGGCTCCTGGCTGCTCGACGGCCTGATCCCGATCCCCGAACTGAAGGACCGCATCGGGCTGCGCCAGGTGCCGGAAGAAGAAAAGGAACGCTACCACACGCTGTCGGGCATGCTGCTGCTGCTGCTCGGACGGCTGCCGCAGATCGCCGACCGCGTTGACTGGGGCGACTGGCGCTTCGAGATTGTCGACATGGACGGCAAGCGCATCGACAAGGTGCTGGCCTCGCGCCTGCCACCCGAGGACGGCCCGGAAGAAGAAACCACCGGCTGATGCCGAGCGCGTATTCAGCGCGCTAGCGCCGCCTTGATTCCCGCCAAACGGTAGGTGCATAGTCCGCAACCTGGCGCAACTTGCAAGGTTCTGCCGCCCGGCTTGGCTTATGATCTGGCCCTGCGGCCCGTTGCGGCTGCAGCAGGCGTGCGCGGTCACGCCTGACGAGAGCAGCCGGCCCGCGCCAGCGGTCCTGCCAGACGTGGAACACTGACAACGGGGAGACGCGGGACAGCGCCGCCTTGCCGGCACAGGCAGGCCGCCTCCCGCAACACGATTCATGCATCCAGATGCCGACGATCCCGGCGGGACGCCATCGGGCGGCGCACAGGCGCCGTCCGATGCGAACGTCCCGGCGCGGCCGGCCGGACTGCTGTCCGCGCTGGCCGCGCGCCGTGCCGACGGCGCGCCGCCGGCCGCCGTGCTGGCGATCCGGCTCGACCGCTTTGCCAGCGCGTGCGAGACCCTTGGCCCGCGCCGCGCGGCCAGCCTGCAGGCGTTGGTGCAGGAGCGCATTGCAGCACTGCTGCCGCAGCGGGCGGTCATGCACTGGGTGGCCGCGTCTGACCTGGGCGCGGTCACGGCGCTCCCGGCCGGCTGCGCGGATGCCGGGCCGATTGCCGAACGCATTGCCGCCGACCTGTCCCGTCCGTTCCTGCTGGACGGCTTCGAGCTGTTTATCTCCTGCAGCATCGGCGTAGCCACCGACCATCCAGACATCCCCGCCGAGCGCAGCGTGCAGCAGGCCTTCGATGCCATGCTGCGCGTCGTCCGCCAGGGCGGCGACGGCCTCGCGCGCGGCGACAAGCCCGCCGCCCCGCCCGCCGCGCCGCTGCTGGCCGCCCTGCCCGAGGCGCTGGAGCGTGGCGAACTGAGCCTGCAGCTGCAGCCGCGCGCCAACTTTGCCAGCGCCCGTGTCAGCGGCTATACCGTGCGCCTGCGCTGGCACAACCCCGTGCTGGGGCGGGTGGCGCCGCAGGACTTCCTGCCGGCGGCGGAAACGCTCGGGCTGGTCGGACGCATTGGCGCCTGGCTGCTCGACAGTGTGCTGCCGCTGGTGCGCAGCGCCGAAGCGCTGGCGCCGCTGCAATTTACGCTGCTGGCCTCAAGCGCGCAGCTGCACCGCCCGGAGATGGTCGATGCGCTGGCGCAGGCCATCGACACCGGCGGCATCGCCGCGGAGCGCCTGTGCATCGAGCTGCCTGCCAGCGCGGCGCCCCAGGACGCCGGCATCCTCGAGCGCCTTGCCGACTTGCGCCGCCTGGGGGTACAGCTGGCGCTGGGCGATTTCGACGACAGCCCCGGCAGCCGGCTTGCCCTGAAGGCGCTGCGGCCCGATAGCGTCTCGCTCGATGTACGCCGGCTGGGCCATGGCGGCGCGCGCGGCGGCAGCCCGGGCCTGGCCGAGCGGCTGCACGGCGCCTGCGTCATGGCGCGCCGCGCCGGCGCGGCGGTTTGCGCCAAGGGCGTGGAAAGCCGGCAGCAACTCGAGGCGGTGCGCGCCTGGGGCTGCCACAGCGTGCAGGGCTACCTGCTGGCGCAACCTTTCCCGGCGGCCTGGCTGATGCAGACCCACGCGGCTATCGAGCAGCGCACCCGCGAGCTGCTGGCGCCGGCAGGCTGAAGCGGTCAAGCCGGGCGGCGCCAGCGGCGCAAGCTGTTGTACCAGCTGTTGTACCGATTGCACGATTTACAAATTGGCACATACCAGATATCAACCGCGCTGACAGCGGCGGTAAAATCTGCCTCAAACCCTCAACCTAATGGAAAGGAGCCCGGCGTGAAGAAAGGTTGGATCTGGTGCGTTCTGTTTGCCACCCTGTTGGCTGGCTGCAACACGATGGCAGGACTCGGACAAGACATTCAGCGCGGCGGCCAGAAGCTGGAAAGCTCGGCGGACCGGCACAAGTAAGCCGGACCGCCACAACCGCGCAATGACGCGGCCTGGCCGCGTCTGCAGCAAAAACGGCACGCCCCGCGGCGTGCCGTTTTTGCATTGCGCTCAGCCCTTGCTGCGCAGCGCGCGTGCCTGCTCGGCCAGCGAACGGATGCGGCCCCAGTCCTTGCCGGCAACCGCGTCCTTGGGCACCACCCACGACCCGCCCACGCACACCACGTTGGGCAAGGCCAGGTAGGTCGGCGCCAGCGCGGCATCGATGCCGCCGGTCGGGCAGAAGCGCAACTGCGGCAGCGGTCCGCCCAGCGACTTGAGCATCGGCACCCCGCCGGCCGCCTGCGCCGGGAAGAACTTCAGGAAGGTGAAGCCGGCCTCCAGCGCCAGCATGGCCTCGCTGGCCGTGGCCACGCCCGGCAACAGCGAGATCCCCGCGCCCTGCGCGCCCTGCGCCAGCGACGGGGTCAGGCCGGGCGACACGGCAAATTTGGCGCCGGCATCGCGCACGGCATGCAGCTGCTCGACCGTCAGGACCGTGCCGGCGCCCACGTACGCCTGCGGCAGCGCGGCGGCCACGGCCTTGATGGCTTCCAGCGCGACCGGCGTGCGCAGCGTGATCTCAAGCAGCGGCAGGCCGCCGGTGACCAGCGCCTCGCTGACGTGCAGGGCCTCATCCACCGAATGGAATTCCAGCACGGGGATCACCGGCACATCGGCCAGCAGGGGGAGCAGCGGGGAAGTCTGGTTTTGCATGTCGGTCTCGGGATAAAGGGTTCAGGAAAGCAAAGTCAGGGAATGCAGCCGGCATAGCCGCCGCTCAGCCGCCAATCACCGAAACCGATTCGGCCAGCCGGGCCATCACGGTCTGCGCATCGGGGATCGGCGCCACCGCGCCATAGCCGGTGGTGGACAGCGCCGCGGCCACGTTGGCGTAGCGCGCGGCCTCGAACGGGTCGGCGCCCGCCGCCAGGCGCGCGACGAAGCTGCCGCCAAAGCAATCGCCGGCACCGGTGGCATCGACCGGCTTGACCGGATACGGCGCCACCAGCGTGCGCGACTCGGGCGTGGCCACGTAAGCGCCCTCCTCGCCCAGCTTGAGCGCCACCAGGCCGATGCCGCAGCCGAGCAGGTGATCGACGATGGCATCGCGGTCGTCCAGCCCCGTCAGCACGGTGATGTCGTCCCAGCTGGGCAGGCACACGTCGGTCAGCGCGAACGCTTCGCGCATGATGCCGCGCGCGCGCGCCAGCGACCACAGCCGCAGGCGCAGGTTGGTGTCGAGCGTGACTTTGGTGCCGGCCTTGCGCGCATGCTCCATCGCCGCCAGGCCCGCATCGCAGGCGCTGGTGCTGATGGCCAGGCTGATGCCCGACAGGTGCAGGTAGCGCGCCGCGGCGATCGCGCCCAGCGGCAGTTGCTCATGCTGGTAGCGGCTGGCGGCGGAACCTTCGCGCAGGTAGTCGAAGCGGTGGCCGTGGTTGTCGTGCGAGACAAAGTAGACGCCGGTCGGCGCGGACGGGTCCACGTGGACGTGGCGCGTATCGACCCGCTCCTGCGTCCACAGCGCGCGCAGGCGCTCGCCGAAGGTATCGGCGCCCACCGCGCTGATATAGCCGGTGCTGGCGCCCTGCCGCGCCGCGGCGATGCAGAAGTTGGAGGTATCGCCGCCAAAGCCCTGCAGGTAGCGGTCGGGATCGTCGCGCTGCTGGTTGAACTCCACCAGCGGTTCGCCGTAGGCCAGGATATCGATGCTCATGGGGCGGTCCGCCTCAGAAGAAGGTTTGCACGATGTCGATCACGCGCAGGTCGCGATCCAGCACCGGGATATGGCGCCACTTGTCGAAGGTCAGGCAAGGGTGCGAGATATCGAAGGCGATCATGTCGCCGACCTGGATGTCGTCGCCCGGCTTGATTTGCAGGTAGGCGTGCTGGTCCATCATGCCGGTCACTTCCCAGTGCGCGGGCACGTCGACCGGCGCCTCGCTGCCCGGGCGGTACAGCTGCGCGGGAATCGGCATGCCGGCATCGAAGGCAGCATCGCGCTTGCCCATGCCGATGATGACGCGGTCCGGCTCGGGGATCGACTGCACGTAGGCCCATAGCTGCAGCGCCGGCAGCAGGCCCTCGCGCATCTTCTGCGCGACCGGGTTGCTGGCCAGGATGCGCTGCTGCGCGGCGCGATAGATGCCCACGTCATGGGTCAGGTAGCAGCCGGGACGCAGCACGATGTCGATCGGCGTGCCGATGTCGGTGCGCGCGAATTCCTCGGCAACCACGTCATACCAGGCCGAGCCCGCGCCCGACATCACCACCGGGCTGCGGCCGAAGCGGCCCTGCTGCGCCAGCTGCCGCGTCACTGCCACGGTGCGCTGCAGGAAGGCGCGGATATCGGCCTCTTCCTTCAGCACGCCTTCATAGATCTCGACACCCGCCAGCGACAGCGCCTGCGGCCAGCGCGCCAGCGCGTCGAGCACGGCCTGTTGCTGCGCGTCGTCGCGCACGCCGGTGCGCCCGCCCGCCACGCCCAGCTCCAGCAGCACCTGCAGCGTCTGGCCGCGCTCCTTGAAGAACTTTCCGAGCTGGTCGACCAGCGCGGCGGAGTCCACCAGCGCGAAGAACTCGAAGCCCGGATCGTCGCGCAGCAGGTCCGCAATGATTTCCATGTTGCGGCGGCCCACCAGCTGGTTGGCCATCAGCACCCGCTTGACGCCGTGCGCATGCGCCGCGGCGGTCTGGTGCGCGGTTGCCAGCGTGATGCCCCACGCGCCGGCGCCAAGCTGGCGCGCGAACAGCTTGGGTGCCATGGTGGTTTTGCCGTGCGGCGCAAGCTGCACGCCGTACTCGCCCATGAAGCGGCGCATCCATTCCAGGTTGTGCGCAAGCCGGTCTTCGTAAAGCACCGCGGCCGGCAGGCTCAGTTCTTCCTGCAGCAGGCTCCAGCCGGTGCGGGCGGCGTCCGGGGCCAGCGGGGCCTCCAGCCGCCCCAGTGCCTTGTTGAGCGGATCGATCACGCCGGCCTGATACTTTATTTCACGCATGCTTGCCATCACCCTGAAAAAATCTGATTGACGTAATGATAGCCCTGAAAATAAGATATTTCATCCTTGTTATAAAGTAACACGCTGACAGCACACAGGGAACCGCAGAGACAACGCCCAAGCTCGCGCCCGTCACTGTTATAGCCCTTGCGGACAGCGTCCGCCGCCTGCGTCACTTTGCCTCACGGCCCTGCCCCCAGCCACCCAACCATGACCGCGCCCTTCGACATCCTGACCCGCATCGCCGAGCGCGGCCCCGCGCTGCGCCTGGCCGAGCAGAAGGTCGCGCAGGTGGTGCTGGAAGACCTGGCCGGCGCCGCTGCCGCGAGCATCAACGAACTCGCGCGCAAGGCCGGCGTCAGCGAGGCCAGCGTGACCCGCTTCGCCAAGGCCATCGGCTGCCGCGACGTGCGCGACCTGAAGCTGCGGCTGGCACAGGCCACCGCGGTGGGTGCGCGTTTCCTGCAACCCGGCGGCGCCGATGCAGCTGCCGAAGCCCCGGCAACGCTGGCCGACAGCATCCATGCCGACATCCTGACCGCGCTCGAAGTCAACCGCGGCCTGCTGGACGCGCAGCGCATCGAAGACGCCGCGCGCCTGTTGCTGGGCGCACGCATGGTCTACGCTTTTGGCATGGGTGGCGGCTCGTCGTTCATGGCCGACGAGGCGCGCCACCGCCTGGCGCGGCTGGGCCAGCCGGTGGCCAGCTACCAGGACGGCC
Source organism: Cupriavidus sp. L7L (assembly GCF_004353535.1). NCBI lineage: Bacteria > Pseudomonadati > Pseudomonadota > Betaproteobacteria > Burkholderiales > Burkholderiaceae > Cupriavidus > Cupriavidus sp. L7L. The sequence goes on from NZ_SMNY01000006.1 coordinate 81,534, forward strand.
TGCTGCAGAAGATGGTGGCGGCCACGCTGAGCCGCGACGACGTGGTGCTGGCGTTCTCGGCCAGCGGGCGCGTGCCGGAAATGCTGGCCAGCTGCGAGATCGCGCGCGAATACGGCGCAAAGCTGGTCGCGGTGACCGCGCTGGGCTCGCCGCTGGCCGCACGCGCCGACGTGCTGCTGCCGGTGCGCACGCTGGAGACGGATTTCATTTTCAAGCCGTCGGCGTCCCGCTACGCGATGCTGATGGTGCTGGACGTGCTGGCCACCCAGTGTGCGCTGCTGCAGCAGGACCTGAGCAAGGAGCGCCTGCGCCGGCTCAAGTACGTGCTGGACAGCCACCGCGGTGAGAGCGGCCCCACCCTGGGCCCGGACAGCCGCCAGCCGCTGGGAGACTGACCATGCCACACCTGTTCGATACCCTGATCCGCCTTGTCACGCTGATCGACGGCTCCGGCGCCGCCGCGCGCCTGGCCGACGTGGCGCTGCGCGACGGCCGCATTGCCCGCATCGATGAAGGCGGCGCGATCGATCCCGATGCCGCCGCGCACGTGGTCGAAGGCCACGGCCTGGTGCTGGCACCGGGCTTTATCGACGTGCATACGCACGACGATACCAACGTGGTGCGCCAGCCCGAGATGACGCCCAAGCTGTCGCAGGGCGTGACCACCGTGATCGTCGGCAACTGCGGCATCAGCGCCGCGCCGGTGACGCTCTCCGGCGAGCCGCCCGACCCGATGAACCTGCTCGGCCATGCCGACGCGTTCCGCTACCCCAGCTTCAAGGCCTACGTCGACGCCGTCGATGCCGCGCAGCCCGCGATCAACGTCGCCGCGCTGGTGGGCCATACCGCGCTGCGCAGCAACCATATGGACCGGCTCGACCGCGCCGCCACGCCCGCGGAAATCGCGGCCATGCGCGCGCAGCTGGAAGAGTCGCTGCAGCACGGCGCGCTGGGCCTGTCCACCGGACTTGCCTACGCCAATGCCTTCAACGCGCCGACCGAGGAAGTGCTGGCGCTGGCCGAGCCGCTGGCCCATGCCGGCGCGCTCTACGCCACGCACCTGCGCAGCGAGTTCGCCGAGATCCTCGACGCCATGGACGAAGCCTTCCGCATCGGCCGCCATGCGCGCGTGCCGGTGGTGATCTCGCACCTGAAATGCGCGGGCGTGGACAACTGGGGCCGCAGCACCGAAGTGCTCGACGCACTCGACGGCGCGCAGCGCTGGCAGCCCGTGGGCTGCGACTGCTATCCCTATACCGCCAGCTCGTCGACGCTGGACCTGAAGCAGGTCACCAGCGACTTCGACATCATGGTGACGTGGTCCGAAGGCGCGCCCGAGATGGGCGGCCGGCTGCTGGCCGATATCGCCGCCGAATGGCAGGTCGACCTGCACGAGGCCGCGCGCCGGCTGATGCCCGCCGGCGCCGTCTACCACTGCATGGAAGATGCAGACGTCGACCGCATCCTGAGCCACCCCGCCACCGTGGTCGGCTCGGACGGCCTGCCCAACGACCCGCTGCCGCATCCGCGCCTGTGGGGGGCGTTCCCGCGCGTGCTGGGCCACTATGCGCGCGACCGCGAGCTGTTCCCGCTCACCGTCGCCGTGAACAAGATGACCGGCCTGTCCGCCGAGCGCTTCGGCCTGCATGGCCGCGGCTTCGTGCGCGAAGGCTACTGGGCCGACCTGGTGCTGTTCGACGCCGCGACCATCCGCGACGTCGCCAGCTTCACCGACCCGATGCAGCCCGCCGAAGGCATTGCCGCGGTCTGGGTCAATGGCGAGCTGTCATGGCAGCAGCGGCAGCCGACCGGCATCCGCGCAGGACGCTTCCTGGCGCGCGGCGCCGACTGATTCGCTCCCTCTCCCTTTTCTTTCAATTTTTTCCCGGCAACAAATTCCAGGAGTACCCATGGACATCAAACGATTCGGCGTGGAAGGCGGCACCGGCCAGGGCGGCGCGCACATGCCCTTTGCGCGCGCAGTGGCGGCCGACGGCTGGCTCTACGTTTCCGGCCAGGTGCCGATGGTCGGCGGCGAACTGATCGACGGCGGCATCGTGCCGCAGACCCACCAGGCCATCAAGAACGTGCTGGCGATCCTGGCCGAGGCCGGCTACGGCCCCGAGCACGTGGTCCGCTGCGGCGTGTGGCTGGACGATGCGCGCGACTTCGCCTCGTTCAACAAGATCTTCAAGGAATACTTCGGCGCCAACCCGCCGGCACGCGCCTGCGTGCAGTCGAGCATGGTGGTGGACTGCAAGGTCGAAGTGGACTGCATCGCGTACAAGAAGCCGGCGGCCTGAGCCTGCTGCCTGGTTGATTAACTGCTTCCCGACTGTTTGCTCCCCTCTCCCGCGCGGGACCCGCGCGGGGGAGAGGGCCGGCGTCACCACGAAGTGAGCCGCCACGGTGCTTGCCACGCGCCCGCCCTCTCCCCCAACCCCTCTCCCGCAAGCGGGAGAGGGAAGAAAACAACAAGCCTAAACCTCTGCTGCCGCCACAAGCGGCCTTTATTCCACACAAGGAGACAATATGGGTCCCGTCACCGGAACCACGCTCTTGGTGTATGCGCTGATCGCCGTGATCGCACTGGTGGTGCTGATCGCGCGCTACAAGCTCAACCCCTTCATTACCCTCGTTGTCGTCTCGGTGCTGCTCGGCTTTGCCGTGGGCATGCCGATGGGCGACATCGTCAAGTCATTCGAAGCCGGTGTCGGCGGCACCCTCGGCCATATCGCGCTGGTGGTGGGCCTGGGCACCATGCTAGGCAAGATGATGGCCGAGTCGGGCGGCGCGGAACGCATCGCCAACACGCTGATCGATTTCTTCGGCGCCAAGAACGTGCACTGGGCCATGGCGACCATCGCCTTTATCGTCGGCCTGCCGGTGTTCTTCGAGGTCGGCTTCGTGCTGCTGGTGCCGATTGCCTTCAACGTGGCCAAGCGCACCGGCACGTCGATGGTGGTGGTCGGCATCCCGATGGTTGCCGGCCTGTCGGTGGTGCACGGCCTGATCCCGCCGCATCCGGCCGCGCTGCTGGCCGTGACCGCGTACGGCGCGGACATCGGCAAGACCATCATGTACGCGCTGATCGTGGGCATTCCCACGGCTGCCATCGCCGGGCCGTTGTTTGCGAAGCTGATGGACCGCTATGTCAAGCTGCCCGAGGTCAACCCGCTGGCCGACCAGTTCACCGAAGAGGATGAGCGCGTCAAGGAATCGCACGAACTGCCGGGCTTCGGCATCACGGTGTTCACCATTCTGCTGCCGGTGATGCTGATGCTGATTGGCAGCTGGGCCGACGTCTTCACCACGCCCAAGACCTTTGCCAACGACTTCCTCAAGCTGATCGGCAACTCGGTGATGGCGCTGCTGATCGCCGCGCTGGTGAGCTTCTACACCTTCGGCAAGGCGCGCGGCTTCAACCGCGAAACCATCCTGAAGTTCACCAACGAGTGCGTGGCGCCCACCGCCATCATCACGCTGGTGGTCGGCGCCGGCGGCGGCTTCGGCCGCATCCTGCGCGACTCGGGGATCTCCACCGCCATCGTCGATGTCGCCACCAGCGCGCAGGTGTCGGTGCTGGTGCTGGGCTGGCTGGTCGCGGTGATGATCCGCATCGCCACCGGCTCGGCCACGGTCGCCATGACCACCGCCGCCGGCATCGTCGCGCCGATCGCCGCCAGCGTGCCGGGCACCCGGCCCGAACTGCTGGTGCTGACCACCGGCGCCGGCTCGCTGATCCTGTCGCACGTGAACGACGGCGGCTTCTGGCTGGTCAAGGAGTACTTCAACATGACCGTGACGCAGACCTTCCAGACCTGGTCGGTGTGCGAGACCATCATCTCGGTGGTGGCGCTGCTGCTGACGCTGGGCCTGGCCACGGTGGTCTGAAGCGCGAAAGCCGTACCGCGCACCTGTCCGCAGGGTGCGCGCGGCGGTGCCCGCGCTGCGCGGCGTGCCGGATAACGCACTGAAGCAACGGTTTACAAGGCTCCGGCCAGCGCCTAAGGTCAACCAGTGTATGACCCGTCCCGAAGCGCTTCCATGCCAATCGACCGCCGCTCATTCCTGGCCCTGGCCGCCGGGCTGACCGCCAGCGCCGCCGCCATCGCCCCTCTATCCGCCGGGGCCGCCACCGTTGCCGTCCCGATGCGCCGCAACATCCCCGGCACCACCGAGGCCCTGCCCGTCGTGGGCATGGGCACGGCCGACACCTTCAACGTCAGCAGCGAAGCCACCGAACGCAAGCCGCTCGCCGAAGTCATGGCGATGCTGTTGCGCACCGAAGGCTCGGTCATCGACACCGCGCCCAGCTATGGCAACGCCGAGGCAGTGACCGGCGACCTGCTGCGCGCGGCCAACGCCCGGCAGCGCGTGTTCCTGGCGACCAAGATCTCGGCCCAGTCCGGCGCCCCGGCGCAGGCGCAGTGGGGGCGCTCGCTGGCCGACCTGCGCGTGGACAAGGTCGACCTGCTGCAAGTGCACAACCTGATCGACTGGCAAGGCAACCTGCGCTTCCTGCGGGAGCTGAAGGAACAGGGCCGCATCCGCTACCTGGGCATCACCCATTATCGCGACGACGCGCACGAGGCGCTGGAGCGGATCGTGCGCAACGAGCGCGTCGATTTCGTCCAGGTCAATTACTCGGTGGCCGAGCGCAATGCCGAGCGCGTGCTGCTGCCGCTGTGCCAGGAGCGCGGCGTCGCGGTGCTGGTCAACCGCCCGTACCAGGACGGCCGCCTGTTCCGCGTGGTCAAGGACCGGCCGCTGCCGCAGTGGGCCGGAGACATCGACTGCGGCTCGTGGGGCCAGCTGTTCCTGAAATTCATCGTCAGCCATCCGGCGGTGACCGCCGCCATCCCCGCCACCTCCAAGCCGCGCAATATGGCCGATAACCTCGGCGCCGCGCTTGGGCGCATGCCCGATCCGGGCCAGCGCGAGCGCATCGCCGCGCTGCTGGCCTGAGGCGCGACGGGCCGCATGGACGAACCCGATCGCGACGCATCCGCCGGCGGCGGCCTGGCACGGCTGCGGCGCGGCTTCGGCATCCGCCCCGGCGAGGCCGGCGCGGTGGTGGCCGCCTTCCTGTTCTTCTTCTGCCTGTTCGCCAGCTATTTCATGCTGCGCCCGGTGCGCGAGACCATGGGCATTGCCGGCGGCGTGAAGAACCTGCAATGGCTGTTCACCGCGACCTTCGTCGTCATGCTGGCGGCGATCCCGGTGTACGGCGCGGTGTGCGCGCGGCTGCCGCGGCGGCGCTTCGTGCCGTGGGTCTACGCGTTCTTTATCGCCAACCTGCTCGCCTTTGCCTTCGCCACGCGCGCGTGGCCGGACGATGTCTGGCTGGCGCGCGTCTTCTACGTGTGGCTGTCGGTGTTCAACCTGTTCGTGGTGTCCGTGGCGTGGAGCCTGATGGCCGACGTGTTCCGGCCGGAGCAGGCGCGGCGGCTGTTCGCGCTGCTGGCCGCGGGCGCCAGCGCGGGCGGGCTGGCCGGGCCGGTGCTGGGCGGCTGGCTGGTGCCGCGGATCGGGCTGACGGGGCTGATGCTGTTGTCCGCGGCGCTGCTCGCCGCGACGCTCCCGGGGGTTGGCTGGCTGTTCGGCTGGCGCCGCCGAGCCGGCGCGGGCCATGAAGTGCCCGCGGATGCCGCCAGCGATCCCGCCAACCCGGTCGGCGGCGGCCTGTGGGCGGGGCTGGCGTTGTTGCTGCGTTCGCGCTACCTGCTCGGCATCGGGCTGTTCGTGATCCTGCTGGCCACGGCCAGCACCTTCCTGTATTTCGAGCAGGCGCGGCTGGTGGCCGAGGCCTTCCCCGAGCGCACCCGGCAAACCCAGGTCTTCAGCGCGCTCGACGCCACGGTCCAGGCACTGACCATCCTGGTCCAGCTGTTCTTCACCGGCCGCATGGCGCGGCGCTACGGCGTCACGCTGCTGCTGACCGCGGTGCCGCTGGCGGTCGCGGCGGGCTTCGTGGTGCTGGCGCTGGCGCCAACCTTCGGCGTGCTGGCGGGCGTGATGATCCTGCGGCGCGTGGGCGAGTATGCGCTGCTGCGGCCCGGGCGCGAGATGCTGTTCACGGTGGTCGATCCCGAGACCAAGTACAAGGCCAAGAACGTGATCGACACCGCGGTCTATCGCGCCGGCGATGCGGTCAGCGCATGGGTCAAGACCGCCATCGATACGATTTCCGGCCATCCCGCCACGGTCGCCCTGGCGGGTGCCGGGCTGGCGCTGGCATGGGCAGCACTGGGATGGTGGCTGGGGCGGCGGCACGAGACCGAGCTGGCGCCGCGGGAGGCGAGCCGCCACGCCGGGGCCGAAGGCGCGACCACGACTTCGCGCTGATCCCTGCTTCAGGACCTGGCACTGGCCTGGTGTCACCGGATGGTCGTATAGTCTTGCTCTTGCGCTCGGGCCTGCGTTGCCGGTGTCTTTGCCCGCCGCCGAGCCCATCCGTACATCTTTTCCCCGGAGGACCCCATGAAGACCAAAGCCGCCATCGCCTGGAAAGCCGGCGCCCCGCTGACCATCGAAGACGTGGACCTGGACGGCCCGCGCGCCGGGGAAGTGCTGGTGGAAGTGAAGGCCACCGGCATCTGCCATACCGACTACTACACGCTGTCCGGCGCCGATCCCGAAGGCATTTTCCCGGCGATCCTGGGCCATGAAGGCGCCGGCATCGTCACCGACGTCGGCCCCGGCGTGACCTCGCTCAAGCCCGGCGACCACGTGATTCCGCTGTACACGCCGGAATGCCGCCAGTGCAAGTTCTGCCTGTCGCGCAAGACCAACCTGTGCCAGGCGATCCGCGCCACGCAGGGCAAGGGGCTGATGCCGGACGGCACCTCGCGCTTCTCGCTCGACGGCAAGCCGATCTTCCACTACATGGGCACGTCGACCTTCGCCAACCACATCGTGGTGCCGGAGATCGCGCTGGCAAAGATCCGCCCCGATGCGCCGTTCGACAAGGTCTGCTACATCGGCTGCGGCGTGACCACCGGCGTGGGCGCGGTGCTGTTCACCGCCAAGGTGGAAGCCGGCGCCAACGTGGTCGTGTTCGGCCTCGGCGGCATCGGCCTGAACGTGATCCAGGCGGCCAAGATGGTCGGCGCCGACAAGATCATCGGCGTGGACCTGAACCCGGCGCGCGAAGCCATGGCGCGCAAGTTTGGCATGACGCATTTCATCAACCCGAAGCAGGTCGAGAACGTGGTCGACCACATCATCCAGCTGACCGACGGCGGGGCGGACTACTCGTTCGAATGCATCGGCAATACGCAGGTCATGCGCCAGGCGCTGGAGTGCTGCCACAAGGGCTGGGGCAAGTCGATCATCATCGGCGTGGCCGAGGCTGGCGCCGAGATCTCGACGCGCCCGTTCCAGCTGGTGACCGGGCGCGAGTGGAAAGGCTCGGCCTTCGGCGGCGCGCGCGGCCGCACCGACGTGCCCAAGATCGTCGACTGGTACATGGAAGGCAAGCTCAATATCGACGACCTGATCACGCACACGCTGCCGCTGGAGCGCATCAACGAAGGCTTCGACCTGATGAAGCGCGGCGAGTCGATCCGCTCGGTGGTGCTGTACTGAGGACGGCGCCGACATGGAACTGTTGGAACTGATCTCGCAACACGGCTGCCATGGCGGCGTGCAGCGCTTCTACCGCCATGATTCGGCGGCGATCGGGCTGCCGATGCGCTTTTCGGTGTTCCTGCCGCCGCAGGCGCAGGGCGGCGCCAAGGTGCCGGTGCTGTTCTACCTGGCCGGCCTGACCTGCACAGAAGAAACCTTCATGGTCAAGGCCGGCGCGCAGCGCTTTGCCGCCGAGCACGGCCTGATGCTGGTCGCGCCCGACACCAGCCCGCGCGGCGCGGGCGTGCCGGGCGAGGCCGATGCGTGGGACTTCGGCGTGGGCGCGGGCTTCTACGTCGACGCCACCGAGGCGCCCTGGAGCCGGCACTGGCGCATGGAAAGCTATGTCGCCGAGGAACTGTTCGACCTGGTCACCACCGCGCTGCCGGGCGAGGCGTCGCGCGTGGGGATCTTCGGGCATTCGATGGGCGGCCACGGCGCGCTGGTGCTGGCGCAGCGCCACCCCGGGCGCTTCCGCTCGGTGTCGGCATTCGCGCCGATCGCCGCGCCGATGCGCTGCCCGTGGGGCGAGAAGGCCTTCACCGGCTATCTCGGCATCGACCGTGGGGCATGGACGCAGTACGACGCCACCGAGCTGATGCTGCGCCAGCAAGGCGCGCCGTTCCCGGCCGGCATCCTGGTCGACCAGGGCCTGGACGACCAGTTCCTGCAGACCCAGCTGCACCCCGACGCATTCGAGGCCGCCTGCCAGGCGGCGGGCCAGCCGCTGACGCTGCGCCGGCACAGCGGCTACGACCACGGCTATTACTTCATCACGACCTTCATCGCCGACCATATCCGGCACCACGCCGGGCAGCTCTAGCGCCTGAGCGCTCAAGCGCACCCACAGCCCCGCACCGGCCCCCATTCAGGGGATGCCCGGTGCCGGGCCCGATCCCATAATTGCTGCTCGACCGGCCTCAGAGCCGGAACAAGATGGGGTCACATCATGAACCACGTCGTCTCCCTTGGCGGCTATATCCTCGGCTGCCTGGCAGCGCTGCTGATCGCGGTGCGATGGTTGTTGCGCAATGACCCGGTGCTGCGCACCGACGAGCCGCACGAACCGCCACGACGAACCGACTAGCCAGGCGACGCGACAGCGCCGGCACAGGCGGCGGCAACCTCACATCCCACGGACGGCACGACGGCGCGCCCCTGGCGGCGCCCGCTGGCCCTGCTCGCCCCGTATCATTACGGGTCGCGCCGGACCGGCGCATTACCGTCACGCCGCAGCCAGCCCTGTCCGATGTCCGTCCCGATCGCCCTACTCACCATCACGACCGCGCTCAGCGCCATGATGCTGGCCATCGTGTGGTCGCTGCGCCGCTGTGGGCTGCCGGGTGTAGGCGAATGGTGCAATGCCAACCTGACCGCGACCGGGGCGCTGGTGCTGTTCTCGCTGCGCGGCATGATCCCGGATTTGTTGTCGGTTGGCGTTGCCAACGCCGCGCTGGCGTGGTCGCTGGCCCTGTTCTACGCCGGCAGCGTGCGCTTCTGCGGCGGCGTGCCGCCGTGGCGGCGGTTGCTGGCGGCGGCGGCGGTGACGACTGCAGGCGTGATCGTCTGGCGCTATGCCGTCGACGTCTTCACCACGCGCGTAGTCATTGTCTCGGTCTTCCATGCGGTGCTGTGCGCGCTGATCGCGCTGACCTTGCTGCGCCGCCGCCCGCGCGGACAATCGGCACGGTTCTTCATCACGACCGCCTGCTTCGCGCTGTTTTTCGCCGCCGGCCATGCGGTGCGCGGCACGCTGTCGGCGCTGCAGTGGCTGGGCAATCCCTACCTGCAGGAATCCATGTTCCTCAACACGGTGTTCCTGACCCTGGGTGCGCTGGTGATGCCCGCGATGACCATGGGCGCGGTGCTGATGATCCATGACGCCATCGTGCGCCGGCTCGAAGCGGTCGCCAATACCGATACGCTGACCGGCGTGCTGTCGCGCAAGGCGTTCGAGGAAGGCGCCCAGCGCGAGCTGGCGCGCGCCGCCGGCGGCAAGCCGGCGCCCGCGCTGCTGATCGTCGACATCGACCATTTCAAGTCGGTCAACGACACCTACGGCCACGCGGCCGGCGATGCCGTGCTGCAGGCGTTCGCACGGCTGGTGGCGGCGCAACTGCGGCCCGGCGACCTGCTGGGCCGTCTCGGCGGCGAAGAGTTCATGGTGCTGCTGCCCGCCACCGGCGAGGCCGGCGCCGGCGCGGTGGCCGAGCGCATCCGCGCCAGCGTGCAGCGCCATGCGGTCACGACGGCAGCGGCGGACGGCGGCAGCCACACCGTGCGCTATACCGTCAGCGGCGGCACCGCCGGCTGGCATCCGGGCCTGACGCTGGCGCAGCTGAGCGCGCGTGCCGATGCGGCGCTGTATCGCGCCAAGGTGGGCGGGCGCAACCGCATCGCGGCGCACAGCGGGCCTGCCGCGGCTACGCAGGCGGCACCGGAGGCCGCGCAGGCGCTCGATGCCTGAGTCGCTTCAATCCCCCGTCAATCCCGTCAATCCTCTTCCACCACGCGGCGGTAAGCGCCGGGCCGCGAGCCGGTCCAGCGCCTGAATGCCCGGTGGAACGCGCCCGGCTCGGCAAACCCCAGTTCCGCCGCGATATCCGCCACCGGGCGGCCCGAATGGCTGAGCGCCTCGATGGCAAGGTCGCGCCGCAGCCCGTCCTTCAGGTCCTGGTAGCTCACGCCCTCTTCCATCAGGCGGCGCCGCAGCGATGAAGCCGACAGGTTCAGGCTGACCGCCAGCGCCTCGAAGGTGGGCCAGAGTTCGGGCCGCTGGTTGCGCAGCAGCCTGCGCACGCGCGCGCCGACGCTGCTGCGGTCGGAGTACTTCACCACCACGTTGTGCGGCGCATCGCGCAGGAAAGCCTTCAGGCTGCGCTCGTCCTGGCGCACCGGCTGGTCCAGCAGCGCGGCGTCGAACACCAGCGCCGTGGCCGGCTGGTCAAAGGCAAGCTGGCGCGAGTACATCACGCGGTATTCGGCGCTGTAAGGCGGCTCAGCGTAGTCGAACGCCGCGAGCCGCACCGGCACGCGCCGGCGCAACAGCCAGCTCATCAAGCCATGCAGCATGATCAGCATGGTTTCCTTGGCGAACACGCCGGGCTGCCGCCCCAGCGCCGCGTTGGGCGCGGTCAGCACCAGCGCGGCCTCGTCCCCGTGCCGGTCCAGGCGCACGCCGATATCGTCCAGCAGCAGCCGGAAATACCGCGTAATGCGCTCCAGCCCCTGCCCAAGCGTGCGGCTGCCGAAGACCGCGTGGCACAGCATGGCAAAGCTGCCGCACTTCATGCTGCGCGAATCCTGGCCGAAGAATTCGTCGTCCAGAGCGGCGGCGACCCCCAGCCACAGTTCGCTGTAGCTGGCCGCCGACACCCTGGCCTGCGGCACTGCCAGCAATTCGGGCGCGATGCCGGCGCTGCGCAGCACCGGCCCCGGGTCGATCCCGCGCGCCTGCAGCCCGGCGATGGCATGGTGGACAAAACAAAGCGCGACGCTGCCTTTTTCCATGGTCCGGCGGGTGGCAAACGAGTTCATGAAGATTGGCGGATTTTGGCATAGGAGCCCGCCCGCGGCGTTCCTACACTGCCTGCAGGCCACGACGCCGAGCGCGCATTCTGCCTCAGATGCGGCGCCGCGCCAACGCGCTTTACATAAAGCCCCCGCGGAACACCACCACGCCAACCTGCCATGCACAGCGACTACACCGAACAGCAACAGATGATCCGCGACAGCGCGCGCGCCTTTGCCAGCGAGCGCCTGGCCGCCGGCGCCGCCCAGTGGGACCGCGATGGCCGCCTGCCCGAAGAGGTCGTCGCCGAAATGGGCGCGCTGGGCCTGCTCGGCATGATCGTGCCGGAGGACTGGGGCGGCACCTACACCGACTATGTCGCGTACGCGCTCGCCATCGAAGAAATCGCCGCGGGCTGCGCCGCCTGCGCCACGCTGATGAGCGTGCACAACTCGGTCGGCTGCGGCCCGATCCTGCACTACGGCACCGATGCGCAGAAGGAACGCTACCTGGCGCGGCTGGCCAGCGGCGAACTGATCGGCGCCTTCTGCCTGACCGAGCCGCAGGCCGGCTCCGAAGCCCACAACCTGCGCACGCGCGCCCGCTATACCGACAATGGCTGGGTGCTCAACGGCAGCAAGCAGTTCGTCACCAACGGCCAGCGCGCCGGCGTTGCCGTAGTGTTTGCCTCGACCGAGCCGGAGCGCGGCAAGAAAGGCATCTCGGCCTTCCTGGTGCCCACCGACACGCCGGGCTTTGTCGTCCACGCGCCCGAGAAGAAGCTCGGCATCCGCGCCTCGGACACCTGCGCCATCACGCTGGAAGACTGCACCGTGCCGCACGACGCGTTGCTGGGCGAGCCTGGCGAGGGGCTGCGCATCGCGCTGTCCAACCTCGAAGGCGGCCGCATCGGCATCGCGGCGCAGGCGATCGGCATCGCGCGCTCGGCGTTCGAGGCTGCGTGCCGCTATGCGTCGGAGCGCATCCAGTTCGGCCGCCCGCTGCGCGAGCACCCGCCCATCGCCAACATGCTGGCCGACATGGCCACCGAGCTGAACGCCGCGCGGCTGCTGGTGCACCGTGCCGCGCGCATGCGCAGCGAGGGCGTGCCGTGCCTGTCCGAAGCCTCGCAAGCCAAGCTGTACGCATCCGAGCTGGCCGAGCGCGTCTGCTCCAAGGCGCTGCAGATCCACGGCGGCTATGGCTACCTGGAAGACTACCCGGTCGAGCGCCACTACCGCGACGCCCGCATCACCCAGATCTACGAAGGCACCAGCGAGATCCAGCGCATGCTGATCGCGCGCAGCCTGTAATCCCTTGCCAACCACATACAACCACACCGTCCGGAGACAACCATGAGCGCAGTGCCCAAGACCGACAATGCCGTGCCGACCGTACCGCTGCTGATCAACGGCGAATGGGTGGAATCGTCCGCCACCGAGTTCCGCCAGGTGGTCAACCCCGCCACCCAGGAAGTGCTGGCGCGCGTGCCGCTGGCCACCGCCAGCGAAGTCGCCGCCGCCGTCGGCGCCGCGCACCGCGCCTTTGCCACGTGGCGCCACACGCCCATCGGCGCGCGGCTGCGCATCATGCTGCGCTACCAGGCGCTGATCCGCGAGCACAGCAAGCGCATCGCCGCCATCCTGACCGCCGAACAGGGCAAGACCCTGGCCGATGCCGAGGGCGACATCTTCCGCGGCCTGGAAGTGGTCGAGCACGCCTGCTCGATCGGCACGCTGCAGCAAGGCGGCTTTGCCGAGAACGTCGCCTCCACCGTCGACACCTACACGCTGCAGCAGCCGATCGGCGTCTGCGCCGGCATCACGCCGTTCAACTTCCCGGCGATGATCCCGCTGTGGATGTTCCCGATGGCGATCGTCTGCGGCAACACCTTCGTGCTCAAGCCGTCGGAACAGGACCCGCTGTCGACCATGGAACTGGTCAAGCTGGCGCTGGAAGCCGGCGTGCCGGCGGGCGTGCTGAACGTGGTGCACGGTGCCAAGGATGTGGTCGATGCCCTGTGCACGCATCCGGACATCAAGGCGGTGTCGTTCGTCGGCTCGACCGCGGTCGGCACGCACGTCTACAACCTGGCCGGCGCGCACGGCAAGCGCGTGCAGTCGATGATGGGCGCCAAGAACCACGCCGTGGTGCTGCCCGACGCGCACAAGGAACAGACCCTGAACGCGCTGGCGGGCGCGGGCTTCGGCGCGGCGGGGCAGCGTTGCATGGCCACCTCCGTGGTGGTGCTGGTAGGCGCGGCGCGCGACTGGGTGCCTGAGTTGGTCGAGCGCGCCAGGACCCTGAAGATCGGCGCCGGCGTGGAGCCCGGTACCGATGTCGGCCCGGTGGTCTCGGTGGCAGCGAAGGAACGCATCCTCGGCCTGATCGCCGCCGGCGAGCGCGAAGGCGCGAAGCTGGTGCTCGACGGCCGCAACGTGCAGGTGCCGGGCTATCCGCAGGGCAACTTCATCGGGCCGACCATCTTCACCGAGGTCGGCACCGACATGACGATCTACACGGAAGAAATCTTCGGGCCGGTGCTGGTGGTGATCGGCGTCGAGACGCTGGACGACGCCATCGCGCTGGTCAACCGCAACCCGTTCGGCAACGGCACCGGCGTGTTCACGCAGAGCGGCGCCGCCGCGCGCAAGTTCCAGAGCGAGATCGACGTCGGCCAGGTCGGCATCAACATCCCGATCCCGGTGCCGGTGCCCTACTTCAGCTTCACCGGCTCGCGCGGCTCCAAGCTGGGCGACCTGGGGCCGTACGGCAAGCAGGTGGTGCAGTTCTATACGCAGACCAAGACGGTGACGGCGCGGTGGTTTGACGATGCGACGGTGAATGACGGGGTGAATACGACGATCAGTTTGAAGTGAGGCGTGGCACGTCGCAACGGCCGACGGTCTGCTCCCATCTCCCGCAAGCGGGAGAGGGGAGAAAACAAACGTTGTTCAAATACCTTCGCTGAAGGAGACACCCCATGCATATCGCCTTCATCGGCCTGGGCAACATGGGCGCGCCCATGGCGCGCAACCTGCTCAAGGCCGGCCATACCCTGACCGTATTCGACCTCAATGCCGCCACCGTCGCCGCGCTGTGCGCCGAAGGCGCCGCCAGCGCGGATACCGCGCGCAAGGCCGTCGCGGAAGCCGACTTCGTCATCACCATGCTGCCCGCCGCCGCACACGTGCGCAGCGCCTACCTTGGTGAAGACGGCGTGCTCGCCGGCGTGCGCCCCGGCGTGCCGCTGGTCGATTCCAGCACCATCGATCCGGCCACCGTGCGCGAGCTCGCCGCCGCCGCGCAGGCCCAGGGCAATGCACTGGCCGACGCTCCCGTTTCCGGCGGCACCGTCGGCGCGCAGGCCGGCACGCTGACCTTCATGGTCGGCGCCACCGAAGCGCTGTTCGCGCAGGTGCGCCCGGTGCTCGCCGGCATGGGCCGCAACCTGGTCCATTGCGGCGGCACCGGCACCGGGCAGGTCGCCAAGATCTGCAACAACCTGATCCTCGGCATCTCGATGATCGGCGTGTCCGAGGCGATGGCGCTGGGCGTGAAGCTGGGCATCGACGCCAACGTGCTGGCCGGCATCGTCAATACCTCGACCGGCCGCTGCTGGGCATCGGATACCTGCAACCCCTGGCCCGGCGTGATCGGAACCGCCCCGGCCGGCCGTGGCTACAGCGGCGGCTTCGGCGCCGACCTGATGCTCAAGGACCTGGGCCTGGCCGCCGATGCCGCGCGCAGCGTGAAGCAGCCGCTGTTCCTGGGCGCGCTGGCGCAGCAGGTCTACCAGGCCATGAGCCACGCCGGCGAAGGCCAGCTCGATTTCTCGGGCGTGATCCGCCAATACCTGTCCGCCACCGACAAGGAGCGCCAGCCATGATCGAATTCGCCCTCGATGGCCACGTCGCCACGCTGACGCTGAGCCGCCCGCCCGCCAACGCGTTTACCGCCGACGGCCTGCAGCAGCTGCGCGATCTCGTGGCGAAGATCGATGCCAACCCCGAGATCCGCGCCGTTGTCGTGACCGGAGCCGGAGAGAAGTTCTTCAGCGCGGGCGCCGACCTGAACGGCTTCGCCGACGGCGACCGCACCCATGCGCGCGCAATGGCGCAGCAGTTCGGCAGTGCCTTCGAAGCGCTGCAGAACGCGCGCCCCGTGGTCATCGCCGCCATCAACGGCTACGCCATGGGTGGCGGCCTGGAATGCGCGCTCGCCTGCGATATCCGCATCGCCGAGGAACACGCACAGATGGCGCTGCCCGAAGCGGCCGTGGGCCTGCTGCCGTGCGGCTGCGGCACGCAGACGCTGCCATGGCTGGTCGGCGAAGGCTGGGCCAAGCGCATGATCCTGACCAACGAACGCATCGACGCGGCCACCGCGCTGCGCATCGGGCTGGTCGAACAAGTGGTGCCGCGCGGACAGGCGCTGGCCACTGCGCTGGAGATGGCGCAACGCGCCTGCAAGGTCAGCCCGCGCGCCGCCGCGTACAGCAAGCAGCTGGTGCACCTGGCGCGCCAGGGCGTACCGCGCCAGGCAGCGCTGTCGCTTGAGCGCGAGCGCTTTGTCGACCTGTTCGACGGCGCCGACCAGCGCGAAGGCGTCAACGCCTTCCTCGAGAAACGCGCGCCGCAATGGCGCAACGCCTAGGAGCCCGCATGCGCCTGACCGAATCGGCCAACTCGCCGCACCATGCCGGCACGCAGGATGCCGCCGAGCCTGAGGCCCTGTTCGACGTCGTCAACGGCGTCGGCATTGCCACGCTGAACCGGCCGCGCCAGCTCAATGCGCTGTCGTACCCGATGATCGTCGCGCTGGGCGCGCAGCTCGAAACCTGGGCGCAGGACGACGCCATCCGCGCCGTCGTGCTGCGCGGCGCGGGTCCCAAGGCCTTCTGTGCCGGCGGCGATATCCGCGCCCTGTACGACAGCTACCGCGACGGCACACCGCTGCACCGGCGCTTCTTTATCGACGAATACACGCTGGACTACCGCCTGCACCGCTATCCCAAGCCGCTGGTGGCGCTGATGGACGGCGTCGTCATGGGCGGCGGCATGGGGCTGGCGCAGGCCGCGCACCTGCGCATCGTCACCGAGCGCTCGCGCGTGGCCATGCCGGAGACCGGCATCGGGCTGGTGCCGGATGTCGGTGCCAGCCATTTCCTGTCGAAGCTGCCGGTGCAGCTGGCGCTGTATCTCGGCCTGACCGGCGTCACCATCGGCGCCGCCGATGCGCTGCTGTGCGGCCTGGCCGATGCCGCCGTCGACAGCGGCACGCTGGCCACGCTGGAGCAGACATTGGCCGGCATTACGTGGGGCCGCGACGTGCTCGCCGACCTGCGCCATGCGCTGGTGCGCGAACCCGTGACAAGCGCCGCCGACGCACCGCTGCTGCAGGTGCTGCCCGCGCTGCTGCGCCACTTCCCCGCGCATGCCACATTGCCGGAAATCCTCGCCGGCCTGGCGTGCCAGGACGACCCGCGCTACACCGCCTGGGCCACGCGCACCATCGACGTGCTGCGTACGCGCTCGCCGCTGTCGGCGTGTGCCACGCGCGAACTGCTGCTGCGCGGCCGGCGCATGGACCTCGCCGACTGCTTCCGCATGGAGCTGGCAGTGGTGGTCAACACCTTCTCGCAAGGGGATTTCATCGAAGGCGTGCGCGCGCTGATCGTCGACAAGGACAACGCGCCGCGCTGGCGCACCACCAGCTATGAGGCGGTGGCGCCGGATGACGCGCAGGCACTGTTCCGGCCATGGTGGGCGCCTGGCGAGCAACCGTTGCCGCTGGCCCTTCCGGCCTGAATGCAACAAGCCAGCACCTGCGCCGCACCCCGCGGCGCAGGTTGCCACGACATCAGGCCTTGATCAGCCCATCCGCGCGGAACATCGCCTTGATGCCTCGCACGGCCTGCCGGATGCGCGATTCGTTTTCGATCAGCGCGAAACGCACGTACTCGTCGCCGTAGTCGCCAAAGCCGATGCCCGGTGACACCGACACCTTGGCCTTCGCCAGCAACTGCTTGGCGAACTCCAGCGAGCCCAGCGCGCGGTATGGCTCGGGAATTCGCGCCCAGATATACATCGACGCCTTCGGGATCTCCACCGGCCACCCTGCCTCGATCAGCCCCTTCGCCAGCACGTCGCGGCGCGACTGGTATTGCGCGGCAATTTCATGCACGCATTGCTGGTCGCCTTCCAGCGCCGCGATCGCAGCGATCTGCAACGGCGTGAAGGTGCCGTAGTCGTGATAGCTCTTGATGCGCGTCAGCGCCGCCACCAGGTCCGGGTTGCCGACCATGAAGCCGATGCGCCAGCCCGCCATGTTGTAGCTCTTGGACAGCGTGAAGAACTCCACCGCGATGTCCTTGGCGCCCGGCACCTGCATGATCGAAGGCGCCTGGTAGCCATCGAAGACGATGTCCGCATACGCCAGGTCATGCACGACAAAGATATCGTGCTTGCGCGCCAGCGCGATCACGCGCTCGAAGAAATCAAGCTCGACGCATTGCGCGGTCGGGTTCGACGGAAAGCCCAGCACGATCATCTTGGGCTTGGGATAGCTGCCCCGGATCGCGCGTTCCAGCTCGGCAAAGAAATCGATGCCCGGCACCAGCGGCACCGAACGGATATCCGCCCCTGCAATCACCGCGCCGTAGATATGGATCGGGTAGCTGGGATCGGGCACCAGCACGGTGTCGCCGCGATCCAGCGTGGCCAGCATCAGGTGCGCCAGCCCTTCCTTGGAGCCGATGGTGACGATCGCCTCGGTATCCGGATCGATCTCGACGTCATAGCGCTCGCGGTACCAGTGCGAGATCGCGCGCCGCAGCCGCGGGATGCCCTTCGATGTGGAATAGCCGTGCGTGTCGGGCCGCTGCGCCGCCTCGGTGAGCTTGGCCACGATATGCGCCGGCGTGGCGCCATCCGGGTTGCCCATGCTCATGTCGATGATGTCCTCGCCACGGCGGCGGGCGGCCATCTTCAGCTCGGCGGTGATGTTGAAAACGTACGGGGGAAGACGATCGATGCGCGCGAAGCGGCGCTTGCCGGAGGAAGCGGCAGTCATGTGGAGTCCTTTACGTAAGCGCCCGGAACCGTCCGAGCGACGTCGGCAGCCGCTGTTTCGGCTGCCTGGGGACTCATGTTAGCGGGGATGCCACCGTTGCACAACGGGTGTGTGTGCAGATGACTAGAGCCTGCCGCCAGGCAGACCGGTCGGGCGGTTGGCGGGCAGATGGCGTACGATGCAATCGAGCGCGGGAGAATCGGAGCGCCCGCCCAGCGCCGCACTGACCGAATCGCGGTACTGCTGGGCAGAGATGCGCTGGTAGTACAGGCGCGAAGTCTGGTCCAGCCAGTAGACGTAATCGTCGTCGCTGCGGCTGCCGCTGGTGCGCAGCCACTCGCTGATATTGTTCGTGCCGACCATCATGTTCGGGCACGCAGTCCGCAGCGAATCGAGATAGGCATTGAAGTCGGTGGCCTGGCGGCTGCGCACGGCGTCCGGCGCACAGGCGGCAAGCATGGCAACGGATGCCGCGGCGGCGGCGATGATGCGCGACGGCTTGGATGCAGGCAGCACGGCAGTCCTCCCGGCGGTGGCGTTGCCTGCCATCTTATGGCAACGCCGCGCCCGCGTACACCGTGCCGCCGCCCTGACTCAGTCGTCCAGCGTCTCGTGCACCGCGGCGTCGCCACGCTTCCAATAGGCCGATGCACGGATGCGCTTCTTGTCGATGCCGCGCTCGCCGACCAGGTACTGGCGCACCGCCTTCATCGTCGCCGCCTCTCCCGCGGCCCAGACATAGCCTTCGCCTTGCGGCAGCGTGACCTGGCGCAGCGCTCCTTCCAGCAGGCTGCCCTCGGGCGCATCGCCGCGATGCAGCCAGTGCACCTCGACATTGGCCGGGCTCGGCAGCGCGATCTGCGCGGTCGCATCGCCCACTTCCATCACTACGATGGCGCGCGCCTCCGCGCCCAGTTCTTCCAGCCGGCGGCCCACTGCGGGCAGCGCCGTATCGTCGCCGATCAGCAGATGCCAGTCGAAGCCCGTCGGCACCACGAACGAGCCGCGCGGCCCGCCCACGCCCAGGTACTGGCCCGGCCGAGCCTGCGCCGCCCACGTCGAGGCAGGGCCGTCGCCGTGCAGCACGAACTCGATATCCAGCTCCTGCGCGGCCGCATCGTAGCGGCGCGGCGTGTAGTCGCGCGCGGCCGGACGCGGCTGGCCTTCGGGAAAGCTGATGCCGTCCGGGCCCACCTGCGGCAGCACCGGCTTGTCGGCGCCATCCACGGGGAAAAAGACCTTGACGTGGTCGTCGAACGAGGCCGAGACAAAGTCTTCAAGCTCGGTGCCGCCCAGCGTGACGCGCAGCAATTGCGGCGTGACCTGCGTGGTGCGCACCACTTGCAGCAGGCGCATCTTCAGTGGATGGCGCACGCGCTGCACGGACAGATCGCGATTGGATTCAGTAGCGTTTGCAGTCATAGAGGAATTCCTTGGTTGCAGGCCCGGCGTTTGCCGGGCCCGGGTGCCGATGGCAGATGCCAGCGTCAGCGCCATGGCTCAGGCCTGGGGGCCAGCTTCGATCTCTGCCACAGCGCGCATCAGGATCGCGGCAATACGGCGCTGCTCGTCGGCGCCGGCTTCGCTGCGCATCACCATGGCGCGCTTGAGCGCGCCACGCGCCTGCATCAGCTCGGGCAGCCAGCCGCCCTGCTCCGGCTCCGGCTGCGGCTCGCCGCTCATGGCCCGGCGCATCCACTCCATCTTGCGGGCCACATGGCGCAGCTTGGCCACCATCACATCGACACGCTCGCGGTTGGCAGCGAGGTGCAGCTTGCCGGCTTCGGACAACTGGTAGCGCTTCTTGTTGCCTTCGGTATCGACGGTGGCGTAGCCGACTTCTTCCAGGTAGGTCAACGCGGGATAGACCACGCCGGGGCTCGGCTTGTAGAAGCCGTTGGTGCGCGTTTCGAGCGCCTTGATCAGCTCGTAGCCGTGGCTGGGTTTTTCTTCGAGCAGGCTGAGCAGCAGCAACTGCAGGTCGTCGGCGCTGAACTTGCGGCCGCGGCGCCAGCCTTCGTTGTCGAAGCCGCCGGGGCCACCGCCGCTGAAGCCGTCGTCGTCACGGTTGCCCCAGAAGCCGGCGCCGCCTCGGCCCATGGCGTGACGCATGGGGTGCGGAGCGAGTCGCATGAATGCATGGCGTACCGAGCCATGAGTCGCGTCGGGGTACCTTTGGTGGTGATGATGGTGGCGCATGGGCTCTCCGATCTATCGCAAGATAGATCGTAAGATATATATCGTACGATCTAAAGTCAACCCCGGATCTCGCCACCCCCTGCGCCGAATGCGTGCGTTACCCGCACCAAGTGGGGTTGTCTATCCCGCCCGCCAAGCACCGGAGCCCGGTTTTTAAGCCAATCGATCTACAAAAAGAATGGCGGCAGACACCTGCCGCCATCCAATAGACGATTGCGCGCTCAGCCAACCTGTGGGGTCGAGAGTCGTTGGACGTCAGCAACACCATCGGGGCACGAGAACCCACGCACACCGCCGCCGACTACCCCAACCGATACCAATAGCACCCGTCCGCGCCCAGCTCACGCACCGCTTCCCCCCGATGCAGCAGATAGTTCAGATGCGCGATGCTCTCCCCCGTCGCCATCCCCAGCAACCCGCCCGCCCCCGTGATCGGCCGCGAAAACAGTTCGCCGAACACATCCACCGCCCGCTTCGGCTCCGCCAGCGCCCCGCGCAGCCGGTCCAGCGCCTGCAGCTGGCTCGCCCGCAGGTAGTCGATACGGGCGTGCAGCCCGCGGAATGGCTCATTGTGGGCCGGCAGCACCAGCACATCGTCCGGCACGGCCGCCTTGACCTTGTCCAGCGACGACAGCCAGTCTTCCATTGGATCGGCGTCGGGCTCGGTCGGAAACACCGACACATTGGACGAGATCCGCGGCAGGACCTGGTCACCGGAGACGAGCAGCTTCAGTGAGGGGCAATAGAGACAGGCATGCTCGGGGGAATGGCCGGTGCCGACGACGACCGTCCAATCGTGGTCGCCGATGCGGATGGTGGCGCCGTCTTCCAGGCGCCGGAAGCTCTCCGGCAAGGCGTGGACGAATTTGCCGAAGCCGCCGAAGCGGGTCCGGTAGACCTCGATGGCGTCGTCGTCCCAGCCGGCGCGGCGGTAGAACTCGATGGCGTCGTCGGGTGCGGCGCGGCCGGTATCGGCGGCCAGCACGCGGCACATCAGGTATTCCATCCGGGTCATCCACAGCTGGCAGCCAAATTTGCGCCTGAGCCAGCCGGCCATGCCGATATGGTCGGGATGCATGTGGGTGACGAAGAGCCGCGTCAGGCCATCGGCCAGCGCGCCGCCGTCGCCAAACAGCGTGCGCCACGCCTGCGCCGTTTCGGGCGTCTGCAGGCCGGAGTCGACCGCGGCCCAGCCGGCACCATCGCGGATGGCCCACAGGTTGATATGGTTCAGGCCGAGCGGCATCGGCATGCGCAGCCAGCACACGCCGGGGACGATCTCGCTGGCGCGGCCGGGTTCGGGCGCGTCGCCGCAGGGATAGTCCAGTTCGGGTTTCTTGAGGGGATTGGCGGCGGCGGTATCGGTGGCAGGGGCGCTCATATTGGTCTCGGCGGGGGGGCCGGGCGTGTGCCGGTGGCCCGGCATGCGCCTGTTCCGGCGTTCTGGATACCCCTCACCTTAGCCGAGACGGCAGATTCTTGCCACGGCGGCTGTGCGCCCTGCCCGGCCCATTGCGGTCGAACGGGCCGTAATCGCCAGAATCTGCCAGGAGTGCCAGTTCAGGGCGCCGGCAGCACCTTCCCCGGATTCAGTAGATTCATCGGATCCAGCGCCCGCTTCACCTGCCACATCAGTTCCAGTTCCACCTGCGACTTGTACCGCACCAGGTCGTCCCGCTTGGCCACGCCGATGCCATGCTCGGCCGACACCGAGCCGTTCCCCGCATAAGCCAGGCCATCCACCAGCGTCGACACCGGCTCATACCACTGCGCCAGGAAATCCTTCGCCGCCTGGTCTTTGGGTCGCAGCGGGTTGAAGTGGACATTGCCGTCGCCCATATGCCCGTAGATCACCATGCGCGCATCCGGCACCAGCTCCAGCACCCTGGCCGAAGCCTCTTCCACAAACGCAGCGATGCGCGACAGCGGCACCGAGACGTCGCACTTGATGCTGCCGCCGGTGCGCGTCTGCGCGTCGGAGATCTCTTCGCGGATGCGCCAGAAGGTCTGGATGTCGGACAGGCTGGAGGCAACGGCGGCGTCGAGCACCAGCCCCTGGCTGAAGCCGGACTCGAGGATTTCCATCAGCGTGGCGTTGAGGCTTTCGGCGTCGGTGCCGGAGGTCAGTTCGACCAGCACCATCCAGTCATGGCGGTCCTGCAGCGGCGCGGCGACGTTGCCGAGGTATTCCAGCACCAGTTCCAGCGCGGGCCGCGAGATCAGCTCGAAGGCGCTGACGGCCTGGCCGGAGAGGCGCTTGGCTTCGCCGAGCAGCGCCACCGCGGCGGCCGGGTCCTTGACCGCGACCAGGGCCACCGCCGTGCTGCGCGGCTGCGGCATTAGCTTGAGCACCGCGCCGGTGATGATGCCGAGCGTGCCTTCCGCGCCGATGAACAATTGCTTGAGGTCGTAGCCGGTGTTGTCCTTGCGCAGGCCGCGCAGCGACGAGAAGATGCGCCCGTCGGGCAGCACGGCCTCGATGCCGAGCACGAGGTCGCGCATATTGCCGTAGCGCAGCACCGCGGTGCCGCCGGCATTGGTCGACAGGTTGCCGCCGATCTGGCACGAGCCTTCGGAACCGATGCGCAGCGGGAACAGGCGCCCTTGCGCTTCGGCCGCGCCGCGTGTGGCGCTTAGCGTGACGCCGGCCTGCACGGTCATGGTGTCGTTGATGGTGTCGACCTCCAGCACGCGGTTCATGCGGCTCAGGTTGACGACCACCGCGGTGCCGCTGTCGTCGGGCACGGCGCCGCCCATCAGCGAGGTGTTGCCGCCCTGCGGCACGACCGGCACGCGGTTGGCATGGCACCACTGCAGCACCTGGCTGACCTGTTCGGTCGACGACGGCAGCACCACCACCTGCGCCTGGCCGCGGTAGATGCCGCGGTAGTCGGTGACGTAGGCCTGGGTGTCGGCTTCGCCGGTGCGGCAGGCGTTGGCGCCGACGATGGCTTCCATTGCGCGCAGCGTGGATTCCTGGGTCTGGGGAACGGCTTGCATGTGTTGTCCTGGAGCGGGTCAGTACGCGGCAGAGGGCCTGGTGTCGGCGGCAAGGGCGGCAGCGTCGGCCGGTTGCTCGCGGAACGATGCCGCCAGCTTGCGTGCGGCGTTGGCATAGACCAGCACGTCGACGCCGGTGGCCACGAAGGTGCAGCCCAGTTCGAGGTAGCGGCGCGCCAGCGCGGGATCGGAGGTCAGCGTGCCGGCGGCCTTGCCGCTGGCGATGATGGTGCGCATCGCGCCTTCGATCGCGGCCTGCACTTCGGGATGGCCCGGGCGGCCGCGATGGCCCATCGATGCGGCCAGGTCGGCGGGGCCGATAAAGACGCCGTCGACGCCGTCCACCGCGCAGATGGCTTCCAGGTTCTGCAGCGCGGTCACGGTCTCGGCCTGCACCAGCAGGCAGACTTCGTCATCGGCCACGTCGAGGTAATCGGTGCGCGAACTCCAGCGCGAAGCCCGCGCCACCGCGCTGCCGACGCCACGGATACCTTGCGGCGGGTAGCGCGTGGCGCTGACCAGCGCGCGCGCCTGCTCGGCGGTGTCGACCATCGGCACCAGCAGCGTCTTGGCGCCGATATCGAGCAGTTGCTTGATCAGGGCCACGTCGCCGGACACGGCGCGCACCACCGGCTGCGACGGATAGGCGCCTACCGCTTGCAACGCCTGCAAAGTGGTCTGCAGGTCGTTGGGCGCGTGCTCGCCATCTATCAGCAGCCAGTCAAAGCCGGCGGTGGCCGACACCTCGGCCAGGTACGGCGTGGCCATCGACAGCCACAGGCCGATCTGCGGCTGGCGCGCGGCCAGCGCGGTCTTGAAGGGATTGTCTGCGGGCATGGGGATTGTTCCTGTTCGATCTGACGAGCCCGGCGCTTCAGCCGAGCTGGCCCTGGCAAAGGTACTTGGTGTGCATGTAGTCGTCCAGTCCGTGGCGCGAGCCTTCGCGGCCGTAGCCGGATTCCTTGACGCCGCCGAACGGCGCCGCCTCGGCGGCGATCGCGCCTTCGTTGATGCCGACCATGCCGGTTTCCAGCGCCTGTGCGACGCGCCAGATGCGTCGCACATCGTTGGAATAGAAATATGCGGCCAGCCCGAACGGTGTATCGTTGGCGTCGCGGATCACTTCGGCTTCGTCGCGGAAACGGAAGATCGGTGCGACCGGGCCGAAGGTCTCTTCGCACGACAGTTCCATTGCCGGCGTGGCATCGACCAGCACCGTCGGCGCGTAGTAATGCGGACCGTCTTCCGTGCGCACGCGCTTGCCGCCGGTGACCACGCGCGCGCCGCGGGCGACGGCGTCGTCGACGTGGCGGGCGATCTTGTCGACGGCGCGCGCATTGATCATCGGGCCGATCTGCGCGGCGTCTTCCGTTGCGGGGCCGACATGGAGCGCGTCGACGCGTTGCGCCAGCCGCTCGACAAAGTCGTCATGGACCGCCTCATGGACATAGACGCGGTTCGGGCAGACGCAGGTCTGGCCGCCGTTGCGGAACTTGGACGCCATCAGGCCATCGACCGCGGCATTCAGGTCGGCATCCTCGAACACAATGAACGGTGCATTGCCGCCGAGTTCCAGCGAGAGCTTCTTCAGCGTGGCAGCGGATTCGCGCGCCAGGTGCTTGCCCACCGGCGTGGAGCCGGTGAAGGTGACCTTGCGCACGCGGCTGTCGGCCAGCCAGGCATCGACCACGGCGGGCGTATGCTCGCGCGACGCGCTGACCATGTTGAGCACGCCCGCCGGAATGCCGGCCTGCTGTGCCAGCCATGCCAGCGCCAGCGCCGTCAGCGGCGTGTCTTCCGCGGGCTTGGCTACCACGGTGCAGCCGGCGGCCAGCGCGGGAGCGATCTTGCGGGCGATCATCGCCAGCGGGAAATTCCACGGCGTGATCGCGGCGACCACGCCTACCGGCTCCTTGAGGACCAGCAGCTTGCGGCCCGGCACCGCTTCCGCGACGATGTCGCCGCAGATGCGGGTCGCTTCCTCGGCGAACCATTCGACGTAGGAGGCGCCGTACAGCACTTCGCCGCGTGCTTCCTTGAGCGGCTTGCCTTGCTCGGTGGAGATGATGCGCGCCAGGTCTTCCTGGTGCTGCAGGATCAGCGCGTGCCAGCGCTTGATCAGCTGCGCACGCTCGCGCGCGGTGCGCCGGCTCCATGCCGGGAATGCGGCGGCGGCCGCGTCCACCGCCAGGCGCGCATCGCCGGCATCGCTGTCCGGCACGCTGGCAAAGGTCTCGCCGGTGGCGGGATCGGACACGGACAGGCGAGCGCCCAGGCCGGCATCGCGCCATTGGTCGTCAATCAGGTTCTGGGTGCGCAGCAGCGCGGGCTCGGCAAGGTTCAGGGCCATCGGGAATCCGAAAAGATTGGTGAAACGGCCGGCAATCAGCTGACGATGCCGAGGTGCCAGGGTACGAACTCGTTGTCGCCCAAACCCAGCATCTCGCTCTTGGTCGGCTCGCCGGAAGCGGCGCGCAGGATATGTTGGAAGATGCGCTCGCCCATCTCGGGCAGGGTCAGTTCGCCGTCGAGCACCAGCCCGCAGTTGATGTCCATGTCCTCTTCCAGCCGCTGGTACATGGCGGAGTTGGAGGCGAGCTTGATCGTCGGGGCGGGCTTGGAGCCGAACATCGAGCCGCGGCCGGTGGTGAAGCAGATCAGGTTGGCGCCGCTGGCAATCTGGCCGGTCACGGCGACCGGGTCATAGCCGGGCGAGTCCATGAAGACAAAGCCGGCCCGGTCGATCGGCTCGGCATACTCGTACACCGCCTGCAGCGGCGTGGTGCCGCCCTTCATCGCCGAGCCCAGCGACTTCTCGAAGATATTGGCCAGGCCGCCCTGCTGGTTGCCGTGGCCGACCACGCCGTTGAACTGCGCGTTCTGGCCGGCGGTGTAGCGCTCCCACCAGGCCAGCCGGTCGAGCAGCTTCTGCCCGACTTCCGGCGAGACGGCGCGGCGCGTCAGCATGAATTCGACGCCGTGGATCTCCGGCGTTTCCGACAGGATGGCGGTGCCGCCATGGCGCACCAGCAGGTCCATGGCCGCGCCCAGCGCCGGGTTGGCGCTGATACCCGAGAAGCCGTCCGAGCCGCCGCACTCCAGGCCGATTTTGAGATGGCTGGCCGGCACCGGCTGGCGCACCGCGGCATTGGCTGCGGGCAGCATGGCCTCGACCGCGCGGATGCCCGCCGCGATGGTGGCGCGCGTGCCGCCGGTGTCCTGCATCACCAGCGTGTGCACCGCGGGTCCGGGCTCAAGGCCCTGCGATTCAACCAGCGATGTGACCTGGTTGCGCTCGCAGCCCAGCCCGACGATCAGCACGCCAGCCAGGTTGGGATGGCGCGCATAGCCCGCCAGCGTGCGCCGCAGCACATCGAAATGCTCGCTCGGCGATGACATGCCGCAGCCGCTGGTCTGCGCAAACGCGACCACGCCATCGACATTGGGATACGCCGCCAGCCGTTCCGGCGTGAAATGCGCGGCGATCTGCCGGATCACCGTCGACGAGCAATTGACCGACGACAGGATGCCGATGAAATTGCGCGTGCCCACGCGGCCATCGGCGCGCACGAAGCCGTTGAACGTGGCGCGCTGCGCCTCGGGCACGTAGTCGATCGGCCGCACGTCCTGGCAGAACGCGGGGTCGCGGTAGAAATCGACCAGCGTCAGGTTGTGCGAATGCACGTGCTCGCCGGGCACGATATCGCGCGCGGCCACGCCGATCACGGTGTCGAACTTGCGCACCGGCGTGCCGGCGGCAATGGCACACACTGCGATCTTGTGGCCGGCCGGCACCTGCGCGCGCACGCGCACTGCGGGATCGACAAGCTGCTGGCCCAGCGACAGTTCATGCCGGGCGACCAGCACGTTGTCGTTGGCGTGCAGGCGGATGACGGGATTGGGCTTCACTTGGGATTCGCTGTGTTGGACGGCTGGTGGTGCAACTGCGCTCAGCTTTGCTGCAGCAGTTCCTTGAGCTTGAGGCGCTTGATCAGCTCGGTTTCCTGCGCATAGACGCTGGCCACGTACTTCTTGTAGTCGGGACCGTCCAGGTACATCAGCGGCGCATCCAGCCGCGCTGCGACCTGCTTGAATTCATTGCTCGCCACCGCGGCGCGGAACGCATCGCGCAGCGTCTTTTCGATGGCGGGCGGCAGGCCCTTGGGCGCGCCGATGCCGTTGGGCGCTTCCACCACCACGTTGTAGCCGAGTTCCTTCAGCGTGGGTGTGTCCTTGAAGCGCGATGCGCGCTGCTCGCCCCAGGTCGCCAGCAGGCGCAGCTTGCCGGCTTCCACATGTGGCGCCCACGAGCTGGAATCGGCCAGTAGCTCCACCTGGCCCGCCAGCACGTCCTGCAGCGCGGCGGCACCGCCCTTGTAGGCGACCGCATTGAACTGCACGCCTGCGGCCAGCGCAAACTGCTCCATGCCGACATGAGTCGCGCCGCCGATGCCAGCGTGCGCATAGGTGACCGTGCCCGGGTTCGCCTTGGCCGCCGCGACCACGTCCTGCAGCGTCTTGTAGCGCGAATTGGTCGGCACCGCGATTCCGAAGGTCTGGCCCGACGTTCGCGCCAGGTAGGTCAGCTCGGTGCGCGGGTCCAGCTGCAGCATGCCGAGCTGGGCAAAGCGCGTGACCGAAATCGGGATCTGGCCAATGGTGTACCCGTCCGGCGTGGCGCGCGCCAGCGCCTTGGTGCCGATCATGCCGGAAGCGCCGGCGCGGTTTTCCACCACGATCGATTGCTTGAGGATGCCGCCGGCCACCTGGCACAGCGCGCGCATCGACTGGTCTGCCGTGCCGCCGACCGGCCACGGGCAGATAAAGGTGATCGGACGCTCTGGATACGCGGAGGCCAGCGCGCGCGAGCCCGGCAGCAGCACGCCGGCAGCACCGGCAGCAACGCCGGCGGCGGCGCCGATGAGCAGGTTGCGGCGCTTCAGGTCGATGGGGAGTCCTTGGGTCATTTGCGGGTGTCTCCGTGTTTTGATTATGGGCGACCGGTGCGGGCCCGGCGTCGTCATGCCAGGCATTCTGTCGCCGCCGTACATAACAATCCAATCAAAAACCAGCATTGCTTCATAACGTTTTCGTTAGGTAGACTGCGGCCATGGTCAAAATCGATCGCGCGCTGCGCTCCAATATCAAGCTGCGCCATCTGCAATTGCTGGTGGCGCTGGATGAATTCCGCCATCTCGGGCGCACCGCGGAATTCCTGTCGGTGAGCCAGCCCGCGGTGTCGCGGGTGCTGACCGAAGTCGAGAAGATGCTGGGGCTGACGCTGTTTACGCGCTCGACGCGCGGCACCGAGCCCACGCCCGCCGGCGAGTCGCTGGTGCGCTTCGCGCGCTCGGTGCTGGCGCAGTACGAGCAGACCCGCGACGAGATCGCGGCGGTGCAGAGCGGCGCGTCGGGGCGCGTGCTGGTGGGCTCGATGGGCGCCGCCCTGCCTGTGCTGTTGGCGCGCGCGGTGGGGCTGCTCAAGGACCGCCAATCGCGTGCCACCGTGCTGGTGGAGGAAGGCGACCTGACGCACCTGCTGCCCAAGCTGCGGCTGCGCGAACTGGACCTGATCGTCGGCCGGCTGGAGCCAGGCTATGCGGCGCCCGACCTGGTGACCGAGGCCTTGTACGAAGAGCCGATGGTGGTGGTGGTCAGGCGCGGCCACAAGCTCGCGCGCAAGACCCGCCCCGGCTGGGCCGACCTGGCCGCGATGCCGTGCGTGCTGCCGCCGCCGTGGGCATCGCTGCGGGTGAAGATCGAGCAGGCGTTCTACCGCTACGGGCTGCATCCGCCGCAGGACGTGATCGAGACGTCGTCCTACCTGGCGCTGGCGACCTTCGTCGGCCAGCGCGGCGCGGCCGGGTTCATGGCGCAATCGGTGGCGCGGGCCATGCAGGCTGAAGGCAGGCTGCAGGTGCTGTCGATCGATGTGCCGGTGGAACTGCCGCCGGTCGGCATCATCACGCTGCGCGAACGCGCGCCGTCGCTCAGCGCGGAACAGATGCTCGCCTGCCTGCGCCAGGCCGCCGCGGAAGTGGCCTAGCCCCGCGCCAGCAGCGCCGGCACCCGCAGTGGCACCTGCTGCACCGCGCAAAACTGATACGGTATTTTTTCGTGGAGGTGATGCTGTTATTCCTGAGGACCGATCGGTAGGATGATCTCCGGCAGTCGGCCCAGGGTTGTGCCCGCGCCGCCCACTGCGGCGAAATGTCACTCGCCCGGCATGCTGCCCATCGCGCTGCACGCGGCGTACACTACGCTTACCGCACGCGCCTACGGCCCGCGCCCCCGGCGCGCCCCCGCCGACTGGCCGGCCTGCCCCCCGCAGCGCCGCGCCGTCCGCAGGCGTGCGCCAGGCCAGCGCCACGGAGAACAACTATGTTTGGTTTGACCGCGCTTGACCTCGCCCGCATCCAGTTTGCCTTTACCGTTTCTTTCCACATCATCTTTCCCGCGATCACCATCGGCCTGGCTGCCTACCTGGCGGTGCTGGAAGGCTGCTGGCTGCGCACCAAGCGCCCGCATTACCGCGACCTCTACCACTTCTGGTCCAAGATCTTCGCCGTCAACTTCGGCATGGGAGTCGTCTCCGGGCTGGTGATGGCTTACCAGTTCGGCACCAACTGGAGCTTCTTCTCCGAGTTCGCCGGCAGCATCACCGGGCCGTTGCTGATCTATGAAGTGCTGACCGCCTTCTTCCTGGAGGCCGGCTTCCTCGGCGTGATGCTGTTCGGCTGGAACCGCGTCGGGCCCGGGCTGCATTTCTTTGCCACCGTGATGGTGGCGCTGGGCACGCTGATTTCCGCCACGTGGATCCTGGCGTCGAACAGCTGGATGCAGACGCCGGCCGGCTTCGAGATCATCGACGGCCGCGTGGTCCCCACCGACTGGTTCGCGGTCATCTTCAACCCGTCCTTCCCCTATCGCCTGCTGCATATGAGCGTGGCGGCGTTCCTGGCCACGGCGCTGTTCGTCGGCGCCTCGGCGGCGTGGCACCTGCTGCGCGGCCGCGACAACCAGGCCATCCGCAAGATGCTGTCGATGGCGATGTGGATGCTGCTGATCGTCGCGCCGATCCAGGCCGTGATCGGCGACCTGCATGGCCTGAACACGCTCAAGCACCAGCCCGCCAAGATCGCCGCGCTCGAAGGCCACTGGGAAAACCACGGCAACGAAGGGCTGCCGCTGCTGCTGTTCGGCTGGCCCGACATGCAGCGCGAGGAAACCCGCTTCGCGGTCGAAGTGCCGCGCCTGGGCAGCCTGATCCTCACGCACACCTGGGATGGGCAGATCCAGGGACTGAAGGAATTCGCCCCGGAGGACCGGCCCAACTCGACCATCCTGTTCTGGTCTTTCCGCGTGATGGTGGGCCTGGGGCTGCTGATGATCGCGCTGGGCGCCTGGAGCCTGCTGCTGCGCCGGGGCGAACGGCTGTACCGCGCCCGCGCCTTCCTGCATATGGCGCTATGGATGGGGCCGGCCGGCGTGATTGCGATCCTGGCCGGCTGGTACACCACCGAGGTGGGCCGCCAGCCGTGGGTGGTCTACGGGCTGCAGCGCACCGCCGACGCGGTCTCGCCGCACGGCGTGCCCGAACTGGCGCTGACGCTGGGGATCTTCGTGATCGCGTACTTCTTCGTGTTCGGCGTCGGCATCGCCTACATGATGCGGCTGGTGCGCAAGGGGCCGGTGATGGAAGCGCCAAGGCCGGAAGGCGGCCCGGGACGCGAGCATACGCCGGCCCGCCCGCTCTCCGCCGTGGACGACGACGAAGTCCTTGCCCCCAACCCCGCCGTGCGCACCCGGAGCTGACACCATGGGCATCGATCTCTCCCTTCTCTGGATCGTCATCATCTTCTTCGGCGTGATGATGTATGTGGTGATGGACGGCTTTGACCTGGGCATCGGCATGCTCTTTCCGTTCGTTCCCGACCGCCATGACCGCGACGTGATGATGAACACGGTGGCGCCGGTCTGGGACGGCAATGAAACCTGGCTGGTGCTGGGCGGCGCCGGGCTGCTGGCGGCGTTCCCGCTGGCGTACTCGGTCGTGCTGAGCGCGCTCTACCTGCCGCTGATGCTGATGCTGCTGGGCCTGATCTTCCGCGGCGTGGCGTTTGAGTTCCGCTTCAAGGCCAACGACCGCGAACGCCCGGTCTGGGACGCATCCTTTATCCTGGGCTCCGCCACCGCCAGCTTCTTCCAGGGCGTGGCGCTGGGCGCCTACATCGACGGCATCAGGATGGAAGGCCATCGCTTTGCCGGCGGCCCGCTGGACTGGCTGGCGCCCTTCCCGCTGTTCTGCGGCGTCGGGCTGGTGGTGGCGTACACGGTGCTGGGCAGCACCTGGCTGATCATGAAGACAGAGGGCGACCTGCAGCAGCGCATGATCAGGCTGGCCGGGGCGCTGGCGTGGCTGCTGCTGGCGGTGATCGCGGTGATCAGCCTGTGGACGCCGCTGACGCACCCGGAAATCGCCGAGCGCTGGTTCAGCCTGCCGAACCTGTTCTGGTTCTCGCCGGTGCCGATCCTGGTGGCGCTGTGCATGCTGATGCTGATGCGCGCGCTGCGCCGCGAGCCGAACATGGCGCCGTTCCTGTACGCGCTGGGGCTGGTGTTCCTGGGCTACAGCGGCCTGGCGATCAGCGTCTGGCCCAATATCATCCCGCCCGGGATCTCGATCTGGGACGCTGCCGGGCCGCCGCAGAGCCAGGGCTTTGCGCTGGTCGGGGCGCTGTTCATCATCCCCTTCATCCTGATGTACACGGTGTGGGCGTACTACGTGTTCCGCGGCAAGGTCCGCCACGGCGAGGGCTATCACTGATGGCCGCGCCGTTGTGGCTGCGCCGGCTGGGCTGGCTGGCGCTGATCTGGCTGGCGAGCGTGGCGGCGCTGGGGGTGGCCGCCTGGGTGCTGCGCATCATCATGCAGGGCGTCGGCTTCCGTAGCTGACGGCCCTTCTTTTCCCCGGCCCCCGATGCCGCGCGAATTTCCTGTGCCCCCGCGCGGCATTGTCACGCCTGCCTTGTCTGCAGTGCCCGAAAGAATCTGAATAACCGCATCAGCATTCTTTCGCCCTCTGTCACCGCGGTGACAACCCCTGTTTTTACTCTGCGAGCGCATTGCGGGAAGCGCAATCCGCCACGCGGCACCGGCCGCCGGCGCAGAACAGCAGACAGACAGGGGAATGACAGATGTCAGGAAAGCATGCAGCGCGCAGCGCACACGGCAACGGGCGCGCACGGGCCCGCGCGGCGCTGGGCGCGCTGGCGGCGGCAATGGCCGCGACGCTCTCGGCTTGCGGCGGCGATGACACCGCGGCGAGCGGGCCCGCGCCGGCCGACGTGACGACGGCGCCGGCGCCCGCCGGCCAGGGCGGTCCGCGCGTGCTGCTGGTAGGCATCGACGGCGCCACCTATGCGCAGGTCCAGGGCGCGATCCTGCGGCGCGAGCTGCCCAACCTGTCGCAGCTGAACGTGGTGCCGGCCGCCACCGGCGGCGTGCCGGGCACCGTCACCGCGCAACCGACGCTGGACGCGCCCAGCTGGGCCACGGTGCTGACCGGCACCTGGGTCAACCGCCACGGCGTGGACGACGACACCGGCGGCACGCCGCTGCATGCGCCCACTGTCTTCCGCCACCTTCGCGATGCCGGCAAGCCGGGGCTTCAGCAAGGCGCCACCATCAGCTCGCCGGTATTGCCGGCCCTGCTCAAGGCCGAACAGGAAACCGGAGCGCTCGATACGCTGGTTGACTGTGCCGGCGTGGACAGCTGCGTCACGCAGAACGCGCTGCGCCAGCTGCAATCCGGTTACGGCATGGTGTTTGCCCAGTACAGCGCCCCGGCTGCCGTAGCGGAAACCGGCGGGTTCGGCGGCGGCGCCTATGCGCGCGCCCTCGCCGACACCGACAAGGCGCTGGGCGAGCTGCTGGCCGCCGTCGCCGCGCGCCGCCAGGCGCAGCCGGGCGAAGACTGGCTGGTGCTGGTCACCACCAGCCACGGCCTCGATGCCACCGGCGCCACCACCACGGCGCCGACCGTGGAAAACCGCACCGCAATCTTCGCCACCAACAAGACGCTGAACGCCGCGCTGGCCCGGCCCGGCGCCGCTGCGCCCATCACCGCGGCAGAGCTGTCGGCGCTGCCGACCGAGGCCGATCTCGTGCCGACGATGCTCGCGCACGCCGGCGTGGCCGCCGACCCCGCCACCAGCCGGCTCGACGGCGCACCGCTGCAGGCGGCCTCTGCCGGCGTGCGGGCGATCGGCGCCAGCGTCGGCCGCTACAGCGACGCCATCACGCTGAGCTGGCAGAACCCCACCGAATCCTTCGGCACCACGCGCGTGCTGCGCGACGGCGTGGTGGTGGCTTCGCTGGCGCCCGGGGCGCTCGAGTTTACCGACAGCGCCTTCGACATGCCCACCGGCCTGTACCGCTTCAACTACACGCTGGTACGCAACGACGTGCCGGTGTCGTACCTGGCGCAGATCCACTACGTCAAGCCCGTCACGCTGGCGCCCACGCTGCGCGATGGCCTGGCCACGTACTTCAGCATGGACAGCAAGCCGTTTGCCGACAGCAAGGGCGGCGCCACGCTTGGCCCGTGGGTCGCCGGCACCGACGGCGGCTCGCTGGCCGACGACAACTTCACCGGCAAGTCGCTGCGGGTCGATTCCAATATCGACGCCTACAAGCTGGTGCACAACGGCGCCGACATCGCGCTGAGCCCGCAATTCACCATCGGCTTCTGGTTCCGCACCGACTGCACCCAGGGCAACGGCACCGGTGCGCCGGTACTGGCCAACAAGAATTACTTCTCGGGCAGCAACCCGGGCATCGCCATCGGCCTGTTCGGCAGCTGCGAACTCCGCTTCAACCTCGGCAGCGGCGGCAAGCGCGACGATATCAACGGCATGAAGGTATCGGCCAACCAGTGGGCCTACCTGGCGCTGTCGGTCGATGCCACGGCCAGGCGCTTCAGTGCCTATGCCATCGACCCGGTGCTGGGCCTGCAGAAGACCGAGAACAAGGCCATCGCCAACACCGATGTCACCAGGCTGGCCGGGCTCGGCACCGGCTGGGGCGTCAACGACGACGCCACGCACAACTACGTGGGCAACAACCCCGGCGCGCTCAAGGGCGTGATGGGCTTCAACGACCTGGCGATGTGGACGCGGGTGCTGACGCTCGACGAGCTGAAGACCATCACCGGCGCGCGCCAGCCGCTGTCCACGCTGAACCCCTGAACCGCTGACCCGGCGTCCGACCACTTTCCGGGGCGCTGCGCGCCCCATCCCTGCAGGAGCACGACACCATGACTCTCCGATCTTCCACGCTGGCCGCGCTGCTGCTGTGCCTGGCGCTTGCCGCCTGCGGCGGCGATTCCGGCGACAGCCCGGCTACCGGCACGCCGGGTGGCACGCCCGGCGGCACCCCGGGCGCCGGCGGCAACGAACCCGGCCAGCCGCCCGCGGTCACGCCGCAACTACGCTGCGCGCCCTGAGCCGACGCAGGCAGCCGCCCGCCTCGCCTACCGCCTCGCCTATCCTGAACCCATCCGGCCCAGAACCAATGAATTCGCATAGCAGACGCAACTTCCTCAAGCTCGCCGGCGGCAGCGCCGCAGCAACCGCCGCGCTGGCAGCGTTCCCGCCAGCCATCCGCCGCGCGCTGGCAATCCCCGCCAACAACGCCACCGGCACCATCCGCGACGTCGAGCACGTGGTCATCCTGATGCAGGAGAACCGCTCCTTCGACAATTA
Organism: Cupriavidus sp. L7L; assembly: GCF_004353535.1. Classification (NCBI taxonomy): domain Bacteria; kingdom Pseudomonadati; phylum Pseudomonadota; class Betaproteobacteria; order Burkholderiales; family Burkholderiaceae; genus Cupriavidus; species Cupriavidus sp. L7L. The sequence continues at coordinate 116,715 of NZ_SMNY01000006.1, forward strand.
CTTCGGCACGCTGCGCGGCGTACGCGGCTTCGGCGACCGCTTCCCGATCCCGCTGGCGGGCGGCCTCAACGTCTGGCAGCAGACCTATACCAACGGCGGCACCACGCGCACCGTGCTGCCCTACCACCTCGACAGCAGTGCCGGCAATGCGCAGCGCGTCAGCGGCACGCCGCACTCCTATCCCGATGCGCAGGCCGCCTGGGACCTGGGCCGCATGAACAAGTGGCCCACCTACAAGCAGACCCAGTCGATGGGCTACTACACCGAGGCCGAGCTGGACTTCCAGATGGCGCTGGCCAATGCCTTTACGCTGTGCGATGCCTACCACTGCAGCTTCCACGGCGGCACCAACACGAACCGGCTGTTCCACTGGACCGGCACCAACGATCCGGCCGGCACGCACGGCGGCCCGGTCATCGACAACAGCGGCGACTCCTTCACCGGCTCGAACACGCCCTACACCTGGACCACCTACCCTGAGCGGCTGAACGCAGCCGGCGTCAGCTGGAAGGTCTACCAGAACATGCCGGACAACTTTACCGACAACCCGCTCGCGGGCTTCAAGCAATACCGCGACGCCAACGCCGCACGCGGCAACCTGGCCAACGGCAGCCCCTACCCGCCGTACACCAGTGCCGACGACGCCATCAGCCCGCTGCTCAAGGGCGTGGCCAATACCATGCCGGACGGCGGCTTCCTGCAGGCACTGCGCGACGACGTTGCCGCCGGCACGCTGCCGCAGGTGTCGTGGATCGTGGCCCCGGCCACCTATTCCGAGCACCCCGGGCCGTCCAGCCCGGTGCAGGGCGCGTGGTACACGCAGGAGGTGCTCAACGCGCTCACCGCCAATCCCGCGGTGTGGAGCAAGACCGTACTGCTGATCAACTTCGACGAGAACGACGGCTACTTCGACCACGTGCCGCCGCCGTGCGCCCCCGCCTACGACGGCGACACGCTGGCCGGCGCGACCACGCTGCCCGCCGGCGAACTGGCGGCCGAATACCACGTCGACAAGCACCCGTACGGCCCCGGCCCGCGCGTGCCGATGTATGTGGTGTCGCCCTGGAGCCGCGGCGGCTGGGTAAACTCGCAGGTGTTCGACCACACGTCGGTGCTGCGCTTCCTGGAGGCCCGCTTTGGCGTCGTGGAGAGCAATATCAGCAGCTTCCGCCGCGCGGTGGCCGGGGACCTGGTCTCGGCCTTCAACTTCGTCAGTCCCAACGACAATCCGCTGCCCTCGCTGCCCAACCGCGACAAGGCCAGCGCCGATGCCATCCGCACCGCGCAGGGCGTGCTGCCGCAGGTGCCGCTGCCCCCGGCCGGCACCCAGCCGATGCCGCCGCAGGATCGCGGCACGCGTCCGTCGCGCGCATTGCCGTACGAGCTGCATGTCAGCGCCCGCGAAGACGCGCGCGAACGCGTGGTGCGGCTGCTGTTCGCCAACACCGGCACGGCCGCCGCGGTCTTCCATGTCTATGACCGCCTGCACCTGGACCGCGCGCCGCGCCGCTATATGGTCGAGCCGGGCAAGGAACTGCATGGCAGCTGGGATGTATTCGCCAGCGATGCCGGCAAGTACGACCTGTGGGTGCTGGGTCCGAACGGCTTCCATCGCGCCTTCGTCGGCGACGTTGCCGCGGCCGGCGCAGCGGGCGCCAGCGCGCCCGAGATCCGCGTCTGCTATGACATCGCCAACGCCGCGGTCTACCTGGACCTGATCAATACCGGCAGCGCGGCCACCACCTTCACCGTGCGGCCCAATGCCTACCGCAATGACGGCCCGTGGAGTTTCGAAGTGCCGGCCGGCAAGCAACTGCAGCAGCACTGGCCGGTGGGACTGCAGGGCAACTGGTACGACTTCACCGTGACCGCGTCGCAAGGCGGCTTCACGCGGCGCTTTGCCGGGCGTATCGAGACCGGCAAGGACAGCGTGTCGGATCCGGCCATGGGGGTGACCGGCTGAGGCCTGCCTGCCCTATGCCAAGCCCGCCAGCCCCGCCGCGGCCCACGCCGCGGCGGGCGTCGCCGTATTGTCATATTGCCCCGCTAGACTGCGCGGTCGTCCGGACCTGTCCGGTGCGCTCCCCCCAACCACCGCGGATGACCATGCTTGGCGACCTGCTGATGACCTTTTTCGAAGTGGCGCGCCAGGGCAGCATCACCATGGCGGCCCGACAGCTGCGCGTGAGCCAGCCCACCGTCACCGGCCGCATCCGCCAGCTCGAAGAATCGTATGGCGTTGAGCTGTTCCACCGCCGCGCCAGCCGGGTTGACCTGAGCGACGTGGGGCTGGCGCTGATGCCGGTGGTCGAGCAGCTGATGCAGCACGAAGGCCAGGCCGACTACCTGCTGCGCAACGCCGGCGACCTGCGCTTCGGCAGCCTGCGCCTCGGCGCCACGGGTCCCTACTACATCCTGCGCGCGGTGGCCGCGTTCCGGCAGCGCTATCCGGCAATCGAGGTGAGCCTGGACATCGGCAATTCGCAGCAGATGCTGGAAGCACTGTTCGAGTACCGGATCGACGCGGCCGTGTCGTCGCATCCGGTCGAAGACGACCGCCTTGCGCGCATCCTCCTGGCCTCGGCGCCGATGGTGCTGGTGGTGCATCCGGACCATGCGCTGGCGCGCCTGCCGCAGGTGGACCTGGCCCAGCTGCGCGGCTGCCACCTGCTGGTACGAGAGCATGGCTCGATGACACGCAAGGCGACCGAGGATGCGCTCGCCGCCTGCGCGCAGCAGCTGCCGCGGCATACCGTGATCGGCAGCCGCGAGGCCATCTACGAAGCGATCCGCCAGAACCTCGGCGCGAGCGTGGTGCCGCTGGGCGAAGTGCCGCAAGACCCGCTGCTGCGGGTGGTGCCGTTTGCGCACGGCGCGCCCGTGCTGAACGAATACCTGTATTGCCTGCAGAGCCGGCGCGGCACGCGTCTGGTGGGTGCCTTCCTGCCCTGCTTGACGGCGACCGATGCCGCGGCCGATGCCGCTGCCGCCGCCGAGCCGCGGGCGGCATGATCGCGCGCGCCGACGCCTTTCCTGAATACGACCAGCTGCTGGCGCTGTTCGACGCCGCCAGCCATGTGCTCGACTGCCGCGTGGTGGGCGAAGCCGTGGTGCAGGGCCACCGCTTCGGCTTGCATGTGGCCACCCTTGGCAGCCGCGACCCGCAGGCGCCGGCCATCGGCATCTTCGGCGGCATCCACGGGCTCGAGCGGATCGGCACGCAGCTGGTGCTGGACTACCTGCGCTCCGTGCTGGGCCGGCTGGCATGGGACGAACTGCTGCATCGCGAACTGCAGGCCGTGCGGCTGGTGTTCATGCCGATCGTCAATCCCGGCGGCATGTGGGCCGGCACCCGGGCCAATCCCAACGGCGTCGACCTGATGCGCAACGGCCCGCAGGACGCCGACGCGCCCGTGCCGTTCCTGGCCGGCGGGCAGCGCCTTGGCGCCTGGCTGCCCTGGTATCGCGGCCCGGAAGGCGGGCCGATGGAGCTGGAGAGCCGCGCGCTGCTGCGCGTGGTGCAGGAAGAACTGCTGCCGCGCCCGCTCAGCTTTGCGGTGGACTGCCACTCCGGCTACGGCTGGCGCGACAGCATCTGGTTCCCGTACGCGCGCACGCGCCGGCCGATGGCGCACCTGCCCGAGATGTACCTGCTCAAGACCCTGTTCGAGCAGGCGCACCCGCACCACGGCTACACCTTCGAGCCGCAAAGCCACCAGTACCTGCTGCATGGCGACCTGTGGGACCATGCGTATGACCTCACGCCGGCCGGCAACCTGTTCCTGCCGATGACGCTGGAGCTGGGCTCGTGGCTGTGGATCAAGAAAAACCCGCGCCAGCTGTTCTCGCGCGAGGGGATCTTCAACCCGATCAAGGCGCACCGCACCGCGCGCGTGCTGCGCCGCCACGTGAGCCTGTTCGATTTCCTCGGGCGCGTCGCGTTTGCGCCGGAACGCTGGCTGCCGCACGGGCCGCAGCGCGAGGCACTGCTGCAGCAGGCGCGCGCGCACTGGCAGACAGAAGCGTTGCCATGAACTGTTGAGGTTGGCATGAGCCGATGGGTATTCCTGCGGGGACTGACGCGCGAGACGCGCCATTGGGGGCACCTGCCCGCGCAATGGGAAGCGGCCGGGCTGGGCCGGCCGCTGCTGCCCGACCTGCCGGGCAATGGCGCGCTGTCGGTGCAGCCCGCGCCCTGGTGCGTGCGCGACATGGTCAGCGCGGTGCGCCGGCAGCTGTCGACGGCCGGCGCGCGCGGGCCGTACCGCGTGCTGGCCATGTCGCTGGGCGCGATGGTCGCCACCGAGTGGGCCAGCAGCTATCCGGACGAAGTCGGCGGGCTGGTGCTGGTCAACACCAGCATGCGGCCCTTCTGCACGCCGATGCAGCGGCTGCGGCCGCGCAACTGGGGCAAGCTGCTGCGCGTCGCGCAGCGCTGGCACGACCGCGCCTATTGCGAGCGCACCATTCACGCCATCACCTGCGCGCGCGCGGATACGCTCGTCGCCGACATCGCGGCCTGGCAAGCCATTGCCGCCGACGCGCCGGTCAGCCGCTGCGCCGCGCTGGCGCAACTGGTGGCCGCGGCACGCTATCGGGCACCGGCGAACGCGCCTGGCTGCCAGTTGCTGCTGATTGCATCGTCATCGGACCGGCTGGTCGACCCGGCCTGCTCCGCACGTATCGGACAGGCCTGGAACGCGCCGGTGCTGACGCATCACTGGGCCGGCCACGACCTGCCCCACGACGATCCGGGCTGGTTGTGCGAGGCCGTGGCGCGCATGGTGTCAGGCAACGGCTAGCGCCCGCTCCGCCGGCATCAGGCCGGTCAGCATCCCCGCGGCGGCGTCGAGCCGGTCCGTGCTGCCGAACAGCCGCGCACTGATCAGGCCGTTCTGCAGCGCGCCGAACGCAATCTCCGCCAGTTGTTGGGGCGACGCCGGGTAAGGCGCCTGCCGCTGCGCGGCCGCGCGCTCGAACAGCCGCGCAAGCCATTGCTCGTTGAGGCGGACAAAGTCGCGCATCGCGCTGCGCACGGACTCCGGCAGCATCAGCACATCCGCCGCCAGCATGCCGACCAGGCACGCTTCGTCGGTGCCGGCGCCGGCGCACAGGGGAGCCAGGTATTGGCGCGCCTGCTCGGCCGGCGGCAGGCTGCTGTCGATGGCCGCCAGCCGTGCCTGCTTGCGTGCGCTGTATTCGCGCACCGCTTCCAGCACCAGGTCTTCTTTGGTCGGAAAGTAATAGTGGATGCTCGAGGTCTTGACCCCGACCAGTTCCGCCAGGTCGCGGTAGCTGAACCCGTTGAACCCCCGACGGCGGATCAGCACCAGTGCATGTTCGACCAGTTCTTCACGTACGGACCGGGTTTTCATCGTTCCAACTCCTTCGTTCTGCACCGCGCGGCTCAGGCCGGCAGCGCGCGTGCGACGAGCGTGATGAGGGACCCGCTTACCAGGCAAAGCCCTACCCATCCGCCCAGGATCAGCGCAGTGTCAAGCCAACGCATGATCGACTCCATGAACCGGGCTGCTCGCTGGCAGCCCGGTGGTTACAGGGGGCCGGCAACTTGCCGGCCGTTTTTCAGACGCTTGCCTCAGGCGATTGCACCGTCGGTGTAGGGGTCAGCCTTGCCAACACGTGCGCCATCGGTGTAGGGGTCGGCCTTGCCAACACGTGCGCCATCGGTGTACGGGTCGGCGCTGCGTGCGGGCGAGGCCGAGACGCCGCTGCGGTCCAGTCCGGCGACGATGCGGGCACCGTCGGTGTACGGATCAGCCTTGCCTACGCGTGCGCCTTCGGTGAACGGGTCGAACTGGCCGCTGCGTGCCGGCGAAGCCGAGACGCCGCTGCGGTCCAGGCCGGCGACGATGCGTGCGCCGTCGGTGTACGGATCAGCCTTGCCGACGCGTGCGCCTTCGGTGAACGGGTCGAACTGGCCGCTGCGCGCCGGCGAAGCCGAGACGCCGCTGCGATCCAGGCCGGCGACGATGCGGGCACCGTCGGTGTACGGATCAGCCTTGCCGACGCGTGCGCCTTCAGTGAACGGATCGAACTTGCCGGTGCGGGCACCGTCGGTGAAGGCATCGGTCTTGCCAACGCGGAACTGGTAACCGTACTTGTCACCGGCGAAGCTGCTGTCCTGCACGCCAGCGGCGTGGGCGGCGCCACCAGCGAAGGCGGCGGCAAGGGTGGCGGCGGTGATGAGGGTCTTGGCGAACTTGGTCATGATGGGCTCCAGGGGGGCGATGTTTCGGATCGCGTCAATCGGTGTCAGTGGCTTCGCGGTGCATTTTTTGGGGTAGTTATCTACTAGTAGATAGATCACCTGCCCTGAAAAAATGACCGCCTTCGGTCATGCATGGGATCGTCGCTGGGCCCTGCTCTTCGTTGCTGCTGGCGCTGCGGCGCTTCCATGAGTCAAATACTATCTACTACTAGGTAGATAGTCAAGGAAGAATATTTCTATGGGACTGATAGCCGATAGTAAGTTGTTGATTCCAAAAGAATATAGCGAGAAAAGAAGCGGGCGCGAGCCGCCAATGAAAAAAGCCGCCGCGCAGCTTTCGCCACCCGACGGCTCTGGACGCGCCACTGACAGCGCGATAAATCGGAACGCTAACCCTTAGCCAGCCACGGCTGCCATCAGCGTATCGGCCGCTGCCTCGACGCGGTCGGACGTGCCGAACAGCCGGGCTGCGATCAGGCCACTTTGCAGCGAACCGAACACCACCTGCGCCAGCCGTGGCGGCGGCACCGGGAATGGCGTGCTGCGCAGCGGCTGCGCACGCTCCAGCAGTCCCGTCAGCCATTTCTCGTGCATCAGGTAGAAGCCCTGCAGCAGCTGGTGCACGGATTCGGGCAGGCACAGGGTTTCGGTCGACAGCATGCCGCACAGGCAGATCTGGTCGGAGCCGCAGCTGTTGCGGAACGGCGCCAGGTAGATCGCGGCCTGCTCGGTGACCGGCAGCTTCGTGTCGATGGCGCGCAGGTGCTCGCTCAGGCGGGCGCTGTATTCCTTCACCGCCTCGAGGACGAGGTCGTCCTTGGTCGGGAAGTAATAGTGAATGCTGGAAGTTTTCACACCCACCAGTTCGGCCAGGTCGCGATAACTGAAGCCGTTGAAGCCGCGGCGGCGGATCAGGACCAGGGTGTGCTCGAGCAGTTGCTCGCGTACGGATTGCGTTTTCATAAAGGCAGTGTATCTACGCGAAGATAGGCGCTCAAGCTGAAATGCCCCGGCGCCCGGGTAATCCCCTAGCGCCGAGGCATCGGCTTTACGGTTTTAGCCAGGCAGGACCTGCGCGGCGAAGGTGATCATCGAGCCACTCGTCACGCAGAGCACCAGCCATCCGCCAAGCAGCAGGATGCTGTCACGCAAACTCATGATGGACTCCATCGGGCAGCGGCCTTGCTGGCCGCCGCCGTAAAGGTGGTCAAGCCGCCGGCCGGTGGCCGGCAGGGATCAGGCGAGCGCGCCGTCGGTGTACGGGTCGGCCTTGCCCACGCGCGCACCGTCGGTGTACGGGTCGAAGCTGCGCGACGGCTCGGACGACACACCGCTGCGGCCCAGCCCGGCTACGGTACGGAAGCCGTCGGTGTAGGGGTCGGACTTGCCGACGCGTGCACCTTCGGTGAACGGGTCGAACTGGCCGCTACGGTAGCTGACAGTGCGAGCACCGTCGGTGTACGGATCAGCCTTGCCTGCACGGCCATCGGTGTACGGGTCGAACTTGCCGGCACGCGCGCCTTCGGTGAACGGATCGAACTTGCCGGTGCGGGCACCGTCGGTGAAGGCATCGGTCTTGCCGACGCGGAACTGGTAGCCGTACTTGTCACCGGCGAAGCTGCCGTCCTGCACGCCGGCGGCGTGGGCGGCGCCACCAGCGAAGGCGGCGGCAAGGGTGGCGGCGGTGATCAGGGTCTTGGCGAACTTGGTCATGATGGGCTCCTGGTGGCGATGTTTCGGATCGCGTCAATCGGTGTCAGTGGCTTCCTGCTGGGCTTTTCTCGCTTTTCCATCTACTGGTAGATAGATGGACAGCGCTAAAAAAAGACCGCACAGCGGTATTGCGATGGGATCGCCACTTCTCCGCCCTTCCTGCTTTGCTGCTGGCGGTGCAGCGGTTCCATGGAGAGAATGCTATCTACTACTAGGTAGATAGTCAAGGCAAAATTTTCCTATCGGCGCGATAGGACGGCCCATGGGGCAGAGATCCGTCCGCACGGATGGACATTTCTTAACATGTTCATCGTAGCCTGCTAGCCTGAAATAACACGGACCCGACCATGGCACGCCGCCCTAGCATGTTCGACACGCCGCATCCCGACCCTGCTGCAACCGTCCCCGCTCCGGCGGCGCCGGGCACGCTGCGCTGGCTTGCCGTGGCGGCGGGCGTCGCGCTGGCCGCCGGCGTTGCGCGCCATCTACTGTTTCGTGCGGTGGAGCGCAAAGCATTTGTCACGCGAACGGATGAAACAAGCACCGGGACTCCCGTGCCCTGGTCATCCATGCCTGTGCGGCATACCACGTTCGCCAGCGGCGATCGGGAGTTGCATGCCCGCTTTGTCCCCGCCGCCCGCCACGATGCGCCCGCGCTGATGGTCTGCCATGGCGACAATGAAACCCTGGCCGACTGGCTGCCGGTACAGGCCATGCTGGCCGAGTCCGGCATCGCATCCTTCGTGTTCGACTACAGCGGCTATGGCCGCAGCAGCGGGCGCCCTTCGGTGCGCCACCTGCGCCAGGACGCCATGACTGCATACCGGCAGTTTGTTGCGGCCGCGCCCGCGGCGTCGCGCCGCGTGGTGCTGGGCCATTCGCTGGGCTCGGGCATCCTGCTTGACGTGGCGCGGCACCTCGCGCCGCAGCCCGACGGCTATATCATTGCCGCCGGCTTCAGCTCGGCGCGGCGCGCCGCGGTGCAGACCGGCCGCGTGCCGGCCTGGGCAGCGTGGCTGCTGCCGGATCCCTGGAACAACGCCGCGCGTGCCAGCCGCCTCGAACGCCCGCTGCTGGTGGTGCATAGCCGCGCTGATGCCGTGTTCGCGCACGTCCATGCGGAGCGCGTGGCCGCCGCCGCGCGGCACTTGCATCAATTGGTGATGCATGACGCCATGCCGCATGGCGCCGCCATCGAGCCAGACCATATCGCCGCATTCTGGTCGCCGATCGTTCGTTACGTGCATGAATTGGACACTCTCCCGCAGCATGAAACCGGCGCGCGCGTGGAGGTCGTGGAAGCAGGCGGGGAATGCAGCCAGGGCCGGAATCCGCTCGAAAACCCGCACAAAAACAGCGATCCGATGCGCGTGCCAGGCAAGCAGTGAGGGGGCGATCCGAAGTCGCCGGACAATCTACCGCAGACTCCCGCAAGCGGCAATCATCCTTGTGGGCGAGGCACCACGGCAAGGAGGCCAAGAGGCCTTTTATCGATTTCTTGTCTATATTTGACCTCGTGGCACAAGCATCGCAATTTCGCTTTGACAGAACTGGAGGTACTGCCATGCGTTGGCTTGCAAACTTGTTCAGTCCGCCGACCCCGGAAAAAATCGCCGAAAGGGAACTGCAAGACATGAGGCTGACGCTATTCCAGGCCGAGCGGAAGTTGCTCGAGGCGCAGATGCAGGTGGCCTATTACCGCGACATGGTCGCGTTCCTGGAAGATGTCTCGGCCAAGGGCGTGGAGGACGTGGTGGACAAGCGCCGCGCCACCGTGCCGGCAATGGCCGAGTTGCCCTCCGCCGCGCAGAATGCGCGCGCGCCGGGCCTGACCACCGTGCCGATCGTTCCGTCCGCCGCCTGAACCGGCAGTCGTGCCGCCCTGCCCGCATGGCGGGCGTGCGGCATCAGCGGGCCTGACCTGTGCGATACTCGCGCTGCCTGCCGCGCCCATCGGCGCGCGGGCACGCCGTCACACAGGAACCTGCCCCATGAGCGAACTGCTGCCCGCCATTGAAATCGAAACCGCGCCCGATCCCCGCTGCGCCGTGATCTGGATGCACGGGCTGGGCGCCGACGGCAGCGACTTTGCACCGGTGGTGCCGGAATTGCGGCTGCCCGCCTCGCCTGGCGTGCGCTTTATCTTTCCGCACGCGCCGGCGATTTCCGTGACCTGCAACGGCGGTTATGTCATGCCGGCCTGGTATGACATCTATTCCCTCGACGAGGCCGGCCGCCGCGCCGATGAGGCCGGCATCCAGGCCTCGTGCAATGCCATCCGCGCGCTGGTCGCGCGCGAGAATGCGCGCGGCATCCCCTGCAGCCGCATCGTGCTGGCCGGGTTTTCACAGGGCGGCGCCATCGCCTATACCGCGGGCCTGACGCATCCGGAACCGCTTGCCGGCATCGTGGCGCTGTCCAGCTATATTCCCGCGCCGGGCACGGTGGCAGCGCAGGCCAGCGCCGCGAATGCCGCCACGCCGGTGTTTGCCGCGCACGGCACGCAGGACGATGTGGTGCCGTTGCAGCTGGGCGTTGCGGCACGCGACTTTATCCAGGCGCGCCAGCATCCGCTGACATGGCAGACGTACCCGATGGGGCATTCGGTCTGCCTGGAAGAGATCGTTGCCATCGGCGCATGGCTGGCGGAGCGCTTCGGCCCTGCCGGTGCCTGACCTGATCAAACGCCGATAACCCTGACAGATCGCCGCAAGGGCCACGCCCGCGCGGCAAGCCGTACCCATGAGCCTCGCCCCACTGCCCCGCATCGATTTCAACACCCGCAAGGCGCTGCTGTTCGCGCTGACCGCCGAGCGCCTGTCGGCCTATTACGAGCACCGCAAGTGGATGACGGACGCACAAGGCGCGACGCTCGCAGCCGAATGGCTGTCGCGCTCGCGGCTGCAGCTGCCGCTGTCCGAGCGGCGTTTGCTGTCGGAACTCAGCGACCAGTTCGCACGACAGCTGGCCGAGACGCTGTCGCGCGAAGCGGGCTTGTATGCCGCGCACGAAATGATGGAAGCGCTCGATCCCAACTATCAGTCTGCCTTTGCGCACGACATGCTCGATGAATGCGAACGGCTGCTGCGCGAGAACGGCGTGATGGAATAAGCGAATCAGTGAATTAGCGAATTAGCGCTTCTCGCCGGCATTGCAGGAATTGGCGAAAACGCTAAATCGTGGATGGGGCGCGATTGCCGGAGAGCTTGCCAGAGCATCCAGACGTGGCATAACCGCTGTGTTTGCAAAGGTTGACAATCGCTTTGCGGCGGGGCGCTTACACTGCGCGCTCCAATAATGCCCCCATCGATTCCACCATGGAACGCAAGCACTGCCTCGCCTGGATCGCGCTGAGCATGATCGCAGCGGCCTTGCTGACGCTGCTGTGCCTGATCCTCAATGACCACGCAGAGACCCGTGCCGCCACCCGCATACGGCAGATGGAAGTCCGCGTAGGCACGCAGGTATCGCCGCAGGCGGGTGCGCCCCGGCCCGCGACTTCAGAACGACGACCAGGTAGTTAAGAAGGACAATGCACGGACGGAGCGCGGGCTTGAGTCTAGTCGCGGCCCCTGGCCGCGACTGCAAAAAATTGATAACGATTGCGTCGCGTCACTGGTTCGGCCAGGACAGGCCGGCGGCCTGTGCCAGCGCCAGGTAGGACGTTGCCAGGTGGTATGGCGAAGTCGACGGCATCTCCGCACGCACCACGTCGCCTGAAGGCGCGAGGCATTCGTGCCATCCCTGCGCATGCAGGAAGCGGTTGCGGAACTGCCCGGCCCACGCTTCCAGCGTAGCCAGCGACCCGGGTTGTCCATGCAGCGCCAGTGCGCGTGCATACTCGGTCTGCGCCCAGATGCGCTGGGTACCGTCGAGCAGCCCGCCACGCGCGTCCAGTGCCGCGCTGACGCCCAGCGTGCCGGGCGCCACGCCATGCCGCTGCGCAAAGTCGAAGGCCTGGCGCAGCGCGCCTTCCAGCGGCAGGTCGCCGAACAGCTGCGGCCGGCTTGCGACCAGCGAGAACCATTCGAACTGGTGGCCCGGTTCGATGCGATTGTCGGCACTGCCCTGCGGCAGCTCGGCGATACAGCCGCTCGCGGGATCGACAAAGCGCTCGAACACGGCCATCGCGATCTCGCGCAGCCGCTCGGCATACCATTCGTCGCCGGTCGCATCGAGCGCGGCCAGGTAGGCCTCGGTCAGGTGCATCACCGGGTTCTGCAGCACGCCTGCGCCTTTCGGGCGAAAGTGCTCGTTAAGCGCGGCATGGTACAGCCCGCCATCTTCGGTGAAGAAGTCCTCGACGACGTCGACGGTTTCGTCGAGCACTTCGAGCGCATCGGAATTGCCGCGCAGCGCGTGGTAGCTGGCGCAGGCAAAGATCACGAAGGCGTGCGTGTAAAGGTCGCGCGTGGTGTCCAGCGGCGAGCCGTCCGGTCCGACGCTGTAGATCCAGCCGCCCGCCCCGTCGCCGAAATACGCCTGCAGCGAGCCGAACAGCGTATCGGCATGCGCATGCTGGCCCGCCACCGAAAACACATAAAGCTGCCGCGCACAGGCCATGGCACGGTAGCGCGCCGCCGGCAGCGGCGCGGCCGTGGCGCCGTCGAGGGCCTCATAAGGCAGGAACAGGCCGGCATTCCAGCCGCTGGCAGTCCACAGCGGCAGCACCGTGGCGTCGTAGTGCGCCGTCAAGGCGGCGACCTGTTGGTTGAGCGCGGTCGAATTGAGCATGGTCGGTGGCGAGAAGCAGGCGCCACGTGGCGCCAGGCGCAGAAGGTTACTGGATTCGGCGCAGCGGGGGAAGCCGCGGCACGCGTATCTTGCCATGCCGCGGTTGCAATTCTCCGATGGCACCATGCGCCTGTAGTTGCTAGCATCAAATGCGTCCCACCTGCCAACGGGAGGCGCCAATGTCGACCCTGCCCCTTACGCTTTCGGACCATCACCGCACGCTGGTACTGCACGTGCTGGAAGAGCCATCCGGCCAGTACACCTGGCGCATTGTCATGGAAGAACTTTGCGGCGCGGCCGATGCCGACTGCACTGTTGAAGCGCCTTCCACATACAGTTCGCATGCCGAGGCCGAGGCAGCCTGCTGGGCCGCCGGCAATGGCATGCTGGATGGCCCGCGCGCGGCGAGCGAACTGCGCACCACGTGAAGCACGCCGCCCGCGCTGCCATGTGCAGGCGCGGGCGTCTGTGCGGTCCTTAACCTTGCGCGCTGCCGCGCATGTCCTAGTCTGGAATCGTGGCAGTGGCAACGCGGGCAGCTATTTGCCCGCGATTCTCCGTTCCGGCCACGCCCAGGGCCTTCGCGAAGCCTGGGTGCTTCCCTGCCACCTGCCTGTCATCTTCCTGGCCTTTACTGGCCTGGTCGCCTCGCCGCGCTTGCCATCGGTGCGGTGGCAGGGCCGCAGGAGCATGAAATGGAAAAGCCGGTTGTCTCTCCGCAGCGCTTCGTCGAGCTGATGAACGAGCGCCTGAGCAAGCATCCCTTGTACCAGGAGGGCATGCGCGTCTATGCCATTCCGCAGCATACCGACCACCCCCGCAGCCTGGTGTGCGTGGGACCGCGCGGCACCGAATGCGTGTGCGCCACCATCGAGAACATCGTGCGTGGCGAATGCGAGGTGTTCCCCGACATTGCCCAGGACTGGCACCGTCCCCGCGACCACGGGACGCCACACGAGGCGCGGGCACGTTGAATGCCCGCTTAGCGCATGCCCAGCGGATGGCATGACGAGAACGCCAGCTACCGCGGCTATCGCATTCACGTCGCGGCGCTGCGCTATGGCAGCCAGCACGAAGGCTGGTGGACGCTGCGCGCCGAAGTCTGGCATCACGGCACACGGCTGCCATGGCCGTGCCCCGTGATGCAGACGCGCTTTGGCTGTGCCGGCGATGCCACGCGCGCGGGCATGGCCTGGGGCCGCGAAGCCATCGACTCGGATATCGCCGGACAGCGCGATGCCGAGGAAGCGGTACAGCCCTAGCAACCGCCGCGTTCAGACATCGATGGCCGCGTCCGATTTCACCTTGCGGCGCAACTCGAACTTCTGGATCTTGCCGGTTGAAGTCTTGGGCAGCGGCCCGAAGTACACCGCCTTGGGCACCTTGAAGCCGGCCAGCAGCGTGCGGCAATGCGCGATCAGGTCCTCCGCGGTGGCACTGGCGCCATCCTTCAGTTCGACGAAGGCGCACGGCGTCTCGCCCCACTTGGCATCAGGCTGTGCCACCACCGCCGCGGCAAGCACCGCGGGGTGCCGGTAGAGCGCGTCCTCCACTTCCACGCTGGAAATATTCTCGCCGCCGGAAATGATGATGTCCTTGCTGCGGTCCTTGATCTTGATATAGCCGTCGGGCATGCACACGCCGAGGTCGCCGGTATGGAACCAGCCGCCGGCGAAGGCCTCGCGCGTGGCCTTCTCGTTCTTCAGGTAGCCCTTCATGCAGATGTTGCCGCGGAACATGATCTCGCCGATGGTCTCGCCGTCGGCGGGCACGGGCTGCATAGAATCAGGATCGAGCACCGCCACCTGCGACTGCAGGTGGTAGCGCACGCCCTGGCGCGCCTTGCGCACGGCGCGGTCCTGTTCGGACAGCGTGCGCCAGTCGTCCTGCTCGGCACAGACCGCGGCCGGGCCATAGACCTCGGTCAGGCCATAGACGTGCGTCAGTTCGAAGCCCATGGCCTCCATCTGTGCCAGCACCGCTGCCGGCGGCGGCGCGCCGGCGACCATGCCGCGCACCGGGCCGCGCACGCCTTCGCGCCACGATGCGGGCGCGTTGACCAGCGCGGTATGCACGATCGGCGCGGCGCAGTAGTGCGTGACGCCTTCCGCGCGCATCAGGTCGAACACGAGCCTGGGTTCGAACTTGCGCAGGCAGACGTTGACGCCCGCGCGCGCCGCGATGGTCCAAGGGAAGCACCAGCCATTGCAGTGGAACATCGGCAGCGTCCACAGGTAGACCGGGTGCTTGGGCAGGTCCCATTCCAGGATGTTGGAGATCGCGTTGATGGCCGCGCCGCGGTGGTGATAGACCACGCCCTTGGGATCGCCGGTGGTGCCCGAGGTGTAGTTCAGCGCGATCGCATCCCATTCGTCGGCAGGCATGCGCCACGCATAGTCCGGGTCGCCTGAAGCCAGGAAGGATTCATAGTCGGTCTCGCCGAAAGGCTCGGCCTGCGGCCCCAGCGCATCATGGACCGCGATCACCTTGAGCCCGGGAATTTCCAGCGCAACCTGCCGCGCAACGTCGGCAAACTCGGTGTCGGCGAGCAGCACGCGGGCCTCGCCATGGCGCAGCATGAAGACGAGGTTGGCGGCGTCGAGCCGGATATTGAGCGCATTGAGCACCGCGCCCGCCATCGGTACGCCAAAATGCGCCTCGACCATGGCCGGCGTGTTGGGCAGCAGCGCGGCCACGGTGTCGCCCTTGCCGACGCCGGCACGCGCCAGCGCGCTGGCCATGCGGCGCGCGCGCGCATACGTGTCGCGCCAGTTCTGTCGCACCGGACCGTGCACGATGGCCAGGCGGTCGCCGTACACCTCCGCGGCGCGGACCAGGAAGTCGATGGGTGTGAGCGGTACGAAATTGGCCGCATTGCGGGCCAGGCCGCTGTCGAAATCGGTTGGCATTGCTGTGTCTCCGCTAGTCGCACTTTTTCTGGGGCAAGGCTATCATCGCACACGCCCGGCGCACTGTCGTCCGGACGACAAACTTCCCGCAAACCCGCGCCAGCCAAGGCTTACGCAAATCTTACAAAGTGCCGCGCAGCCGCTCGCGCCGATGTCATGACCGCATCCCAGAACCCCACTCGCGCCCCTGAAAGCATGCTTGCCAGCCATGTGTGGTACGCCGCGCTGGCGGCGGAACACCAGGCGCTGGCCGCGCGCGAAACACTGCTGCAGTCCTTCGCCGCGGGCGCCTTCATTGCCCGGCGCGGCGAGCCTTCGCGCTACTGGATCGGGGTCGACAGCGGCCTGATCAAGCTGGCGGTGTACACGCCGGACGGGCGCGGCTGCACCTTCTCCGGCGTGCCGGCCGGCGGCTGGTGCGGAGAAGGCAGCGTGATCAAGCGCGAAGACCGCCGCTACGACGTGATCGCCATCCGCGACTCGCAAGTGCTGCTGGTGCCCGAGCCGGTCTTCAACACGCTGCTGGCGCAGAGCCTGCCGTTTGCAAGCTTTGTCGTACGCCAGCTCAACGAGCGCATGGGCCAGTTCATCGCCACGGTGCAGAACGACCGCCTGCTCGGCGCCGATGCGCGCGTGGCGCAGGCAATCGCGCAGCTGTTCCATCCCGACCTGTATCCGCGCACCAGTCCCGTGCTGGAGCTGTCGCAGGAAGAAATCGGCCTGCTGACCGGGCTGTCGCGGCAACGCGTCAACCAGGCGCTGCGACGGCTGGCCGACGCCGGCATGGTGCACCTGTCCTACCAGAGCATCCGCGTGACCGACCTGCCGCGCTTGCGCAGCTTCGGGCTGTCAGAGCTGTAACCCGCAAAATCGCAGACAAAAAAATACCCACAGCCGGGTGGTAGTGGGTAACGAAAAGTGGTGCGGACATGTCGCGGAACTGTCCACGACGAGGATCTTCGCACCGGCGCCGCGCCGGGCCAATAATCTTTCCGGACTAGTCGCGCTGACGCGTCTGGTGCATGGACAATCTCCATGGATTCTTGTCCAATGTCTGTCGACCCGTGCCTGCTGCGACGGCATCCAGACTGACCTGCGCCCCGCTGCTCACGGCCCTGTTCCCCATGCCCCACGCCCGCCTGCTGCTGATCGACGACCACACCCTGTTCCGCACCGGCCTGCGCCTGGTCCTGGCCGACAGCCCGAGCGTCGGGCAGATCATCGAAGCCGGCTCTGTCATGCAGGCGGTACAGGACCATGCCGGCGCCGCGGTCGATATCCTGCTGCTCGATATCCAGATGCCGGGCCTGAACGGCCTGGAGGGCGTCAAGGTATTGCGGCGGCATTTCCCCGCGGCGCGCATCCTGATCGTTTCCGGCACTTCCGGACTGGAAACCATTCCGGCCGACGTGCGGCGCGAGATCGCCGGCTTCCTGCCCAAGTCGGCCGATGCGCGCGAGATCGAGGAAGCGATCGCCTGCTGCCTCGCCGGCGGCACGCATTTCTCCGATGACGCCAGTGCGGCCGGCCGTGCCGCCGCGCCGGCGCCGTATGCCGCCAGCACGCTCACGCCGCGCCAGCTGGAGGTGCTGCACCAGCTCACGCTGGGCCGCTCCAACAAGGTCATTGCTTACCACATGGGCCTGTCCGAAAACACCGTCCGCGTTCATGTGGCCGCCATCCTCGACCACCTCGGCGTGGTCAGCCGCGTCGAAGCCATCCTGGAAGCGCAGCGCCGCGGGCTGGTGCAGGCGGCGCGATGACCGCGGACCAGGCGCCGCCGCGCGTAAGGGGGGATCGCCCGCAGGGCCTGCGGCTGCTGCCGCGCTTCGACGAGCCGCGGCTGCTGGCCGCGCAGATGGCGCTGATCGACCAGAGCTTCGGCATCGCCATGCTGGGCTGCTCGCTGGCGGCCTTTATCCTCGCCGCGGGCCTGACGCTGTCGGGCGACCGTCCCGGCGCCCTGCCCTGGGCCTGCGCGATGGCAGTGGCCTGCGCGGTGGCGTACTTCGGGCGGCTGGCGCTGGCCGGACGGCTGACCGAGGCAGGCGCGGGCCGCTATGCGCGCGGCATGACCGCCATGCTCGCGCTGATCGGCGCGCTGTGGGGACTGGTGGCATGGCTCTACCTGGACGTGAGCATGCCGGCGGTGGTGATCTGCGTGCTGTCGCTGATCGCCGGCATGAGCGCGGCGGCGCTGGCGGTGTTCTCCGCCTGCCTGCCGGTGGCGATCGGCTTCTTTATTCCGTCGATCGTGCCGGTCTGGATCGCGTTCCTGGTCACCGGCGATATCGAATACCTGCCGATGTTCCTCGGCACACCGCTGTACCTGTTCGTGCTGATCATGTTCGCACGCAACTATTCGCGCGTGGCGCGGCATTCGATCGCGCTGCGCTTCGAAAACATCGAGCTGATCTCGCAGCTGCGCGAGCAGACCGCGCGTGCCGAGGGCGCGCAGCATGCGGCGGAGCAAGCGAGCCGCGCCAAGTCGGTGTTCCTGGCCTCGGCCAGCCATGACCTGCGCCAGCCGCTGCATGCGATGGGGCTGTTCCTGGTGTCGCTGGGCCGCACCGCGCTGGATGCGCGCCAGCGCCAGTTGCTGGAGCATGTGGAGGCATCGTCCGGCGCCGCACGCGAAATGCTGAACTCGCTGCTGGACTTCTCCAAGCTCGAAGCCGGCGTGGTCACGCCGCGGCCGCGGCCGTTCCGGCTGCAGCCGCTGCTGCACAAGCTCGAGAACGAATTCGCGCCGCAGGCCGATGCGCGCGGGCTGGTGTACCGCACGCGCGATACCACCACAACGCTGTACGGCGATCCCACGCTGGTCGAACTGGTGCTGCGCAACCTGATCGCCAATGCGATCCGCTATACCCGGGAAGGTGGCGTGCTGGTGGCGTGCCGCCAGCGCCGGCTGCATGCCGTGATCGAGGTATGGGACACCGGCATCGGCATTCCCGCCGCGCAGCATCGCGAGATCTTCCGCGAGTTTCACCAGCTCGGCAATCCGGAGCGCGACCAGCGCAAGGGGCTGGGGTTGGGGCTGGCCATCGTCGAGGGGCTGGCGCGGACGATGCGCACGCACGTCACGCTGGGCTCGCGGCCGGGGCGGGGGTCGGTGTTCCGCTTCGTGATGCCGCGCGCGTGGAGCACGCCGGAAGACACGCCGCACCCGGTGGCACCGGGCGGGCTTGACGGGCTGCGCGTGCTGGTGATCGACGACGACGAAGCGATCCGCACCGCCATGTCGGAGCTGCTGGGGGCATGGCAATGCGACTGCCGCACGGCCGAATCCGAGGACGAGGCGCTGGCCATGCTCGCGGCGTTCCAGCCTGCACTGGTGCTTGCCGACTACCGCCTGCGCGGCCATCGCACCGGCCAGGAAGCGCTGGACGCGATCCGGCAGCGGCTGGGCCGTCATGTGCCGGCGATCATCATCACGGGAGATACGGCGGCGGACCGGCTGCGGACCGCGCATGCGGCAGGCACGCTGCTGCTGCACAAGCCGGTGGTTCCGCAGGAATTGCACGCGGCGATCGACACGCTGCTGCGCGATGTCCCCGCGCAGAATGTGCAGGACGCGCAGGGCGAAACACGCCGCGGCCGTTCACAGGCCGAAGCTGATTAGGACGGCCCTCCCGCATCAAGCCGGATGGCCGCGCACCGCTGCGGGCGTCAGCCGCCCGAATGCAGCGGGGACAGCGAGTAAGCGAGCACCAGTCCCGCCACGATCGCCGGCGAACCCAGGCGGATCGCGGCACTGCGCGACAGCACGCCCAGATACACGTACAAGCACACCAGCACCATCGCAGTCACATACAGCAGGCTGTCATAGACTTGCATGGATGTCTCCCTTGGCCTTTTGTTCTTATTGCTTTACTTCGGTGGTCTGCCGGCGAAGCGTGATGCAAAGGCACTGCGTGGGGGCCGCTCCGCCGCCATGCTAAGGCTGTCTGTTACTAAGGATAGTCGGGAGTTCGCGCGGGCGTGGCAATCATGGAAATCCCTTTGCGGCGGCGCACCACGGCTGGTGCGCCGCCGCAAGGGAGGCGTGGCAGGTCAGCCGGCGGGCAGCATTTCCGGGTTCCAAGCGACCTCCCACAGGTGCCCGTCGGGATCCTGGAAATAGCCCGCATAGCCGCCCCAGAACGTGTTCTGCGCCGGTTTGACCACGGTAGCGCCTGCCGCCTTCGCCTGCGCCATCACGGCATCGACTTCCGCCTTGTCGCCGACATTGTGGGCCAGCGAAAAATCGGTGGACGCGCGCGGTGTCACCGTCAGCGCGGCGTCGTGCGCCAGGCTCGCGCGCGGCCACAGTGCCAGCTTCAGCCCGGATTGCAGGTCGAAGAACGCCACCGCGCCGTGCTCGAACTGCTGGCCGACAATGCCCGTTGTCGACAGTCCCAGGCCATCGCGATAGAAGCGCACCGCGCGCTCCAGGTCGTCGACGCCCAGCGTGACCAGTGTGATGCGAGGCTTCATGGCACTACCCTCCTGCAGATGTGGTGGGCCTAGCGCTGGCCGAAGGCGGCGCCGGCAAACAGGTCCTTCAGTTCGCGCGGCTGCGAGCGCCAGTACTGCTTCGGCGCATGGACGCTGGCGCCCAGCCGCGCGGCCGCATGCCACGGCCAGCGCGGGTCGTACAGCATGGCGCGCGCCAGCGAGACCGCATCGGCCTCCTGGTTGGCAATGATCGCTTCGGCCTGCTCGGGCTCGGTGATCAGGCCCACCGCAATCGTCGGCAGCCCCACTTCGGCCTTGACGCGCTGTGCGTACGGCACCTGGTAGCCCGGGCCGAGCTTGATCGCCTGCTGCGGCGAGACGCCGCCGGTGGTGACGTGGATGGCCGCGCAGCCGCGCGCCTGCACTGCCTTGGACAAGGCCACCGTGCCCTCGATGTCCCATCCGCCCGGCACCCAGTCGGTGGCCGAGATGCGCATCCACACCGGCCGCTCCGCTGGGAACGCTTCGCGCACCGCGTCGAAGACTTCGATCGGAAAGCGCATGCGGTTTTCCAGGCTGCCGCCGTATTCGTCGTCGCGATGGTTGGCCAGCGGCGACAGGAACTGGTGCAGCAGGTAGCCATGCGCGGCATGGATCTCGATGCCGTCCAGCCCGAGCCGTGCCGCGCGCCGCGCCGCCGCGACAAAGTCGTCGCGCACCTTGTCCATGCCGGCGCGGTCGAGCGCGGCCGGCGGCACTTCGCCGTCGCCATGCGGCACCGCCGACGGTGCCACCGCGTGCCAGCCGCCGGGCGCATCCGGCGCGATCTGCTGACCCCCGTCCCACGGCGCATGGCTCGACGCCTTGCGGCCCGCATGGCCGAGCTGGATCGCGATGCCGATGGGCGAATGCGCGCGCATCGCCTGCACCACGCGCCCCAGCGCCGTCTCGTTGTCGTCCGAGTACAGGCCCAGGTCCTGCGGCGTGATGCGGCCTTCCGGCGAGACCGCGGTCGCTTCCACGATCAGCATGCCGGCGCCTGACAGCGCCAGCGTGCCGAGATGGATCATGTGCCAGTCGCCGGCGTTGCCGTCCTGCGCCGAGTACTGGCACATCGGCGCAATGATGATGCGGTTGGCGAGCCGGAGGCTGCCGATTTCCAGCGGTTCGAACAGATGGCTCATGCGTTGCTGCTCCTTGCAGGTCATGCCGGCCCGCAGCGGGGCCGGGGGAAATCTGGATTCTAGGCCGATGCCGGGATTGCTGCCGGCGACGTTCACGGTGCCGCGCGGCGCTGGCCGGCCAGGCTCAACACCAGCGCCAGTGCCAGCGCCGCCGCGCCGCAGCCGAAGATCAGCGCGTAGTTCTCATGCGAATGCGCAAACAGCCATGCATAGCCGTAGCCGGCCAGCGCCTGGAACAGCGCAAAGGCACTGGTGGCATGGCTCCATGCGGCGCGCTGCGCGGCAGGGTCGTGCGGCAGCGCCTCCTGGATCGCACCCAGTCCGAGCGGCGCAATGCCGGGCGTGAAGGCACCGAGGACCACCGCCGCCACGCCCAGCGCAAGCGGATCGCCGCACAATGCCAGCATCGCCGCGGCAAGTCCCTGCAGCAGCAGCGCGACGCGATAGGCAACGCCGAAGCCGATGCGTTCGCCGGCAAAGCCGCACACCAGCGGCCCGGCGATCGCGCCCAGGCCATAGAGCACCCAGTACGATGCGCCGACCTCGCTGCCGCGCCCCAGCCCGCGTGCGACCAGGTCGACCAGCAGCAGCATCGCCGGCACCAGTCCGAACGCATTGATCGCGTATTGCGCGTAGAGCCATTGCAGCCGACGCCGCGCCGCTGCCGGCGGTGCCTTTGCCGCCGCGCCCGCACCGGATTGCGGCAGCGGGCCGGGCCAGCCGAACCAGCTGAACGCGGTCAGCGCCAGCGCCAACGCGCCCAGCCCAAGCCAGGTCTCGCGCAGGCCGAACTGCAGCAGGCGCGGCACGAGCGTGCCCGAGGCAGCGATACCCAGGCCAAGCCCGACGAAGATCGTGCCCATCGCCAGCCCGCGGCGCGGCGCCGGGATATGCGGCAGGATCGAGGTCGCCACCAGCACCATGATGCCGCCCCCGGCCAGCCCCGAGACAAAGCGCCAGCCGAAGAACCACGCCACCGACAAAGGCCACGCGCAGGCAAAGAATGCCAGCGTCGCGGCAAGCATCAACGCGCGCAGCACCGTGCGGCTGGACCAGACCGATACCATCGGCCGGCCCAGCAAGGCGCCGGCCAGGTAGCCGGCGAAGTTGGCCGCGCCCAGCGCGACAGTCTGCGAGGCCGGGAACCAGTGCGACTGGATCAGCGGCGGCACCAGCGCGGTGTAGGCAAAGCGCGCCAGGCCGATGGCGACGAGGCTCGCGCACAGGCCGCACAGCGCGGCGTAGATCTCGCGCCATGCCAGGGGATCGGGCGCGGTGGGGGCGGCGCAGAGGCCGGCAGGTCTGGACATGGGAATCTCCGGTGTGGCCCCCGCCCTTGCGCCAGGCAAAACGGGGCCATCGGCGCCAGGCATGGCGCCGGAAAAAGGGCATGCAGCTGCCCGCCACGCTGCCTGGGCGGCGTGTCCGGGAACTACAAACGGGAAAGGTCAGGCAGGGATGGCGGGAATCAGCCGGTGCCGGGCACCGCGGCCGCGCTCAGTGGCGGCAGGCCGAGCAGCGCCAGCGTCGGCCGCACAGCCGCCTCGAGCAAGGCGCGCTGGGGGGCGGAGCGAGCCAGCACGCGCATGCCGAGCAGCGTCGCCAACAGCTGTGCCGAAGCGTCGTCGGCCGACACGCCGGTGCTGGCCGCGCCCTGCTGCTGCGCGGCGGCGAAACGGTCGCGGAAGAATGCGCGGATTTCGGCGAATGCGTCCGCGACCTTCTGCTGCAGGCCGGGATCGTCAGGCGTGACTTCCAGTGCGGTGTTGACCAGCAGGCAGCCGCGGTGCAGCGGATCCGCCAGTGAGCGCTCCAGGCTTTCAGACAGGTACGCCGAAATGGCCGCGCCGGGTGGCAGCGTCGTGCCCAGCCGGGCGATCCGCTCGCGCATGCTGGCTTCGACATAGCCTTCCAGCGCCAGCAGGAACAGCGAGCGCTTGTCGCCGAAGGCGTTGTACAGGCTGGGCTGGGTCATGCCCATGGCACTGGTCAGGTCGCGCGTGGACGTGGCCTCGTAGCCGCGCGCCCAGAAGGCATCCAGCGCCGCCGTCAGCGCGGTCTGTTCGTCGAATTTGCGGGGTCTGGCCATGGTCGCTCGATTTTGTATCGTTCGCTATGAAACGAATTATAGATCGATCGATACAAAACACAAGGCCATGCTCGATGCAAGGGTCAGGCAAGGGTCAGGCCGGCGCCAGCGGGTCGGGCGCGACCAGCCGCAGCCAGCTCGCTATCGCCGCCACCGCGGCAAACGCGGCGCCCAGCGCCAGGGCCAGCCCCGGACCGTGGGTTCCGCCGATGCCGAAGCACAACGCCACCAGCGCGGCGCCGGTGGCCTGGCCGAGCAGGCGCGCGGTGGCAATCACCCCGCTGGCGCCGCCGCTGCGCTCACGCGGCGCGCTGGCCATCAGGGCCTTCAGGTTGGGCGACTGGAAAAAGCCAAAGCCGGCCCCGCAGATGCACATGCGGATGCCGATATCGAGCGCGCTGGGATTGTCCGGCAACAGCGCCAGCGACACCATGCCCGCACTCAGCACCGCCAGTCCCACGCCACCCAGCAGGCCGGGCGGATAGCGGTCGGAAAGCCGGCCAGCGAGCGGCGCCATCAGCGCCACCACCACCGACCATGGGGTCAGCAGGAACCCGGTCTCGACCTGCCCTCGCCCCAGCACATGCTGGAAGTAGAACGGCAGCGACACGAACGCCAGCCCCTGCGCCGCGAACGAGCACACCGCGGTCAGCGTAGACAGCGCGAACATCGGCCGGCGGAACAGGTCCAGCGGCAGCATCGGCGCGGGCCGGCCGCGTTCGCGCAAGACCAGCAGCCCGAACGCCACCACGAATATGCCCGCGGCCGCGAGCGACTCGTGCAGCGGCGCGCGTTGCGCGCCCTCGCCGAGCGCGAAGATCAGCGCGGCAAAGGCCACCACGTTGAGCAGCGCCGCGACCCGGTCGAAAGATTGCGTGCCGCGCGGCGTCTGCGGCAGCGCGCCGCGCGCGATCCCCAGCGCCAGCAGACCGATCGGCAGGTTGACGGCAAACAGCCACGGCCACGTGCCGAACGACAGGATCACCGACGCCACCGTCGGCCCCACCGCGAACGACACCCCGACCACCAGCGCGTTCAATCCCACCCCGCGCCCCAGCCTGTGCATCGGAAAGATCGAGCTGATCAGCGCCGTGTTGACGCTCATGATCGCGGCCGCGCCGATGCCTTGCAGCGCACGTGCCGCCGCCAGCGTCGGCAACGACCACGCCAGCGCGCAGATGACCGACGCGACGGTGAATACCGCGACGCCGCCAAGATAGATGCGCCGGTGCCCCAGGATGCCGCCCAGCGCCGCGAACGGCAGCAGCGTGGCGACCATGGCCAGCTGGTACGCATTGATCACCCAGACCGACGCCGCCGGCGTGGCGCGCAGGTCGGCGGCGATCGAGGGCAGCGCCGTATTGGCGATGGCGGTATCGAGGGTCGCCAGGGCGACCGCGATCAGGATGGCGGCCATGCCGCGGCGCTCGCGCGCGGTCATGGCGTTGTCTGCGGCGGCGGCAGACGCGGAGGGAAGGGGCGCTGTGCTTGACACTGTCGTTGCCGGTTACCGGTGGCCGCCAGTGGCAGCACCAGACCGACACGATACGGGAAAACGCTTCAGCGTGCTGAAGAGGGCTTCATATGTATGCACATTTCCCGCAGGATTCCCGTCCGCCGCCGTGCAGTCTGCCGGGTCAGTCCAGCGTGATGCCTTCACGCTGGATCACCGCCGTCCAGTTGCCCTC
This sequence comes from Cupriavidus sp. L7L, assembly GCF_004353535.1. Classification (NCBI taxonomy): domain Bacteria; kingdom Pseudomonadati; phylum Pseudomonadota; class Betaproteobacteria; order Burkholderiales; family Burkholderiaceae; genus Cupriavidus; species Cupriavidus sp. L7L. The sequence continues at coordinate 141,701 of NZ_SMNY01000006.1, forward strand.
TTCCTTCTCCACGCGCTTCGCAAAGTTGGCCGGATCGATCATCACGACATCGCCTTGCTGTCCCAGCGCTGTCTTCGCCTTGCCGTCCTCGAGAACCCCCTGCATCACCGAATGGAGCTTCTGGACGATCTGCGGCGGCGTGCCGGCCGGTGCCAGCATGCCGATCCAGAAGGTCACGTTGAAGGGCGCAATGCCGAGTTCCTCCAGCGTCGGCACATCCGGCAACTGCGCCATGCGCTTCGATGCGCTGACGGCGATGGGCTTGAGCTTGCCGGCCCTGATCTGCGGCAGTGCCGTCCAGGTATCGAAGGCAGTATCCAGTTCGCCGCTGATCACGGCCAGTTGTGCCTGCGCAGCGGACTTGTACGGAATGTGCGTGGTCTTGATCTTCGCCCGGTTGTTCAGCATGGCAAAGCTGAGATGCGCGATATTGCCCGGTCCGGCCGAGCCATAGCTGACCTTGCCGGGATGCTGCGTCGCGTAGCGCACCAGCTCCGGTACCGAACCGACCGAGTTCTTCTGCGACCAGTCCGGATTGGTGACAAGGATGAATGGCGCTTCGAGGACCAGGGTGACCGGCGTGAAGTCCTTCGGCGAGTAAGTGCCTTTCTTGTAGATCTGCGGATTGATGGTGATGCTGCTGGAGTTGGTGACCAGCAAGGTATAGCCGTCGGGCGCGGCCCTGGCGGCCTCGCCGACACCGATCAGCCCGTTCGCTCCGGCCTTGTTTTCCACGACCACGGGCTGGCCGAGGGATTTGGTCAGGCGCTCCGAAAGCACCCGCGCCACGGTATCCGTGAACGACCCCGCCGGAAACGGGACAATCATGCGGATCGGCTTGCTGGGCCAGCCGTTATTCTGCGCCGCAGCCGGCGCGGCTATCGTCGCGGCCAGGATGCCCAGCGCGGCTGCCGCCATGCTGAACTTGCCGGCCTTTGCGCTTGCCTGGCAGCGCTGGATCCATGTCGGTTTGTTCATATCGTCTCCGTATCGTAGTAATGGTGTGCTGAATACTTGCCGGCCTATGGCGTTTCCTTCGCGTGCTTTGGTTTCGCGACGGTGCCGGTGATGCCCTGCCGCTCCAGGCTTGCGATCTGCTCCGCGCCCAGTCCAAGCACGCGGCTCAACACCGCTTCGGTGTGTTCGCCCAGCGTCGGCGCGACATTGCGGATGGGCACAGGGCCTGGCCCGGTCCTGAACCAGGCAGTGCTGCTGGTGTAGGTGCCGATATGGGCGCGCTCGACTTCGCACCAGAATCCGCGCGACCGCAGATGGGCGTCCTGCAGCACCTGCGACATGGGACGCACCACGCCAGCGGCGATCCCGGCCTGTTGCAGCAGGTGCATTGCCTGTTCGGCGTCCCGCGCCATGCACCAGGACCCGATCGCCTGCTCGATCCTGTCCGCCTCGGCGCGCCGCCCCGCTGCCTGCGCCAGCCGCGGATCGGCGGAGAGGTCCGCCCGTCCGATCGCCCGGCATAGCGCGGGCCAGTCCGCGTCGGTAACAGTCAGCACGATCCACGCATCGTCGCCAGCGCAGCGGAAGCACCCATGGGGCGCGTACATCGGATGGCGATTGCCCTGGCGCGGCGATACGGCGCCGGAGATGGACTGCTCCAGCATGAACGGCGCGGCCATCGGCAACATGGCCTCCACCTGCGACAGGTTGATGTGCCGCCCCTGCCCCGTCGCTTGCTGGGCAAACAGCGCGAGCAGGATCGCCGCGCCACCATTGAGGCCGCCGATCGGGTCGCCATAAGCGTATGACGTCATCGCCGGCGGGCCATCGGGGTGCCCCGTGTAGAGCGGCAGCCCGCTGGCCTGCTCCAGCGTGCCGCCGTAGGCGCGGGTATTGCTCCACGCATTGCCAAGCCCGAAGGCCGGCATCGACAGCATGACAAGCCGTTCGTTCCTGGCGCGCAGCGCTTCGTAGTCCAGCCCCAACTTTGGCAAGACCTCCGCGGAGTAATTCTCGATGACCGCGTCGGCGCCTTCGACCAGCTGCAGCAGCAACTGCTTGCCTTCGGGGCGCGTCAGGTCCAGCGTGATGCCCAGCTTGTTGCGGTTCATCAGGTTGAAGTTCGAGTTCTTCTCGTACAGCCTGTCCCGATAGAAAGCCTCAGTGAAATTGGCGCCGCGCCACCAGTCGGGATAGCCGGTACTTTCGACCTTGATGATCTCCGCGCCAAAGTCGGCCAGCGTCCGCGCCGCAAGCGGTCCCGCCCAGCCCATCGTCAGGTCGATGACGCGGATACCTTGCAGCGGCAAGCGCTCCCCTGCCGTTCGCCTGAGGCTCAGACGCGGGCGATGATCCAGCCCCGAGGTTCGATAGTGCAGGTCATGCTCGCCCTTTGCCGGCGCATTCCCGCCGGGCAGCGGACCCGCCGCGTCGAGGCGTAGCGGCACCACCGGGCCTTCAAACGACGCGCCGCCCACGCCGACCGGCACGAAGGCACCGCGCTGCCGATGCACTTCCTGGCCGAGCAGGGTCTCCATCGTCGGCACGATCACGGCGGGATGCTTCTTGCCGCCCAGGATCTCGAACCACTGCCGGGCCGTGCGCGCCAGGAACGCAGGCAGAAGCAGCGCGTCGATCTCGTCTGCGCGCGCCATCCGCTCCGGGCCGCTTGCGTAGCGCGGATCGCTGCCGAGGTCCGGACGCCCGATGGCCTCGCACAGGCCCTTCCACTGCGGCAGGGTGTGCGTAAAGATGCCGATCCAGCCTTCGGCGGTCTGGTAGATCCCGGCCGGATGCGTGCCGCAGAACCGGTTGACGCCAAGGCGCTGGAGCGGATGGCGCTTGTCCTGCACCATGCCGGCTTCCATCTCGACCACGCTGAAGATGGATTCGTGGGCGCTCAGCACATAGCGGCGGCTGCCCTGCCCGCTCCCGATCAGCGCCGCGGCGGCGGCCGAGAATGCGCTCAAGCCGACCACGATCGCCGACTGCACGTCGTGCGGCATGTGTGGCGGCCCATCTGCGGGGCCGCTGCCATGCACGGCGCCGGCAAGTCCGCGGCATACTGCTTCAGCGCCAGCGTAATGGCTGTATGGTCCGCTCTCGCCGAACCAGGTGAGTGCCACCTCGATCGGCTCTTGCCCCCGCGCTTCCTCGGCCATGCCCTGCCAGACCGGCGTGCCGAGGATGCCCGGGCCTTCAGCCAGCGCACGGGCATCCAGCACCACGTCGCACGTGCGCGCCAGATGGGCCAGCCATGCGCGGTCCTCGGCGTTACCGTCGTCCGCGGTGACGCTGCGCTTGTTGGTGTTCAGCCATGCAAAGAGCGCGCTTTCCGGCTGCGCGGCCCCCGCTGCGCTGACCATGGGCGGCATCCGCCGCCAGGCGTCGCCGGAGGGGCTTTCCACCTTGATGACTTCGGCGCCGAAATCGGAAAACAGCTTGCCTGCGTACGCCAGCGCAGGCCCGCTGCCGACTTCGAGCACGCGCAACCCACCCAGCGCCAGCTGCGCCGGGTCAATCCCATGCTTGATCATGAAAACTCCTGGCTCTGTCTGTGGACTCGTCAGGCACGGCGCTTACCACGCATCGATGAAGCCGCGGCGCTCCCTGCGGCTGCGCACTTCCGCGGAGGCGATGCCCTGTGCGATCCACTTCCGTGTCTGCGCGGGGTCGATCACCGCGTCGATCTCGACGGCGGCCGCGGTGTTGATCGCGTGGCCGCGCTCGTAGGACTGGGCCACCAGCCGGTCGAACAGCGCCTTGCGCTCGGGACCATCCGGTACGGCCTCAAGCTCCTTCTTGAAGCCCAGCCTGACCGCGCCTTCCAGGCCCATCGGGCCGAACTCGCCGGTCGGCCACGACACGGTGAAGCTGGCCGAGCGGAAGCCGCCGCCCGCCATGGCCATGGCGCCAAGCCCGTAGCCCTTGCGCAGCGTCACCGCCAGCAGCGCGACACGCAGCTTGGCCGCCGTCAGGAACATGCGCGACACGTGCCGCACCTGTGCGCGGGCCTCGACCTCCGGCCCGACCATGAACCCGGGGGTGTCGATCAGCGAGACGATCGGCAGCCCATGCGCATCGCACAGCTGCATGAAGCGCGACGCCTTGTCCGCGGCATCCGCATCGATGGCGCCCCCAAGGTGATAGGGGTTGTTGGCCATGACGCCGACGGGCTGCCCTTCCACGCGGGCCAGCGCAGTGTGGATGCCCGCGCCGAAGCCGCTGCGCAGCATCAGCACGCTGCCGGCATCGGCAATGCCCTCGATGGCCTTGCGGGTGTCGTAGACGCGCAGCCGGTTCTCGGGGACGACATGGCGCAGCGCCAGCGCCTCCGGTGCGCTCCAGTGCGCCACGCGGCCCTGGAACATCGACAGATAGTGCTTCGCTGCCTGCACGGCTTCGGCCTCGTTGTCGACCAGGATATCGACCACGCCATTGGCATGCTGCACCGATGCGGGCCCGACCTCTTCGGGGCTGAAGATGCCGAGGCCGCCGCCTTCGATCATGGCCGGTCCCGCCATGCCGATATTGGCCGACCGGTCGGCAATGATGACGTCGCAGCAGCCGAGGAAGGCCGCGTTGCCGGCGAAGCAGCGCCCCGAGACAATGCCCACCACCGGCACATTACCGCTCAGCTCGGCAAAGGCGGCGAACGACGGCTGGTACAGCCCGGATACCGAAGGGAAATCCACGTCGCCGGGCCGGCCGCCACCGCCTTCGCCAAACAGCACCAGCGGCAGTTCGTCGCGCAGCGCCACCTCCACGATGCGGTCGGTCTTGATATGGTTGCGCTTGCCCTGCGTGCCGGCCATCACCGTGGCGTCGTAGGCCATCACCGCGCTGCGCGCCCGATCCTTGCCGACCAGTTCGCCATTGATATTGCCGATGCCCGTGATCAGGCCATCCGCCGGGGTGTTGGCAATGAGGTCCTGCTGGCTGCGGCGCGAAGCCTGCGCGGCGAGTGCCAGCGCTCCATACTCGACGAAGGTATCCGCATCGCACAGGTCGGCGACGTTCTCGCGCGCGGTGCGCTGCCCGCGCGAGCGGCGCCTGGCGACGGCATCGGGGCGCGCGGCGTCATCCAGGTAGGCATGCCGGTCCAGCACGCGCTGCAGGTCCGCGCGGATCGCATCGGGATCGACCTGCTGGGCGGCAGCCACGGCGATGCCATCGGCCTCGAGCTGCTCCAGCACGATCAGCACCTGGTTTTCGGCGGCCAGCGCGCCCGGCTCCAGCCGCAGGTCGACCACGCGCCCGCCGCATTCCGCGGCGATGGCGTGCTCCATCTTCATGGCGTCGAGCACCGCGACGGTCTGCCCCGGCTTGACGATCTCGTCCAGCGCGACGGCAATCTCCACCACCCTGCCGGTCAGCGGCGCACGGATCGCCACCAGTCCCTCGCCGACCTCCTCTTCCGCATCGGCGTGGCGCGGCGCAGGCGCATGCGAAGCACGGGCCGGGCCGCCCAGCAAGGCTTCCTGCGCGCGCCCGGCCTGAGCGATGGCCTCCGCCGATGCGGTCAGCTCCTGCACGATCGCTTCGAAGTGCCGGGTATGGACATCCTGCGCGAGGAAATCGTCGCGCTGCACCAGCGCGCGCAGCAGGTCGAGGTTGGTCGGGACGCCGGCGATGCGGAACTCCGCCAGGCTGCGCTGCAGGCGCCGCACGGCCGCGTCGAACTTCGGCGCCGCGCTGCTGACGATCAGCTTGGCCAGCAACGTGTCGAAGTTGGGCGACGGTTCATAGCCGGCGTAGCCATGGGAATCGACGCGGACGTCGGGGCCCGAAGGCGGATCGAAGCGCTCCAGGCGGCCGTGCACCGGGCGCGCCAGGCCGTGCGCGTCGGTCATTTCCGCGTTGATGCGCACCTGGATGGCATAGCCGCGGGGTTGCGGCGGCGCAGCGGGGTCCAGGCCGAGATCGGAGAGGGTCTGTCCCGCGGCGATTCCGATCTGCAGCGCGACCAGGTCGACGCCGGTGACCTGCTCGGTGATGGTGTGCTCGACCTGCAGGCGGGGATTGGCTTCGATAAAGACAAAATCCTTCTGCTCGCCGGATTCGGTTTCCTCGACCAGGAACTCGAAGGTGCCCAGGCTCTGGTAGCTGACGCTGCGCGCCAGCCTGAGCGCCGCCTTGATGATCTGCTCGCGCAGCTGCGGCCTGAGCACCGGGCTGGGGGCGATTTCCACCAGCTTCTGGAAGCGGCGCTGCAGGGTGCAGTCGCGCTCGCCGAGGGCGATGACGTGCGCGCCGTCGCCGGCGATCTGCACTTCGATATGGCGCGCGCGGGCCACCAGCCGCTCGGCATAGACGGCATCGATGCCGAACGCCGAGCCCGCCTCGGAGCGGCAGCGCGCATAGGCTTCGGCCAGTTCTTCGCGCCGGCGCACCACGCGCATGCCGCGCCCGCCGCCGCCACCGACCGCCTTGATCACCACGCCCGCGCCGCCTTGCTGGTCGAAGAAGCTGGTGATTTCCTCGAGCGACGCTGCGCCGCGCGTGGCCGGCATGACCGGCACGTCGCTGTCGGCCGCCAGTTCCAGCGCCCGCCCCTTGTCGCCGAATAGTGCAAGCTGCTCGACGGTGGGGCCGATAAAGCGGATGCCGGCCTCGTGGCAGGCCTGAGCAAAATCGGCCCGTTCGCTGAGGAAGCCATAGCCCGGATGGATGGCATCGCAACCGGATGCTTTCGCCGCGGCAATGATGCCTGCGATGTCGATGTACGCAGCCGGCCCGGCACCATCGAGGGCAACGGCCTCGTCGGCCAGGATCCGGTGCAGCGCGCCCTGGTCGTCTTGCGAATAGACCGCGACGGTCCCGATTTCGAGATCGCGTGCGGCACGCAGCACGCGCAGCGCGATCTCACCTCGATTGGCGATCAACAGCTTCTTCAATGCAGTCTCCTCGTTTGTATTTCGATGTCTGTGCCGTGGGTGCCTGGCCGCTCAGGGCCGGATGCCGAACCGGCTGATGCCGGCTTCGCGCAGCGGCGCCGCCAGGTTGGCGAACTCGCACAGCAGCGTGCGGGTCTCGCGCGGGTCGATGATGTCTTCGATGACGAACGCTTCCGCGCTGCGGAACGGCGACGTCAGGCTGCGCACGCGCAGCTCGATCTCGGCGCGCTTCTGCACCGGATCGTCGGCGCCTTCGATCTCGGCCTTGTAGGCAACGTCGAGGCCGCCTTCGATCGGCAATGCGCCCCAGTTGGCGGAGGGCCACGCGTAGCGGAAATTGAAGCGCCCCATGTGCTGGTGGCCGGCCGCCGACACGCCGTAGGCACGGCGCAGGATCACCGAGCACCACGGCACCGTGGCCTGGTAGAGCGCCGACAGCGCGCGCACGCCGTAGCGCATGATTCCCGCCTTTTCGGCCTCGAGGCCCACCTGGAACCCGGCCGTATCGACCAGGTTGACCACCGGCAGGTGGAAGGCCTGCGCCATGTCGACGAAGCGCGTGAATTTCTCGGCGCTGGCGCTGTCCCAGCTGCCGCCATGGAAGGACGGGTCGCTGGCGATCACCGCCACCGGCCAGCCATCCAGCCGTGCCAGCGCGGTGATGACGGCGCAGCCCCAGTGCATGCCGATCTCGAAGAAGGAATCGGCGTCCACCAGCGCCTGCACGATGGGCCGGATGCTGTAGTCGGCCCGGCCATCCCGCGGAATTGCCGACAGCAGCCATTCGTCGCGGCGCGCCGGGTCGTCGTCGGGCTCGCTCCGCGGCGGCAGCTCGAAAACGGAAGGCGGCAGATACGACAGGAACCGGCGCGCGCGCGCGAAGGCTTCCTGCTCGGTGCCGACCTCGTCGTCCACCACGCCGTTGCGGGTGTGGATCTGGCTGCCGCCCAGTTCGTTCTTGCTCAGTTCCTCGCCCACGCGGGCCACCACCGACGGCGGGCCCTCGTTGAACAGTTGCGAGGTTTCCCTGACCATCGCCGAATAATGGCTGGCGGCCACGCGGGCCGCGCCCATGCCCGCCACGGATCCCAATGCCAGCGACACCACCGGCACCACGGACATGTTCTCCACCACGTGCTGCCAGACCTTCATGGTGGGGATGAGGGTATGGCCCTTGATCTCGATATTGCGCACCGAACCGCCGCCGCCGGTGCCGTCGACCAGCCGGATCATCGGCAGCCGCAGGTCGTGCGCCATCTTTTCGGCGTGGATCAGCTTGTCGCCCACTGCGCCTTCGTTGGCGCCGCCGCGCACGGTGAAGTCGTCGCCCACCAGCACCGCCGGCCGGCCGCCGACCTGCGCGCGGCCCATCACCAGGTTCGAGGGAACCAGGTCCACCAGCCGCCCGTTGCTGTCATAGCGGCCGCTGCCGGTCAGGCCCCCGACCTCGCGGAACGAGCCGGGATCGGCCAGGGCATCGATACGCTCGCGCACCGTCAGCTTGCCGGCCGCCTTGTGGCGTTCCACCTTGCCTTCGCCGCCCATCCGGGCGGCAAGCCGCCGGCGGTGGGCCAGTTCATCGATTTCGGGCTGCCAGCTCACTGTCCTCTCCTGTGTCTTTGCGCGGTACACGTGTCGCCAACACTCCGCAGGAGCCGTGCCAGCCACAGGGCGCTCGATTACGCGTTGATTTCATTGAATAAATACCGGGCCGCCGTTAGGATGTCCGTCACAAGTACACAGGCGTGTCCGCATCAGAGGCACGCATGGAGAGATCAAGTGTCCTCATTGACGACACATGACATCGACGAAATCGCGCTCGGGGTGCTGGTCTGTTCTCGCGACGGCTGCCGGCTGGCGGCGATCGGAGCCTGTACCGACCCGGCCATTGCCGACGCGGCGTTCACCGCATGCGCACACGCGCAGGCGCCGGGCGAGGGGCGCCGGCTTTTCCCCGTCGAGGCAGGCACGCGGCGCTTCATCGGCCTGAGCCTGGAAGACGGCGACCACCAGCTGATCCTTCTGCATCGCACCGACAGACAGGCCGTGCTGCTCGACTTCCTTGGCACAGTGCCTTTCGCCGGCGCGATCCTGGACCACTTCCTGAACGATCCCTACCAGGCCATCACCGTGGTCGACAAGGAGGGACGGGTGCGCTTCATCAGCCCCGTCCACGAGAAATTCCTGGGCCTCGACACCGGTGCCGGCATCGGCCGCCCGGCGGCCGAGGTCATCCCCAATTCGCGGCTGCCGCAGGTGGTGGCCAGCGGGAAGGCGGAGATCGGGCAGCTGCAGCAGCTCGACGGCGCCACCCGCGTGGTCAACCGCATGCCGATCCGCCAGGACGGCGAGGTGGTGGGCGCCATCGGCCAGGTCATGTTCAAGGGGCCCGAAGCCCTGGGCCGCATGCACAAGGAACTGGTCGAGCTGCGTTCGGAAGTGGCGCGTTACCAGCGCGAGTTTGATCACCTGCGCGACGGCTTGCCCGAGCGGCAGCCGACCTTTGGCCTGATCGGCGAAAGCGCGCCGATGCAGCGCCTGCGCCGCGAAATCCAGACCGTGGCACGCCTTGACGTGCCGGTGCTGATCCTGGGCGAAAGCGGCACCGGCAAGGAGCTGGTGGCCCGCGCCATCCACGGCGCCGGAGCCGAGCCGGCCAGCGCCCGTCCGCTGGTCAGCCTGAACCTGGCCGCCCTGCCAGCCACGCTGATCGAATCCGAACTGTTCGGCCATGCGCCCGGCGCCTTTACCGGGAGCCAGCGCCAGGGACAGGCGGGCAAGCTCGAGCTGGCAGCGGGCGGCACGGTCTTTCTCGACGAGGTCGCCGACATCCCGATGGAGATGCAGGTCAAGCTGTTGCGCGTGCTCGAAGACCACATGGTCGAACGCCTGGGCAGCCGCCGCGCGCAGCGGGTCGACTTCCGGCTGGTCTCGGCCACCAACCGCGACATTCCCGAGCTGATCGATGCCGGGCGTTTCCGCCTCGACCTGTACTACCGGCTCAGCGGCGTGGTGCTGCGCATTCCCGCGCTGCGCCAGCGGCGCGAGGACATCCCGGCTCTGCTGCAGCATTTCGTCGACGCCTTCTGCGCGCGCAACGCCATGCCGGCGCCAGGCATCGACCACGAAGTGGCGCGCCACCTCGCCGGCCAGCCCTGGCCCGGCAATGTGCGCCAACTGCGCCAGCGCATCGAGGAAGCGCTGGTCTTCTGCGATGGCCGGACGCTGCGCGTAGCGGACTTCGCACGCGGCGAATCGGCGCGCGGGCTATCGGGGCTGGAAAGCCAGCCCCCTGTGCATGCGGCCGGGCAAGCGCATCGATATGAGGCTTCCGCGGCGGACGAGCTGCCATCGCCCTCTTCCGCACTTCGCACGCCGGGCGACCCGGCCGCGGGCATGAAGGAACTGGCCTATGCCGCGGTGATGGACGCGGTCGCGCGCCATGGCGGCAACAAGAAGCGCGCAGCCGAGCAACTGCGGATCTCCCGCTCGCACCTGTACAAGATCCTGGAACGCGGACCGAACCCGTCGCAATCGAAATAGGTGCGCGCCACCCGGCTGAAGTTGCCGCCCACCGGGTCGCCAGGCGCCCTATCGGCACCGTCGCCGATGTCGATAGAATGTGCGTCGACCGATCGCGACCGGGCCTGACCAGCGCCTGCATTCATGAGCCCGTCGCATACGAGGCCTTCGTGCGCGAACTGCGCCATGACTGACCAGCGCCCGCTCGAGCGCCATTGCGGGCTGCAACCGCTTTCTGCCCGGAGCGTTTAGGCGCCGGGCGATTCAACATAGGAACTGCACATGGAAACATCGAAGCCCCTGGACAATGGCCGCGGCCTGCTTGCGCGCCTGCATATTTCCACGCCGATCATCCAGGCGCCGATGGCAGGCGTCGGCACGCCCGCACTGGCGGCTGCCGTGTCCGAGGCCGGCGGCCTTGGTTCGCTCGGCGTCGGTGCCATGGACGCCGAGGGCGCGCGCAAGGCGATCCGCGAGACCCGGGCACTGACCGGCAAGCCGTTCAATGTCAACCTGTTCTGCCATGCGCCGGCCCAGCCCGATCCCGCGCGCGAAAAGACCTGGCTGGACTATCTCACCCCGCACTTCCTGAAGCACGGCGGCACGGCCCCCGCCACGCTGCGCGAAATCTACAAGAGCTTCGTCGAAGACGAGGACATGCTGCGCATGCTGCTGGAAGAGAAACCCGCAGTCGTGAGCTTTCATTTCGGGCTTCCCGCGCAGCAGAAGATCGATGCCCTGCGCAGCGCGGGCATCGTGCTGCTGGCCAGCGCGACCTCGTTGCAAGAGGCGCGCCAGATCGAAGCGGCGGGCATCGACGCCATTGTCGCGCAGGGCATCGAAGCGGGCGGCCATCGTGGCGTGTTCGATCCGGCCGCCTACGACGAGGGCCTCGGGACGCTGGCGCTGGTGCGTGTCCTGGTGCAGAAGACGAGCCTGCCGGTGATCGCAGCCGGCGGCATCATGGATGGCGCGGGCATTGCCGCGGTATTGGCGCTCGGCGCGCAAGCGGCGCAGCTTGGCACCGCATTCATCGCCTGCCCCGAGACGGCGGTCGACGCCGCCTATCGCAGCGCCCTCGCGGCGGACAGCAAGCGCCCCACCACGCTCACGCGCGCCATCTCCGGCCGCGCCGCCCGGGGCTTTGCGAACCGCCTCACGGCACTGGGCGAGCATCCGGACGCGCCCGCCATCCCCGACTACCCCACCACGTATGACGCCGGCAAGGCGCTCCACGCTGCCGCCAAGGCCACGGGAAGCGCCGACTATGCGGCCCAGTGGGCGGGACAGGCGGTGCCGCTGGCGCGAGCGCTGCCCGCGGCCGAACTGGTCGGACGGCTGCAGTCGGAACTGCGGGACGCGATCGCGCGCCTGGCCTCTCTGCAACACGTGGCCGCCTAGCATCGCCGTGCCGGCCGCCGTGTCAGCGATGCAGCGGGCCGGCCGGCGTGATGCCTTGATCTTGCAGCAGGGATGCCGATAAGGTTGGGTATGCCTAAATCAGGTGGCCGGACCGCTCACGTAAAACATCTTTGGTGATGCCTTCCATCACTGCCGGTGAGGGATGAGAACCCCGCGAAATCGCCCGGCGCACGCGAAAAAAGGTCAATGGAAGCGCTGCAAACCGGAGCGTCCTATTCTGATACAAGGGCCCGGCAATCGGCCTATGTGCCCGCACAGGCACCTTGCCTCTCCTGATTTCCCCCGCGCGTGTGACCATGCGTCCCCTGCTGCAAGCCCGCCTCGTCAATGACGTCTTCGGCGACCCCGTCCTGTTCGTCGACTTTCTCGACGAACGGCGCGCCTTGCTCTTCGACCTGGGCGACATCACGGCGCTGATGCCGCGCAATCTGATGCGCGTGTCGCATGTGTTCGTCACGCATACCCATATGGATCACTTTTCCGGCTTCGACCACCTGCTGCGCGTACTGCTCGGGCGCAAGCCGTCCATCGCGCTGTACGGCGGGCCTGGGTTCGTGGCGCAAGTCGGGCATAAGCTGCGTGCCTATACCTGGAATGTCGTGCACCGCTACGATCTGGAACTGGTCGTTGAGGCGTTCGAACTTGCACTGGATGGCCACATCCGCAGCGCGCGGTTTTCAAGCCGGGACCGCTTTGCCAGTGTGGCAGTCGCGACGACTGAGCAATGCGGCGATATCGTGCATGACGAGACAACATTCCGAGTGCGCGCCTGCTTTGTCGACCACGGCATTCCCTGCCTGTCCTACATCGTCGAAGAAAAGGTCCGGCTCGGCGTCGACAAGGAGCGCCTTGGCGCATCGGGCATGACAAAAGGCGCGTGGCTGCGCGAGCTTAAGCATGCGGTCCTGACCGGTGCCCCCGTCGACACGCCGATTCCCGTGCAATGGCGCGACAGCGGCGGCGACCATGCGGTAACGCGAACGGTCGGCGAACTAAGCCGCCTGATCCTTGACGCCGAGCCTGGCCAGCGCATCGGCTATGCGACCGACCTGCGCGATACCAGCGACAACATGCAGGCGCTGTCGAACCTGATGCAGGGCGTCGACCATCTCTTTATCGAGAGCGTGTTCCTGGAAGCGGATCGCGCCCACGCCCTGCGCAAGAACCACCTGACCGCCGCCCAGGCTGGCCGGATCGCGTCCTGCATTGGCGCCCGCGCGGTGACGCCGTTCCATTTCTCGCCGCGTTACCGTGGCCGTGCGGAGGAGATGGCCAGTGAAGTGCAGGCGGCCCGGGAGCACCTGCGACGTTGAGCAGCCGCATCAACCCTTATCGAATCGCGTCATGACCAATACCCATCGCACCGAAGCCGACCTGCTTGGCGAACGCCAGGTGCCTGCCGATGCCTACTACGGCGTCCACACCCTCAGGGCCTGGGAGAACTTCCAGATCAGCGGCACCCCCATCTCATCGTGGCCGGAGCTGATCATTGCGCTGGCCTCCGTCAAGCAGGCCGCCGCCGAGGCCAATGCCGAACTCGGCCTGCTGCCCGCCACGCTGCGCGACGCCATCCTGGCCGCCTGCCATGACGTGCGCGAAGGCAAGCTGCACGACCAGTTCATTGTCGACACGATCCAGGGCGGCGCCGGCACATCGACGAACATGAATGCCAACGAGGTCATCTGCAACCGCGCGCTCGAGCACATGGGGCACCGCAAGGGCGAATACCAGTTCCTGCACCCGAACGAGCACGTGAATATGGCGCAAAGCACCAACGACGTCTATCCAACCGCGCTGCGCATCGCCACGTATTTCGCCATCGAGCACCTGCTCGAAGCGATGGAAGTCCTGCGCGCCGCGTTCGACCGCAAGGCGACGGAGTTCTCCGGCCTGCTCAAGCTTGGCCGCACCCAGCTTCAGGATGCGGTCCCGATGACGCTCGGCCAGGAATTCTCCACCTACGCGGTCATGCTCGAGGAAGACATGGCGCGCCTGCGCGAAACCGCTTTGCTGATCCGCGAAATCAACCTGGGCGCCACCGCGATCGGCACCGGCATCACCGCGCATCCCGACTACGCGCCGAAGGCCCTGGCCGCGTTGCGGCGGATCACGGGCATCGACCTGTGCCTCGCGCCCAACCTGGTGGAGGCCACGCAGGATTGCGGCGCCTTCGTGCAGATCTCGGGCGTGCTCAAGCGCATTGCCGTCAAGCTGTCCAAGACCTGCAACGACCTGCGGCTGCTGTCGAGCGGGCCGCGCGCGGGCTTCGGCGAGATCAACCTGCCGCCGATGCAGGCGGGCTCGTCGATCATGCCCGGCAAGGTCAATCCCGTCATTCCGGAGGTTGTCAACCAGATCGCCTTCGAGGTGTTCGGCAACGACACCACCATCACCTTTGCCGCGGAGGCCGGCCAGTTGCAGCTCAATGCCTTCGAGCCGGTGATTGCCGCCAGCCTGCTACGCAGCTTCCGGCACCTGACCAATGGCTGCCAGACGCTGGCGCAGAAGTGCGTCGACGGCATTACCGCCAACCCTGAACGCTTGCGCGAAACCATCGAGCGCTCGATCGCCCTGGTGACCGCGCTCAATCCCGTGATCGGCTACAAGAACGCGACCTCCGTCGCCGCCGAGGCCCATGCCAAGGGCACCACCATCCGCGAAGTGGTGCTGGCGCGGGGCCTGATGACCGCCGAAGCGCTCGACGAGGCGTTGCGGCCCGAAACGCTGATCCGGCCCCGTGCGGACAAGCTCGCCGACAAACCTGCAGACAAGCCCACCGGCAAGCCATGAACAGGATTCGCCGTGGCTCATCCCTGGCCGTAATCGCGCCCGGCAGGTGTGCCGGCAAACAACGACTTCTTGATGATGGCATGGATGCCCCAGTTGCCATTGACGACCTGCGTCACCCCGAAATCGACGGCGACCGATATCAGGGTGACCGCCTCGTCTTCGGTCAGCTCCTTGACCGTCATCAGGAAGCGGCGCGCCTTGCGGAAGGCATCGCGCATGGCATCGTCGAGCGTGGATTTCAGGTAGATATCGCTCTGTGCCGTCTTGCCCAGCTCGGTCAGGTGATTGGGTGAACTGAAGCCATGCAGTATCCACTCGTCGGCGGTCTCTACCAACGGGTAGCTCAGGTCGGCAAATGGAGCCCCGCGTTCAATCATGGTGCTCTTGTGCAGGACCAGCTGGAAGTCTCCGGTGAGCGAGCATTCGATGGCCGTTCCGCATAGTTCCGAGTCTCCCTGCGAGGCATGGGGATCGCCAATCGACAGTAACGCGCCCGGAACGCCAACCCTGAGGTAGACGGTAGCGCCCCGCGTGACCCGCCAGTTGTCCAGGTTTCCGGCGAAGCTCGATGGCGGGATGGAATCGATCAGCCCGTCCTGCGCCGGCGCCACGGCGATGACGCCGAAGTGCGGCCGGACCGGTATGGCCACGTCGCGCAGCACGTCGTAGTTCTTGCTGATGGTGGCATGGTCGACCGGCACGCCGGGATAGTCGATGGTCGGATGCAGCACGCCGAAGGGATCGCGCTGCGGCGTCCAGCGAAAGCTATAGACCGCGCGCGCGCAACCGTCGGCACGTTCGCAATCGATCTCGAACACGGTGACCACCTCGCGCTCGCGCGGTTCCGTCAGCATGTCGCGGTAGTGAAACCCCCACCAGGTCGAAGCGTTGCTGCCGAAGGCCTTGCCGGCAAAGCGCGGGTTGGCGCACCGCCGCGGACGTACGTCGAGGATGCGCACCTCGAGGACATCGCCGGGCATGGCGCCACGAACCGCGACCGGGCCGGTGCAGATATGGACGCCGAAGCCTTCTCCGGCACCACGGCCATAGACCGACGCATCGATCGGCCCGGCGCCGCGCCGGTTCACGTTCTTCTGCTCCGCGGTCCAGTGGAAGACGCTTTCCGCGCCGGGATCCCCCTCGATCATGCGCTCGCGGTCGTCCGATGCGTGCTGGGTCAGCGTCTCGATCGTGACCGTGTCGCCCGACTGTACCTCCAGCACCGGCTGCAGTTCATGGCTCAGGTAGCCCCAATGCACGGTCTTGTCCGTCGCCTGCAGCCAGTGGTGCCGGCCTTCGTGGCGTGCGGCATGCGCGCGCGCCTGGGCAATGGAAACCACGGCCGGGGCTGCTTGTTGCGCGCCAACCGGGCCATCACCGGGCGGCGCTGCGCGCATGCCAGGCGCAAGCCTCGCGTGCGCGGGAAGTCCGCGCGACACTTTCTGCGGTGGCCGGGGCGCGGGCGCGATCGCCATCTGGTCGCGGTATGCGCGCGGCGAGATCCCGAACTGTTCGCGAAACGCGTGGCTGAAATAGGACGGGTCGTTGAAGCCCCAGCGATAGCAGATATCGGCAATCGAGAGCTTTTCATACTGCGCGTTGGCCAGATCGGCCCGGCATCGGTCAAGCCGGCTGGTGCGCAGATAGGATGAAAAGCTGCTGCCCGATTTCTCGAAGAGCTTCTGCAGGTAGCGGGCCGACAGGCGCTCGTCCGCGGCAATGGCGGCAAGGCCGAGCTCGGGTTCCGAAAGGCGGGCGTTGATGCGGCTGCAGACGCGCGCAAAGATGGCGGACCTCGATGGCGTCATGTCCGCGGCCGGCGTTGCCCGGCTGTCCGCAAGGACCGCGCCCAGGCACGAAATGATGGTGTTCTCGAACGGCTGGAGCGCCTTGCCCTCGGCGGCCACTACCGTATCGAAACTGAGCGCCATCGATTGCAGCAGCCGGGCAAACAGCTCGGCCGAATCGCCGGAAAGCACCAGCGCGGCGCCCGGCAGCGGGTCCGTGATCCTTGCGCCGAGCAAGGCCTGGCCGATGTGTACCGCCATCAGACGGAAGCCGGTGCTCAGCACCAGCTTGCGGGAGTCCTGCTGCGGCACGCATGCCAGCTGGCCCGGCCGCAGCGGCTCGCGCAGGTCCGGCGCGGCGAGGGTGGCGTTACCTTCGACCAGCATCAGCAGCATCATGCCGCGCCCGCCTCCCGCGGCAATGCTCAGGGTCTGTGGAACCGACGAGATGCACGCCAGCTCGATCCCCGCGGGCGTTGTCCGCGACTGGATCGTGCCGTGCAGGGTGTGATCCGCGCACAGGCTTTCGCAATGCAGGCGCGCGATCCTGAGTTCGTCGCGCCAGGCGGCGCCGCGCCGGTTGTGCGGATAGGCTTCGGTGGAAAAGCGCAAAAGGTGCAATTCAGCCTCCCAGGCAGCGTTCTGCAACAGCGCAATTGGCGGACATGATTGTCCGCCAACGCTTCAGGCATCTCATGCAAGGGCCTTCAACCCGTCAGCTTATCCGACCAGCAGCTGGCCCCGCATCGCGGCAACCAGCACGAAACCGGCAAATGTGCCGAAGATGGCGAAGATGCCGCCGAGCACGTTAGGCGCCGGTATCGGCGCACGAACAGCAGTGTAGACAATACCAGTCACCAGTCCGACGGCCGCTGCCTGCAACTCGGTCGTCCCCAATGCAATTTCGACCATGTCGTTCTCCCGCTCTCAGGAAATTCCCTTGCCCTGGCTGCCTTGCGGCGGGCGCCCGAAGGCGATCGTCCTGCGCAACGCCTGCACGATCAGGTAGCCGAGGTAAGTAAAAAGGATGGCGCAGATCCCGCCGGTGACATTGGGCGCGGGAATCGGCAAGTCCAGCCAGGAATACAGGGTGCCGGTGACCAGGCCGACGATCAGGGCCACCCATTCGTTGCGTCCTACATAGACGTATTGCATGCCGCGTGCTCCGGTGCCGCAGCCGCGCGGAGGCCCCCCTTTATGGCGGCGGGCGTCCGGCAGTGCATGGGTTCGATGAGGATGCCAGTTCAGCCCTTGCCTTTCGGTGGGAAGATCGCGCGAGGCATGGTGCAATGGATGCCCTGCGTGCCATCGACGACCTGCGTCACGCCGAAGTCGGCCGAGACGCTCATCAGCGAGTAGGCATCGTCGCGCGAGAGGCCCTGCTGCTCGGTCAGCAGCTGGATCATGTCGCGGGCCGCGTTCTTGCCGGCTTCATCGAGGTCCTCGTGGAAACCGTGCACGACCCAGCAGTCGGGCGTTTCCAGCAGCGGCGAAGGGAAGTGGAAATCCTTGCGCAGGATCACCTGGAACAACACGTTCAGCGAGGCTTCAATCGCCGTGCCGCTGATTTCGCCGTCGCCCTGCGAGATATGCGGGTCGCCGATCGAGAACAGCGCGCCATCGACCTGGACGGGATAGTACATGGTGGCCCCCGCGCCGATACGCCAGTTGTCGATATTGCCGCCATGCAGCCCGGGCTCGACGGTAGTGACCCGGCCGCGCTTGTCGGGCGCGACCCCGGCCGTGCCAAGATGGGGGCGCACCGGCACGCGCACACCGGCAAGCGCCGGCTGGCGGCAGCATTCGCGGTCGTCGACCACCTTGCCGGGCGTGGTCAGCTTGCCGGGATAGTCGAAGGCATAGAGCGCATGCGCGGTGTTAGAGGCCTGGTCCAGCTCGTAGATCGTGACCCGCTCTTTCTCGAACTCCCGGTAGAGCTGCCCCCAGTGCGCCGCAACGTTGGCCCCGAAGCGAAAGCGCGGGATCATCTGGAGATAGCGCACCTCCAGCATATCGCCGGGCCTGGCATCCTCGACATAGATGGGCCCGGTCATGATATGCACGCCCGGGTTGCGGTCATCGTGCGGGATGGTCCGGTAGATCTCGCGGATGGCGGCATCCATCATCAGGTCTGGCGCATCGCCGGCGTGATGGGTCACCGCTTCGGCGCGGATGAGGTCCCCGCTTTTCACGGTCAGGGCGGGCGCCTTGGTGGCATCGAAATAGCCCCAGTGGATGGTCTCGGGGCGGGCGGGCAGGTCATGCAGCATGTCGTCTCCTGGATTTTTTTCGCAGCCGCATCCCCAGCCGCTCACTCGGTGATCGGCTGTATCCGGTCAGGCAGGGAGGGGGATATCGGCTATTCGTGTTTCTTATGAATCGCCGTCATTGAGCCCGGCGATTCACGTCCAGGCAGGGAAGCCCGGATGCCGCGCCGCGGTGCTATCGGTGCCGCGCGGTGAATCCATACTAGAGAGGGCCGGTGCATGACCGATAGGGCGATACGCCCCAAAGACTTGTGCTGGCGCGTACTAGGGTAAACGTGCGCTGGGGCGGCACGATCTGGGCATCAGTGGGACGCGCGCGGCTTACGATTCGCTGACGGCTTCGGTTCGCGATCCACCATGCCCGCCGCGGCCACGGCACGCGCGCCCAGCACCGGCACGCCTTCGTGCCGCCAGGCGCCGGGGTTGGCCCGTTCCACGACCAGGTCACGGAAACGCTGCGCCGCGGGCCGCGGCGTGACTTCGCCATTCCAGACCACGACCACCGGCTCCACATGGCTGCGCAGGTCGAAGCGCAGAATGCGTGCGACCTTGGCCTCGCAGAGCTGCGCGGCGATGCGCTCGGGGAAGACTGCCAGGTAATGCCCTGTCTGCATCAGGCTTGCGGTCGCGGCGACATCGCTCGTGCGGATTCCCGATGCCGGTGGCGCAACGCCAAAGGCGTGGAAGGCCGTGTGCAGCAGGTGGAGCATGCGCGATCCGGCCGCAGGTATGCACCACCGCTCTGAAGACAAGGCCTGTGCCGCGATCTTGCGGCGCGCCAGCAGCGGGTGGTCGCGGCTGGCCACGATCACGACGTTCTGCGCCGGCACTACAGGCGTGGTCTGCAATGCCGGCCGGGACAGGCGAGGATCGTCGTAGGCAAACAGCAGGTCAAGCGAGCCGTCGACAAGCTGCTCCGTCATTTCGCCGATGCCGCCTTCGATCACGCTGATTTCCACGCGCGGATTGTCACGGTGGAAATCGGTCATGGCCTGCGCCAGCAGCGGCTGCACCGAGATCGTCCGAAAGGCGATGCGCAGCTCGCCCTGGCTGCCGGCACGCACCGCGTGCAGCGATTCCGCCAGCCGCTCGAACTGCGCCAGCAGCACCTTGGCGTGAGCCGCCATCTCGCGGCCGGGCTCGGTCAGCACCAGGCCGCGTCGGCTCCTGACATAGAGCGGCGTGCCGACAATATCCTCGATTTCCCCCAATGCCTTCGACACCGCAGCCGGACTGACGTGCAGGCGCTCGGCCACCGCCGCGGCCGTACCCGCTTCGCTGAGCGCAAGAACGAGGCGGAGATGACGAAGTTTCAGGCGACCAAGCATGGACTGGGCGGATTCCCGGACGGCGCGGGCAGGATCATTCGGCATCGGTGGAAAACTAGTGACGGGGAGATAGCCGCATTTTAAGAGTTAACCATTTGGTTTATCTACAGTGACTTTTATTCGCTTTTGGTAGAGACCTCGATCCCTTATAGTCGGCGGCATTCCATCAATACAAGGCGGCGCAAGACCCCAGGAGGAGAACCGATGATCACGCTGAACACTATTGCCAGGATCGTACGCGGGGTGATGGCAGCCGCCACGGTGGGCACCATGCTTGTCGCGATTCAACCCGCCGCTGCCGCGGCATGGCCGGATCGGCCGCTGCGGCTGGTGGTGCCGTTTCCCGCGGGCGGTTCCTATGACATCGTAGGCCGCACCCTGGCGCGCAAGCTGGAACAGCGGCTCGGGCAGCCGGTGGTGGTCGAGAACATCGCTGGCGGCGCTACCGTGCCGGGCGTCATGTCGGTACTGAAGGAGAAGGCCGACGGCAATACGCTGCTGCTCGCGAGCGACGGCACGCTGAACATCAATCCGCATACCGTCAAGGGCTTGCGCTACAACCCCGACCGGGATTTCACGCCCGTCACCATCGTGAGTACCGTGCCGCACTGGATCGTCACGCGGGTGGACCGCAAGCAGATGAACCTGACCGAGCTCAGGGACTACATCGTCAAGCACCCGGGCAAGGTCTCGATCAGCATCAATGCTGTCGCCGGCGCGGCGCATCTCGGCCTGGCGGACTGGAAGCGACGCAACGGACTGGACTTCACCATCGTGCCGTATCGCGGCTCTCCGCCGGCCATGTCGGACCTGATCGGCGGCCAGACCGATGCCCATGTGGATGTCATCGGCTCCTCCATCAGCTACGTCGGCGACGGCAAGGTCAAGCCGCTGGCCGTGCTGCAAACGGCGGCGGTCGCGCAGTTCCCCAAGCTCCAGCGGCAGGCCGCTGACAGCAAGGATGCCCTGCTCGTCCGCGCCAACCTGGCGCTGGTCGCCAAGGCCGGCACACCCGAGGCCGTCGTCGAGCGGCTGTACCGGGAGGTGCGCGCCAGCATGCAGGAGCCTGATTTCGTCGAGCGGCTGCAGTCGCTCGCCTACGAACCGGTCCTCACCACGCCCGCCGAGAGCCGCCGCCTGATCCACGCCGAGACCGTGCGCTACGGCGCCATCGCTCGCACGGTCAATCTCGAATCCAACTGACATCACGTCCGACCCATTTTCTGGAGCTCGCCCAATGCGCTTCGTCATCGCCCTGATGCGGCATGAGACCAATACCTTCTCGCCGATTCCCACGCCGCTGTCCGCCTTCAGCCGCGGCAGCAGCACCGATGGTCCGCTGTATGGCGACGACGCCGTGCGCGCCTGCCAGGGCACCAACAGCGCTGCGGCGGCGTTCATGGACCTGGTGGTCGCCCAGGGCGACCAGTTCGTGATGCCCCTGATGGCAAATGCCGTACCTAGCGGCGTGGTGACACGGGAAGCCTTCGAATCGATGTCGGCCACCATCATCGAGGCCGTGCGCGAAGGCTGCGACGCCGTCATGCTCGACCTGCACGGTGCAATGGTGGCCGAAGGCCTTGCGGATGCCGAAGGCGAACTGCTTGCCCGGATCCGCGCCGCCGCGCCGGAGGTGCCGATCGCGGTATCGCTCGATTTCCATGCCAACTTCAGCAAGGCACTGGTGGACAATGCCACGGTCATTGCCGGCTACCGGACTTATCCTCATGTGGACGTGTACGAGACCGGAGCGCGCGCTGCGCAGACGCTGATGGCGGCAATCCGTGGCGAAGTCCGCCCGGTCATGCTGTGGCGCACGCTGCCGATGCTCACCCACATGCTGCGCCAGACACCGCGCGAGCAACCGATGAAGGACATCATGGATCGAGCCATCGCCGCGGAGCGCGATGGCGAGGTGCTGAACGTGTCGATCTTCGGCGGCTTTCCGCTTGCGGATATTCCACATGTCGGCCTGACGGTGGTCGTGGTCGCCGATGCAGCCCATGCCGAGGCGGGCATCCAGCTGCTCGACGAACTCAGCGCCGCAGCATGGGAG
Organism: Cupriavidus sp. L7L; assembly: GCF_004353535.1. Lineage (NCBI taxonomy): Bacteria > Pseudomonadati > Pseudomonadota > Betaproteobacteria > Burkholderiales > Burkholderiaceae > Cupriavidus > Cupriavidus sp. L7L. Next base: position 163,727 of record NZ_SMNY01000006.1, read on the forward strand.
CGCCGCGCCGACTTCGTCTTTCCGCTCGAACCCATGGAAACGTCCATCGCTCGCGCACGCGAAGCCAAGGCCGGCCCCGTGATCCTCGTCGACCACGGCGACAATTGCGGTGCGGGCGGGCCGACCGACGAGATGACGGTGCTTGGTGAGGTGCTGCGGCAGGGACTGAAGGACGTTGTCGCCGGGCCCTTCTGGGACCCGGGTGCCGTGGCCCTGATGATCGAGGCGGGTGTGGGCACGACCGTGACGGTCGACGTGGGCGGCAAGACCGACATGCCCGCGCTCGGCCTGAAAGGCAAGCCGCTACGCCTGACCGGACAAGTTCGCTGCATCACCGATGGCGCCTACCAGGTGACCGGGCCGATGTTCACGGGCATGCGGCTCAGCCTCGGCCGGACAGCGGTGCTTGACGTGGACGGCACGCTGGTCGTCGTCTGCGAGAAGCCGCAGGAGCCATTCGATACTGGCGTCTTCACCCACGCCGGGATCGACCTGTCGCGCCGCAAGTATGTCCTGATCAAGTCGCGCCAGCATTTCCGCGCCGGCTTCGAGCCGATCGCAAAGGACATCGTGCTGGTGGCAGGCCCTGGCGTCTGCAACTCGGACTACAGCCAGTTTCCCTTCCGCAACCTGAGCCGCCCCATCTATCCGCTGGACGAACACACCGCGCTCCAGACGTTCTGATGATCGATGTATTCTCGCTTCCCAAAGGAGACACCATGCCGGTCCGATTCGCACTGCGCAACCTCGCAGTCGGCATTTCCCTTGCCTTGGGCATGGGCGTCTTGCCGGCCACCGCGCTCGCGGCCCCCACCGATACCCCGCTGCGCATCGTGGTTGGATTCGCGCCTGGCGGCGCCCTCGACATCTTTGCGCGTGCGCTGGCCGAGAAGCTGCGCGCATCCCTCGACACGCCGGTCCTGGTGGAAAATCGTCCGGGCGCTTCAGCCCGGCTGGCGCTGGACAATGTCCGGCGCTCACCCGGCGACGGCAAGACGTTGCTGATTTCACCGGCGCCGCCGTTCACGATCTTTCCACTGACCTACAAACAGCTGCCCTACGACCCGGACAAGGACCTGGTCCCTGTCGCGTACCTGGCAGATGTGCCGCTGGTGGCATCGACCAGCGTCGGCCAGCCGTACCGGACCATGCAGGAATACCTGGCGTGGGTGAAGCGCGATCCCTCGAAAGGCGGAGTCGGACTGGTGACCCTCGGCGGCAGCATTCATTTCGGCGTCGTCACCCTCGGCAAGGAAATCGGCGTGCCGCTGACGCCCACGGCGTACCGCGGCGTGGTGATGATGCTGACCGATGAGATCGGCGGCACGCTGCCCATCGGCATCGACGCCATTGCCGGGCAGATGGAGCTGTACCGCGCCGGCAAGATCCGCTTCCTCGGCGTTACCGGCACCAGGCGTTCATCGCTGCTGCCTGACGTGCCGACGCTGGCAGAAGCCGGCGCCCCCGGCTTCGAGACGGCCTCCGGTTGGTACTCTGCGTTCGTGCCGGCGGGCACCCCGCCCGCCGCCGTTGCCAGGTTGGAGAAGGCGCTGCTGGAGGCTGTCCGCGCGCGCGACCTCCGCGACAGGATGGCGACGCTGGGCATGGAACTGAACGGCCAGCCGGCCGCGGCACTGCGTCAGACCATCCAGGACCAGCGGGGGCGGTGGAAGCCTGTAGTCATGGCTTCCGGCTTTACGGCGACCGAGTAGTCGTATCCGCGGCAGGATCGTACGGCAGTACCCGCTCCTGCTCCTCCGGGCTGTTGCGGGCAACGATGGCGCGGGCCGGCTCGGTGGCGCTGAGATTAAATGGCTGGTGCGGAACACCGGGCGGGATAAACAGGAACTCGCCCGCCCCGGTGACCACGGAATCTCGCAAGCCGGGGCCGTAGCGGGTTTCCACCCTGCCCTCCAGCACGTAGATGGCGGTCTCGTGCTCGCAATGGACATGGGCTTCCGCGTGCGCGCCGGGTGGGACCACGACAAGGTGCATCGACAATGCCCTCGCGCCTGCCGTCGTGCCGGAAATGCCAACGAAATACGGCAGCTTCTGGCTGGTGGCGATTTCCCGGTCCGGGCGCACCGCCACCAGGGTCGACGGAATGCTCGCGCTCGTTGTCTGCATGATGCAATGCTCCGCTCTCTCGGCTCGCCAGGGGCGCCACGCCGGCATTTCCAGGCCTTATCGGCCATCGGGAAATTCATCATAGTGATTTGCCGATGGCCGTTCAATTGCGCCGCTGCGCCTGGCCGCGCATCGCCTTACTGCGCCGACAAGCCCCCATCCACGCCGATGCTCTGGCCATGGATAAAGCGTCCGGCCGGCGCCGCCAGCAGCACCGCCAGCCCCGCCACGTCTTCCGCCTCGCCGATGCGGCGCATCGGCACGCCCGCGGCCAGCCGCGCTTCGCGCTCCGGGTCGCCCCACAAGGCATCGCGCGAGAATTCCGTGCGCACCGGGCCCGGGTTAATGGCATTGACGTTGATGCCGGACGGGCCGAGCTCCAGCGCAAGGCTGCGCATGGCCTGGTCGATCGCTGCCTTGGTCACGCTGTACAGGCCAAGGAACGCCGAGCCGCGCTTGGCCGCGATGCTCGACATGAAAGTGATCGAGCCATCGCGGCGCTCGGCCATCTGCGGTGCCAGCGCGTTCACCAGCATCAGGTTGCCGCGCACATTGCCGGCCATGGCCGCATCGAACAGCTCGGGGCCTTGCGTCAGCATGGAACCCGGCGTGGCGCCGGCCGCCGCGTTGAGGACCAGCGCATCGACCCGGCCGTACGCGGCCAGAGCCTGCTCGGCGAAGGCGCGCACGCTGTCGACGTCGGCAATGTCACAGGCGATGCCGGTGGCGCGGATGCCGTCCGCTTCCAGCTGCGCGGCGACGGTGCGCGCGGCTTCGCCGTCACGTCCCGATACCACCACGGCGGCGCCGGCGTTGCCGAGCGCCCGCGCCATGGCGAGGCCCATGCCGCGGGTGGATCCGGTGATGACGGCAACGCGGCCGCTCAGATCGAAAAGATTGTGCATGACGAATAACTCCTGAAGGGGTTGGATGCTGCTTTGGGCGTTTTATAGATGATGACTGACATCTATTGAATAAAGTATGGCCATCATCTAAACTGCGGTCAAGGCAGAATTCCGAGGAGTCCTTCACATGGCACGCGCATCACGCGAACAAGCCGACAAGAACCGCGAGGCGATCGAGCAAGCGTCGTCGCGGCTGTTCCGCGAGCGCGGACTGAACGGCGTCAGCGTCGCCGAGCTGATGGCCGGCGCCGGCCTGACCCACGGCGGCTTTTATGGCCACTTTGCCTCCAAGGACGCGCTCGCCGCGCAGGCCTGCAAGCGCGCCTTTGAAGAATCCGCCGCGCGCTGGGAACGCCGGCTGGCGCGCGCCAACGGCGACCGGCACACCATGCTGGCCAACCTGGTCGAGCCTTACCTGACCGCTGCGCACTGCGCTAACCCTGGCGTCGGCTGCGCTGCCTCCTCGCTGGCGGTGGACGTTGCGCGCGAGCCCGCCGACAAGCCGGTGCGGCAGGCTTACCTGGACGGCTTCAAGGTACTGGTCGATGAGATGGCCACGACCGTAGCCAGCGATGACCCGCGGGTGCGCGAGGAAGAAGCCCTGATCCGCATGGCCATGCTGGTCGGCGCGCTGACGCTGGCGCGCGCAACCGAGGGCGATCCGCTCTCCGAGGCCATGCTCGACGCCGTCCGCAACCGTTTGCTGGGCAGTTCCGCCTAGCCCGCCCCCCTTAACCACGTGCCGGGCCCTCCCCCTGCCACCTACGGGCTGGCGGGCTGGGCCTCTTTCGCCTGTCGCCACCCAACTCCCAGGTCAGAGAAACCCAATGTTCGCGCAAGCCCTTTCCCGCCGGCTCGACCGGCGCGGCATCCACTACGCGTGGCTGGTCGCCGCCCTTACCTTCCTGGTGATGCTCACCACCTCGGCCGCGCTCGGCCTGCCCGGGGCGTTCCTGTCGCCGCTGGCGCGCGAGATGGGCTGGAACACCGACGAGATCTCGTCGATCCTTGCCTTCCGCTTTGCGCTGTTCGGGCTGATGGCGCCGTTCTCGGCCATCCTGATGGAGCGTTTCGGCGTGCGCAACGTGGTCTGCGCGGCGCTGGCGCTGATTGCAGGCGGCATGGCGCTGGCAACGGTGTCGACCGAGCTGTGGCAGCTCTTCGTGGCGTGGGGGCTGATGCTGGGTGTCGGCTCCGGGCTGACCGCGCTGGTGCTGGCAGCCGTGGTCGCCAACCGCTGGTTCAGCGCGCGGCGCGGGCTGGTCATCGGCCTGCTGACCGCCAGTTCGGCCACCGGCCAGCTTGCGTTCCTGCCGGTGGCTGCCTGGCTGATCGAGCATATGGGCTGGCGCGTCGCCGTGCTGCCCGTGCTGGCCGCGTGCGCGCTGCTGGCCATGCTGGTGCTGGGCCTGATGCGCAACCGTCCCGCCGACGTGGGCCTGGCGGCGTTCGGCGAAGTCCCGGCCGCGGCGCCGGTGCAGCCGTCCGCACCCCCGGCGCCGCTGACGCTGCGCGCGCCGTTCGCGGTGCTGCGCGATGCGGCGCGCACGCAGGCGTTCTGGGTCCTGGCCGGCACCTTTTTTATCTGCGGCCTGAGCACCAATGGCCTGATCCAGACGCATTTCATCGCGCTCTGCGGCGACTTCGGCATGGGCCCGGTGCCGGCGGCGTCGGCACTGGCGATGATGGGCGCCTTCGATTTCGTCGGCACGATCCTGTCGGGCTGGCTGTCGGACCGCTATGACAGCCGCAAGCTGCTGTTCTGGTACTACGCGCTGCGCGGCCTGTCGCTGTTCTGGCTGCCGCATTCGACCTTCACGCTGTACGGCCTGTCGATCTTTGCCATGTTCTACGGGCTGGACTGGATCGCCACCGTGCCGCCGACGGTCAAGCTGGCCGCCACCGCGTTCGGGCGCGAGCGCGCGCCGGTCGTGTTCGGCTGGATCTTCGCGGCCCACCAGATCGGCGCGGCCGTGGCGGCGTTCGGCGCGGGGATGACCCGCACGCTGCTGCTGACCTATACGCCGGCGCTGTATGGCGCCGGCGCGGCCTGCCTGGTGGCGGCGCTGCTGGTGCTGATGGCCAGCCGCAAGCGTGCGGCAAGCATGGCGGAGCCCGTTCGCGCGTGAGCCCCACGCAGTGCGCGCGGGTTCCCGCACGCACCGGGCCATTCTTCAGAACTTGGGGATGCGCAGCGTCTTGCTGACCATCAGCGTGCCCGACAGCGCGAACAGCAGCGCCAGCGGATGCAGCACGGCAGGGCCCAGCACCCAGGCGCCGCCAGGCAGGTCGCCACCCAGCTGTCCTCGCCAGGCACACCATGCCAGCACGGCGGTGAGCAGCACGCTGGTCGGGATCGGCGTGCCTTCGAAATACGCCACCTTGCCGCTGTCGCTGCCGGCGGCCAGCGATTCGGCGGTGACGTTGAAGCGCGCCAGCCGGCTCACGCCGCAGCAGACGAAGTAGATCAGAATGGCCAGGTCCCAGCCGCCGCGCATGCCGGCGGCAAACGCCAGCGTGGCCGGCCCCACGCCGAACGAGATCACGTCGGCCAGCGAATCGAGCTCGCGCCCCAGCGCCGAATGGGCATGGCGCCAGCGCGCGATGCGGCCGTCGAGCACGTCGAAGATAAAGGCCAGCGGCGCCAGCGCCGCGGCCGTGTAGAAGTGCGACAGCTGCTGGTCCGCCACGTAGAACATGGCGAAGAAGACCGACCCCATGCCGCAGGCTGCATTGCCGAGCGTGAACACGTCGGCAAGCTGCAGTTCGCGCAGCATCGAGAAATGGCGGGGACGCTCCGGCCGTGTGTTCATCGCGCGCTTACAGGGCCTGCGATACGTGGTGCACGCTCGGCGGTGCAGCGAAGGTATCGCCCACCAGCGCACGCCATTGCTGGAATTCCGGCGATTCGCGGAAGTGGACCATGTGGTCCTCCACGGTCTCCCAGTCGACCACCAGCGTGTACTGCTCGGGCTGCTCGATCGAGCGGAACAGCTGCACGCCATGGCAGCCGCGCGAGCGCAGGAAGAGCGGCTTGGCCTGGCTGACGCCCTGTTCGAGCTGCCGCTCCATGCCGGGCTTGATGGTGAGTTGTGCGATTTCCTTGATCATGGCGGTTTTATTACCTTTGGGGAGGAGGCCGGCGCGCGCCGGCGGGTTCTTACTACCTTAGCACGATCGACGGCGCCGCATGCCGCGGAAAGCATTCCGTTACACCGCTCGGCTAGCATCGTGGACCTTGCCACTTCGTTGCCAGAGCTGCCATGCCGACCCGCTTGCGACCGCTGCCCGGAAGTTTTTGCATCCCTGCCCTCACCATTCTTCTCTGCCTGCCCGGTGCCGCGCCGGCGTTTGGCGCCGTGCAGCCATGCGGCGCGCCGGCGACGGCCATTGCCCAAATCCAGGACGGCGGCGCATGGTCCGGCCGGATGGTCGATGTCGAAGCGGTGGTCACCGCGGATTTCAGCGGCGATCGCGGCCTGCGCGGCTTCTTCGTGCAGCAGGCCGACGCCCAGCGCCAGCAGCGGCCGGGCATTTCCGAAGGGCTGTTCGTCTATGCCCCGCGGGCAGTGGCGCGTACGGGCGACCTCGTGCGCCTGTCCGGAAGGGTCGAGGAAAAATTCGGACAAACACAGCTGACCTTGTCCGATGCGCCGGCGGTCTGCGCCAGCGGCATTCCGGTCACGCCGGCAACGCTGGTGTTGCCGGCCAGCGATGCCGACCTGCGTGCCCGCGCCGGCATGCTGGTCAGGATGCCGCAGACGCTGACGGTCAGCGAAACCCATGAACTGGCGCGCTATGGCACGCTGGCGCTGAGCGTGGGGCGCCCGTTCGCGCCCACGCAGGTCGCCTTGCCAGGCGCGGGCGCAGCGCAAGCCGCGGCGGCCAATTTGCGCAACCGGTTGCTGCTCGACGATGGCTCGACGCGCCAGTACCCGGAAGTGGTGCCGTACCCGCCGCCGCAGCTTGCCGCCAGCCATCCGTTGCGTACCGGCGATACCGTCAGCGGCGTGGCCGGCGTGCTGGAGAAGCGCCACGGGCAGTGGCGCCTGCAGCCGGTACGCGGCGCGCGGGCGCCGGCGTTCCAGGCCGCAAATCCGCGCCCGCGCGCGCCGGCGCGCCATCCCGCCGCAACGCTGCGGGTGGCGGCATTCAACCTGCAGAACTACCTTAACGGCGGTGGCGGCAGTGGTGGCCTCGCTTCGGGCGACAACCGCGGCGCGCGGACCGCAGCGGCGCTGGCCCGGCAGGAGGCCAAGCTGGCCGCCGCACTGCGTGCGCTGGATGCCGACGTGATCGGCCTGATGGAGTTGCAGAACAACGGCTTTGGCCCGGACAGCGCCGTGCGGCAACTGGCGGCGCGGCTCGGGCCCGACTGGCGCGTCGTCGATCCCGGAACGCCCGCGCTCGGCGGCGATGCCATCGCGGTGGGCCTGCTGTACAACGCCCGCGCCACGGAGATCGTAGGCCGTGCCGCCACCACCTGGCTGGGCGCCCGCAGCCGCCAGCCGCTTGCCGCCAGCTTCCGGGCAAAGGCCGGCGGCGCGCCAGTGACGGTCGTGGTCAACCACCTCAAGTCAAAGAACTGCGCGGAAGCCGCTGGCGCGCAAGCCGACCAGGGCGATGGGCAAGGATGCTGGAATCCCTCGCGCGTGCAGGCCGCCGGCGCCCTGGCCGACTGGATTGCCATGGTGCCGACCGGCGCCCCCGGCGCGGGCGTGCTGGTGATCGGCGACCTGAACAGCTATGCAATGGAAGATCCGGTGCGGCTGCTGGCACGGCGCGGCTATGCGGACATGGTGGCGAAACTGGCGGGGCCGCAGGCCTACAGCTACGTCTACAACGGACAGGCCGGCTACCTCGACCATGTGCTGGCGGATGCCGCGGCCGCGAGGCATGTCGTAGCCGTGCAGCCGTGGCATATCAATGCCGACGAGCCGGCGGCGTTCTCTTATGCGCCGGCCCCGGGCGCGCCTTCGGTGCCGGCCTACTACGCCCCCGATGCATACCGGTCCTCCGACCACGACCCCTTGCTGATCGACCTCGCCCTGGCCGCCGGATCGCCCTAGCCGGCCGACATGCGCCGCAGCAGCAATCCCTGCGCAAGGTACAGCACCACCAGCAGGTTGGCCGCCGCCAGCCCGCCATGCAGCCAGCTCGGATGGACAAAGGCTTCGTACAACTCCAGCGGGATATAGATGCCGCCGGACCAGATGCCGATCCAGTTGCCCCAGGCGAGCCCGCGCCAAAGTCCGTAGGCCTCGGCGAAGCGCATCAGCGCATAGACCGCCGCCGAGCCGCCGATCGCCCACAGGCGCGCGTCATCGGGATGCGCGAGCAGCGACAGGAAGATGGTGGGATAGCGGCTGGCGGGGTTGACGTGCAGGCGCTGGATGATGGCTTCGGCCAGCGCCTGCGCATCGCGGTGCAGCAGCGCGGCCAGCCCCAGGCCGGCGACGATCACCAGCAGGCCCTTGGCCGCCTCGAACATTGCGATGCCCTTCAGGCCCAGTGCGCCCTCGCCCTGCTTTGCCATGCGTGTTCCCCGTCCGGATTGCAGTGACTGCAAAGCCGGTATTGTGCAACAGGGAAACGCCACGCAGCGGCGGTAGTCAGCGGCGGTAGTCGCGGTAGTCGCCGTAGTCCCGCTCGCGCATCGGCCCGTCGGCATCGATGCCGCCGCTGGCGGCAAGCGGGCCATCGACGGTCAGCGGTCCGGCAACGTTCAGGTCGCCATTGACCACCATGTCGCCATGCACGGTCAACGGTCCCTTGAACACCTTCAGGTAGCCGCCGCGATACGGCACCGAGCGGGCGCTGACCGGGCCGGTGAAGAATGCTGCGGTCAGCGGGCCGCTGGCATAGACGTGGCCGGCGACGGTCAGGGTGCCATGGACCCGCACCGGCCCCTGCACTTGCGCCGATCCGCCGATCGTGATTGGACCCGACTCATGCGGCTGGGCGCGCAGCGGTGCCGCGCCGAACTGCAACGCCAGTGCCAGCGCGGCGCCCAATGCCAGCCGCCACATTCAGTCTGCGGTATCGGGGCCAAGGGTACGGGACGTCATGGTGATGGCAAAGCTCCTGCAGCGGCATGGGCCGCTGTTTCCAACTTAGTGCCGATCGCCCCGCCGTGCAAGGCTATGGCGCCTGCGGTGCTTCCAGCCTCGCCTTCAGGCGCCTGACGGCCTCGGCGGACTCGGACTGCAGGCGCGAGCGCAGCATCAGGCGATTGAGCAGCGCAAAGAGCAGCGTGGGCGACTGGTAGCTGAATTCCCGTTCGAAACGCGTGCTTTCCGCCGATGGCGTCAGCGACGGCGTCATGGCCGGGGTGAGCTTGTAGGTGATGGTACCGGCCCGGCGCCCGCCCGGCACCTCGCCCGCAATCGCCCAGACGCGCGGACGCTGGTTGATGGTGACGGTCCAGATCACCACGGCGCTGCGCTCGCCCGCCACGAAGCTTTCGGCCACGCGCTCACCGAGCGCCAGCGGATGGTCCGTGGCCCCCGCTACCGCGCCCGAGGCGGGATACCACGCCGGCCAGTGCTGCGGCGTGGCAATGTAGTCGAACACCTCGGCCGGAGTCCGGGCGATCACCACTTCGTCGTGGATGCTGGTGCGGTCCGCCCACGGCAATGGCACCAGCAGCAGCGCCACCGTGAGCGCGGCAAAGATCAATCCCCAGACCGGTTTCCTGAAGCGAGGCATGACGATGCAACCCAGGCGCCCGCAGACCTGTCCCGGGGCGCCGGGGACGCGTGGCGCGATGCTTCCAGTGTAGTGATTCCGGGGCATCGCGCCAGCATCGGCGTACTGATCGACGCCCTTGCGGCGCGCGGTTGCACCGCGTCATGGCATGCCGCTGCGGCGCGTCATTGCGCGGGCACGGTGGCCGTCACCGGCTGCGTTGCCGCCACCGTCTCCGGCACCGGCCCCCAGCCGCCGCCCAGCCGGCGGATCAGCGACACCGTTGCGGCAGCGCGCAAGCCCGCCACCGCATTGGCCTCGCGCTGGGACTGCAGCACGGTGCGGTCGGCATCGATCACGGTCAGGTAGTCGACGGCGCCGGCATCGTAGCGGCTGCGCGAGATCCGCGCCGCGCGGCGCGCGCCGCCCAGCGCGCTGTCCAACGCGCCCGCCTGCTGGCTCAGCCAGCGCACATCGGCCAGGCTGTCCTCGACTTCGCGGAAGGCCACCAGCACGGTCTGCCGGTACGCGGCTACGCTTTCCTCGTGCGCGGCACGCGCGCCGGCCAGGTTGGAACTGTTGCGGCCGCCGTCGAACACCGTCTGCGCGATGGTCGAGCCGATCAGTGGCCCCAGCATCCAGGTGCGCGACGACCATTTGAACAGGTTGGACAGGTCGGCCGATTCAAAGCCGAACAGCCCGGTCAGCGTGATGCGCGGGAAGAACGCCGCCTTGGCCACGCCGATGCGGGCGTTGGCCGCAGCCATCTGCCGCTCCGCCGCGGCGATGTCCGGGCGCCGCTCCAGCAGCTCGGACGGCAGCCCGGCCGGGATCGCGATCGGCGCGGCATCGAACGGCCGCGCCGGCAGCGAGAACGCCGCGGGCGGCACGCCGGTCAGCACCGCCAGCGCATGCTCCTGGTTGGCGCGGCGGCGCTCGATGCCGGCCAGGTCGGCGCGCGCGGTGCCAAGCTCGGCCTCGGCGCGGGCCGGGTCAAGGTCGGTGGTCTCGCCGGCGTCGTAGCGCTTCTTCAGCAGCTTCAGCGCGTCTTCACGCAGCCGGATGGTCGCATTCAGCAGGTCGCGTTCGCTGTCGAGCGTGCGCAGCGCAAAATACGCCTGCGCCACGTCGGCCTGCAGCGCGAGCTGCACCGAGCGGTACAGGTCCTCGGCCGCCTCGCCATCGGCGCGCGCGGCATTGACGCTGGACGCGACGCGGCCGAACAGGTCCAACTCATAGCTGGCGAAGGCGCGGGCCTTCAGCACGGTCTGCGGCGAGACCCGCGTGCCATCAGGCAGGCCTTGCGACGCGGCCGACGGCTGGGATCGGGTCGGATCGAGCCCCACACTGAGCTGCGGGTAGAGATCCGCCTCGGTCGCGCCGGTGAAGGCACGCGCCTGCTTCAGGCGCGCCGCGGCGATGGCGAGATCCTGGTTGGATTCGCCGGCGGCGGCCATCAGGCGGTCCAGCTCGCCGTCGCCGAAGATCTTCCACCATTCGCCGCGATGCTGGCCTTCGGCGGGCGTCGCGGTCTTCCATTGCGCGCCTTCGGCCTGCGCGGCCTCGGCTTCCTTGTAGGCCGGCACCGTGGCGGTCTCCGGCACCTTGTAGGTCGGCGCCAGCGAGCAGCCGGCCAGGATCAGCGCGGCGGCCAGCGTAGCCAGCTTCGGCAACCAGTAGTTTGTTGTCGACATTGCAGCAGCATTCATGTTGATCACCATTATTCAGCCGATGCGGTCAGGCGGGCGGCGCCCTGCTCCTGCGCCGCCGCGCGGCGCTGGCCCCGGGTGGCCAGCAAACGCAGCGCCACGTAGAACACCGGCGTCAGGAACAGCCCGAAGAAAGTCACGCCGAGCATGCCCGCGAACACCGCCACGCCCATCGCATGGCGCATCTCCGAGCCGGCACCGCTGGACACCACCAGCGGCACCACGCCCATGATGAAAGCGAACGACGTCATCAGGATCGGACGCAGGCGCAAGCGGCTCGCTTCGATCGCGGCCTGCACCACGGTACGGCCGTGATGCTCGAGCTCGCGCGCAAACTCCACGATCAGGATCGCGTTCTTCGCGGATAGCCCCACCAGCACGATGAAACCGATCTGCGTGAAGATGTTGTTGTCGCCTTGCGTCAGCCACACCCCCGTCATCGCCGCCAGCAGGCTCATCGGCACGATCAGGATCACCGCCAGCGGCAGCGTCAGGCTTTCATACTGCGCAGCCAGCACCAGGAACACCAGCAGCACGCACAGCGGGAAGATCCAGACGCCCGCATTGCCGGCCAGGATGTCCTGGTAGGTCAGCTCGGTCCATTCGAACTTCATGCCCTTCGGCAGCGTTTCCGCGGCGATGCGCTCGGCGGCGGCCTGCGCCTGCCCTGACGAGAACCCCGGCGCGGGCCCGCCGTTCATGTCGGCAGCCGTGAAGCCGTTGTAGCGCACCACGCTGTCCGGACCGAAGCCCTGCTTCACCTGCACCAGCGATGACAGCGGCACCATGTCGCCGGCGGCGTTGCGCGTCTTCAGCTGCAGGATGTCCTCGGCATGGGCGCGGAACGGCGCATCCGCCTGCACCTTGACCTGGTAGGTGCGGCCGAACTTATTGAAGTCGTTGACGTACGCCGAGCCCAGGTAGGTCTGCAGCGTGTCGAACACCTCCGTCACCGGCACGCCCAGCTGCTTGGCCTTGACGCGGTCCAGCTTGACGTCGAGCTGCGGCACGTTGACCTGGTAGTTGCTGAAGATGCCGGTCAGCTCGGGCGTGGCGCGCGCCTTGGTGGCGAAGGCATTGGTTGCCTCGAACAGCGCGTCATAGCCCAGCGCCGCACGGTCCTCGATCATCAGCTTGAAGCCGCCGATGGTGCCGAGGCCCTGCACGGGCGGCGGCGGGAACACCGCGATAAAGGCATCCTGGATCGCCCCATACTTCTGGTTGAGGTCGGCGGCAATGGCCGCGCCCGACAGCTCTGCGCTCTTGCGCTCTTCAAACGGCTTGAGCGTGGCGAACACGATGCCGGCGCTCGGGCTGTTGGTGAAGCCGTTGATCGACAGGCCCGGGAAGGCCACCGCCGATTCCACGCCCGGATGCTTCAGCGCGATCTCGCTCATCTTGCGGATCACGTCCTCGGTGCGGTCCAGCGTGGCGCCGTCGGGCAGCTTGGCGAAGCTCACCAGGTACTGCTTGTCCTGCGCCGGCACGAAGCCCTTGGGCACCAGCTGGAACACGCCCCAGGTCAGCGCCAGCATCACCGCATAGACGCCGAACACCGAACCCTTGCGGCGGATCACGCCCTTCACCCCGCGGCCATAGCTTTCCGCGCTGCGGCCGAAGAAGTTGTTGAAGCGCTTGAAGAAGCCGCCGAACACGCGGTCCATGCCGCGCGACAGCCAGTCCTTGGGCGCGTCATGGCTCTTCAGCAGCAGGGCCGACAGCGCCGGCGACAGCGTCAGCGAGTTGAACGCCGAGATGATGGTCGAGATCGAGATCGTCAGCGCGAACTGCTTGTAGAACTGGCCGGTCAGGCCGGTCATGAAGGCCAGCGGCACGAACACGGCGATCAGCGTCAGCGCGATGGCGATGATGGGGCCGCTGACTTCGCGCATGGCCTTGTAGGTGGCCTCCTTCGGCGTCAGCCCTTCCTCGATGTTGCGCTCGACGTTTTCCACCACCACGATCGCGTCGTCGACCACGATACCGATGGCCAGCACCAGCCCGAACAGCGACAGCGCGTTGATCGAGAAGCCGAACGCATGCATCAGGCCGAAGGTACCGACGATCGACACCGGCACCGCCAGCAGCGGAATGATCGATGCGCGCCACGTCTGCAGGAACAGGATCACCACCAGCACCACCAGCGCGATGGCCTCGAACAGCGTATGCGTCACCGCCTCGATCGAGTGGCGCACGAACTGCGTGGGGTCATAGACGATGCTGTAGTCGATGCCGTCCGGGAAGTTCTGCTTCAGCTCTTCCATGGTCTTGCGCACGTCATCCGAGATCTGGATGGCGTTGGAGCCCGGCGCCTGGAAGATGGGGATGGCCACTGCCGGCTTGTTGTCCAGCAGCGAGCGCAGCGCGTACTCGGACGCGCCCAGCTCGATGCGGGCAACGTCCTTCAGGTAGGTCACCGCGCCGTCGGCGGAGGTGCGCACGACGATATCGCCGAACTCTTCCACCGTGCCCAGGCGGCCCTGCGCATTGACCGACAGCTGCAGGTCGGCGCCCGGCAGCGACGGCGACTGGCCGATCACGCCGGCCGCCACCTGCACGTTCTGCTCGCGGATGGCCTTGATGACATCGCTGGTGGCGAGCTGGCGCTCGGCCATCTTCTCGGGGTTGAGCCACACGCGCATGGCGTAGTCGCCCGAGCCGAACAGCTGCACCTGGCCCACGCCCTGGATCCGCGCCAGGCGGTCCTTGACGTTGATTACCGCGTAGTTGCGCAGGTACGTCATGTCGTAGCGGTCGTTGGGCGAGACCAGGTGGACCACCATGGTCAGGTCCGGCGAGCTCTTGACCGTGGTGATGCCCAGCCGGCGCACGTCTTCCGGCAGGCGCGGCTCGGCCTGCGACACGCGGTTCTGCACCAGCTGCTGCGCCTTGTCCGGGTCGGTGCCCAGCTTGAAGGTCACGGTCAGCGTGAGCAGGCCGTCGCTGTTGGACTGCGACGACATGTACAGCATGTCCTCGACGCCGTTGATCTGCTCTTCCAGCGGCGAAGCCACGGTTTCGGCGATCACCTTGGGGTTGGCGCCCGGATACTGCGCGCGCACCACCACCGACGGCGGCACCACTTCCGGGTACTCCGAGATCGGCAACTTGAACATCGAGATGGCGCCAATCAGGAAGATCAGCACCGACAGCACCCCGGCGAAGATGGGGCGGTCGATAAAGAATTTGGAGAGGTTCATCTTGGTCTCTGCCTGCGTTGGCGTAGCGGTCCCCCTGGCGGCCCGCCGTGGCGGGCGCCATCCACATCTGCAGGGGGAGCGCTAAAGGTTTACTGCTGTCGGTAGGCGGATCAGCTCACCGGCTTGGCGTCCGCGTCGCCCTTCCCGGCGGCGGCCTGCTTGCGATCAGGCGCCGCCGGACGCGGCTCCAGCTCGCTGCGGAATGCCATGGCCACCGCCTTGGGCTGAACCGTGTCGCCCGGCCGCACCCGCTGCAGCCCGTTGACGACGATGCTCTCGCCCGGCTTCAGCCCCTTGCGGATCACGCGCAGGCCTTCGTAGTTGGGTCCGAGCTCGACTTCGCGGTAGACCAGCTTGTTGGCCTTGTCGAGCACCAGCACGAACTTCTTGCCCTGGTCGGTGCCGACGGCGCGGTCGTTGACCAGCACCGCCGCGTGCGGCGCGCCGCCGCCCATCTTGACCTTGGCGTACAGGCCCGGCAGCAGCCGGCCGTCGTCGTTGTCGAACACCGCGCGCACGCGGATGGTGCCGCTGCGAGTATCGAGCCGGTTGTCGACCGACTGGATCTTGCCCTGGTGCGGGTGGCCGTCTTCGTTGGCCAGGCCGAGGTAGACCGGCAGGTTGGCCTGCCCGCCGCCGGCGCCCGGCGCGGTGTAGCGCAGGTAGCTCTGCTCGTCGATCTCAAAGCTCGCGTAGATCGGCGACACCGACACCACCGTGGTCAGCGCCGGCGTGGCCGTGCCCGGCGCCACCAGGTTGCCCACGGTGATCTCGGCACGCGACACGCGCCCGGACACCGGCGCGATGATGCGCGTATAGGTCAGGTTCAGGCGCGCGGCTTCGAGTTGTGCCTGCGCGGCGCGCACGTTGGCGCTGGTTTCGCGCGCGGCGTGGATGCGCTCGTCGAACTCGCGGCGCGAGATGGCGTTGTCGTCCAGCAGCCGCTGCGCGCGTTCGCCCTCGCTCCTGGCGTGCCCCGCGCGGACTTGCGCGGCAGCCAGCGCGGCCTCGGCGCGTGCCACTTCGGCGGCGTAGGGGCGCGGGTCGATGGTAAAGAGCGGATCGCCCTTCTTCACCAGCGCGCCCTCGCGGAAGTGGACCGCATCGATGGTGCCGCCCACGCGCGGGCGGATCTCCACGCGGTCGACCGCCTCCAGTCGGCCGGAGAACTCGTCCCACTCCGTGATGGTCTGGCCCACCGCGGCGGCCACTTCGATCGACGGGGCCGGCGGCGGGGTGTTGGCATGGGCCTCGCCGCTGTGCCACGGGCGCAGGACCGCGCCGGCCACGCCGGCACCGAGCACCACGACGATGGCAAGGGCAATCAGGGTATGTCGCTTATGCTGCTGCATTTCTCAAACTCCTGTTCGGGTTTTCTTCAACCGGAAAAGCAAATGGCCGAACGCCGCCTGCCGGTCCGCGCAGGGCGGATCGGAACCGATTCAGATTGGATAGTCGGACTTAGGTCCGCCCATGCAAACCGGCGGACCTGGCTCTGGCCGATACAGAGCCGGCTGGCGATTGGCTGGAGCGGCTCAGCCGGCGGGCTTGGCTCCAGGCCGGCTGGCGCTTGCGCCAGCCTGGCGTTCGGTCAGGGGTGAGGTATCGTCGGCCGCAGCCAGACATCGCTGCAGGAACCGCGCACCTTCGTCGACCCATGCCTGACACGCGTCATGGGTCTCTTCCACGCCGTCGCCACAGGCGCCGGGCATGATCATGGCCTGGGCCGGCACACCGGCCTTGCCCAGCCGCTGCGCGAAGGCCTCGCCTTCAGCGCGCAGCGTATCCTGTTCCGCGACCTGGACCAGCGTGGGCGGCAGCCCGGCCAGGCGCGAAGCCATCGCCGGCGCGGCATAGGGATGCACGCTGTCCGCCGGCGTCGGCAAGTAATCGCGATAGTTGCAGGCCATGCGCCGCAACGTTTCCATCAGCACCTGCCCGCTGCCGAAGCCCGCGCACGATGCGTGCTGCAGGCAGGGGTCGGTCACCGGCCGGATCAGCCACTGGCCGCGCGGCTGCGCGGTGCCGCGGTCGCGCAGCATCTGCGCCAGCGCGATCGCAAGGTTGCCGCCGGCTTCCTCACCCACCAGCGCGAAGCGGGTCTTGTCCAGCTTCAGGCGCCGGGCGTTGCGCAGCACCCATTGCACCGTGCTGTGCGCATCTTCAGGCGCGGCCGGGAACGGGTTTTCGGGCGCCAGCGAATAGGCCGGCGTCACCACCACGGCCGGCACCGCCCTGGCCAGGTCCTGCACCAGCTTGCGCGCCCGCTCCAGGCCGCCATCGACAAAGCCGCCGGCATGCAGGTACACCAGCCAGGGCAGCCACGTGGCCGCCTCGGCGCCCGGCGCGGGATAGCCCGGCGGGTAGCACACGCACACCGCGATCTCGCGGCCGTCGCTCGTTACCGTGTGCTCGACCACGCGCGGCTCGCCCTGGCCGGTGGCGGCGGAAGCGGCGTTCTGGCGTTGGCCTGGCTGGTTTGGCATGGCGTCCGGCGCACGGGAAAAACAATGCGCTTGAGTGTTGCGATGCAACGGATTATGGTGATTGACGAGGATGGGATAAAGCGAGAGATCGCCAATGCACTGTTCCGGGATTGGAATAATCGAACCACTCCCGATGGCCGAAACCCCACGCGTGACAAGGTCATCGAAAATGTGATTCACTCCAGTTCCTGGCACGCATGGCGACCCGCAACCCTGCCTTCGTTGCGGGCGCTGCTCGCCCTGACAAACCCACGCCGGCCCGCGCCCCCGCGCATCCGGCGCCAGCCAGCCGGCAGCACTCCCCCAATCACAACCACAAGCCACGCCGTGCGCGTCACGAGCGCGCGCGGCACGCCGTTCGGATCTCTCGTCGGAACCTCATCATGGACCGTCTCGTATCAATGCAGGCATTCACACGGGTCGTGGACGTCGGCAGCTTTGCGCGCGCCGCCGAATCGCTGGACCTGCCCAAGGCCACGCTGACCCGCCTGATCCAGAACCTGGAGACGCACCTCGGCGTCAAGCTGCTGCACCGGACCACGCGCCGCATCAGCGTGACCAACGACGGCGCGGCCTACTACGAACGCTGCGTGCGCATCCTGGCGGACGTGGAAGAAGCCGAGCAGTCGCTGACGCGGCAGAACAATTCGCCGCGCGGCACCTTGTCGGTCGACACCACCGCGCCGCTGGCCAACCTGGTTCTCGTGCCTGCACTGAATGACTTCCTGCAGGCCTACCCCGACCTGAAGCTCGAACTGACCATCAACGGCAAGCCCATCGACCTGCTGCAGGAAGGCGTCGACGTGGTGTTGCGCGTGGGGATCCCGCTGGACGAATCGATGGTGGCCCGACGCATCGGCCATGTAAAGCTGGCGTTCTACGCCTCGCCGATCTACCTGAACCGCGCCGGCACGCCGGGCGACCTGGCCGAGCTGGCGCAGCACAAGGCGGTGAACTACCTGTCCAACCGCACCGGACGCGAGATGCCGTGGCCGATGGCGCGCGGCACGGAGCGCGGCGAGGTACTGCTGCCCTCGGCGATCTCGACCAACGATCCCGAGGTCTACGTGGGCTGCACGCTGGAAGGCCATGGCATCGCCCGCATCTCGCGCGCCATGGCCGAGCCTTACGTGGCCAGCGGCCGGCTGGTCGAGATCCTGGCCGACTGGCAGACCGACGAGTTGCCGATCTCGGCGATGTATCCGCAGAACCGGCACCTGTCGGCCAAGGTGCGGGTGTTTGTCAACTGGGCGGCGGACCTGTTCTCGCGCCACCCGCATTTTGGTGCGGTACAGCAGCGCCTCGCGGTGGCGGCCTGAGCGCGCCCTGACGCAAGTTGCAAGCGCCGGAGCCTCCGAAACGTGCCTGGCAGGACAAAACCGGAAGCCGCGAGCGCGTTGCCCGTCCTATACTGTTTCATCCGAAATCACGACGAGAAGAGGATTCCGATGAAACAAGTGCTTATCCCCCTGGCCGCCTGCGTTGCCGCCACCGTGGTGCTGGCCGGCTGCGCCGGTTCCGGCAAGAGCGCCTCGGCCTCATCCAGCGCCACCGGCGCCAGCGCCAGCGCTGCCGCCGCATCGTCGTCGACCACGAGCGGTGCCCGCGCCGCGGCCGCGCTGCAGCCCAAGAGCGGCACCAATACCGCCGGCACCGTGACTTTCCAGCAGCAGCCGGGCGGCGTGCTGATGACCGCCTCGATCACAGGACTGCCGCCGAATACCGTCCATGGCTTCCACGTCCATGAAAAGGGCGACTGTTCCGCGCCCGACGCGATGAGCGCCGGCGGCCATTTCAATCCGGGTGGCAAGCCGCACGGCCAGATGACCATGCCTGATCACCACGCCGGCGACATGAACAACATCACTGCCGACTCGAGCGGCAATGCCAGGGTCAGCATGCTGCTGCCGGACCTGTCGGTGGGTACCGGAGCCAACAGCGTGATCGGGCGCGCAGTGGTGGTGCACAAGGATCCGGACGACTACAAGACGCAGCCGACCGGCAATGCGGGCGGACGCATTGCCTGTGGGGTAGTGGCGGCTTCGTAAGTCGCAGGCGTTTCGCACCTAAAGTATCTCCGCTCCCGCTCGCGGGAGAGGGTCAGGGCATGGCAACATGGCGGTCATTGCCGACACGCGCGGCCCCGCCCGCGGGACGCACCGACCATAGCCATGCCATTGCCCACAGACGCTGCGTTCGTGCCCCACCACCGCCTGCACGCCAGTTCGCTGGTGCTGTGCTGCGCCGCCCTGCTGGGCGGCTGCGCGCTGCCGCCGCTGGACAATCGCACCGAATCCACCGCCATCACGCCCGCCGAGGCCGCGGCCACGCCGCTGGGCCGCGCGATCGCGGCCGCGCTGGCCGGCCACCCCGGGCTCAGCGGCATCCACCCGCTGAACAACGCCCAGGCCGCCTTCGCCGCGCGCATCCACCTGGCACGCACGGCGCAGCGCACGCTCGACGTGCAGTACTACATCTGGCGCAACGACCTGACCGGCACGCTGCTGCTGGAGGCGCTGCACGAGGCCGCCGACCGCGGCGTGCGCGTGCGCCTGCTGCTCGATGACAACGGGCTGTCGGGCATGGACGAGCTGCTCGCGGCCATGGACGCGCACCCGCAGGCCGAAGTGCGGATCTTCAACCCGTTCGTGCTGCGCCAGCCCAAGGCGCTCAATTTCCTGACCGATTTCCGGCGCCTGAACCGGCGCATGCACAACAAGTCGTTCACCGCCGACGGCGTCGCCACGATCATCGGCGGGCGCAATGTCGGCGACGAATACTTCGGGGCCACGGACGGCGTGCTGTTCGCCGACCTCGACGTGATTGCGATCGGCCCCGCCGCCGCCGACGTGGCGCACGACTTCGACCGCTACTGGGCGAGCGCTTCGGCATACCCGGTGGACCGGCTGGTGCCGCCGGTCAGCATGGAGCGCCTGGACGAACTGGCCGGCAACGCCCGCGCGGTGGAGCAGAACCCGGCCGCTGCGGCCTACGTGGCGGCGCTGCGCGAGGTGCCCGACGTGCGGCACATGCTCGACGGCACGCTGGAGTTCGAGTGGGCCAGGGCGCGCATCGTCAGCGACGATCCCGCCAAGGCCCTTGGCGAGGCGGAACGCGACACGCTGGTCGCGCATCAGCTGCGCGAGATCCTGGGCGAACCCCAGCGCGAGCTGGACCTGGTCTCGCCCTACTTCGTCCCGTCCACCGCGGGCACCGCGTATTTCTCGCAGCTGGCCGAAAAGGGCGTTGCGGTGCGCGTGCTGACCAACGCGCTGGAGGCCACCGACGTCGCCGCCGTCCATTCGGGCTATGCCAAGCGCCGCAAGGCGCTGCTGGAGGCAGGCGTGGACCTGTATGAGCTGCGGCGGTCGGCGGCACCGGACAAGAAAGAGAACCGCGCCGGCCCGTTCGGCAGTTCCGGCTCGAGCCTCCACGCCAAGACCTTTGGCGTGGACGCCAGCCGCGTGTTCGTCGGCTCGTTCAATTTCGACCCGCGCTCGGCCCACCTCAATACCGAGCTGGGCTTCGTCATCGACAGCCCGGCTCTGGCCGGCCGCATCGAATCGACCTTCGCCACGGTGGTGCCGGAAGCGGCCTACCAGGTCAAGCTCGACGAGCAGGGCAAGCTGTACTGGCTGGAGCGGCGCGGCAACGAGGTGGTGCGCTACGACACCGAACCCAACACCAGCTGGTGGCGGCGGCTCGGCATCTGGTTCCTGTCGATCCTGCCGATCGAGTCGATGCTGTAGCCGGGCCGTTCAGATCTGGTCGATCAGGCTGCGCACGACGTCGGCCAGGCGGCCGGCGCGCTGGCGGCCATTGGCGTCCAGGTCCATGGCACTGCCGCTGGCAAGGGCCTTGAGGCCGAACAGGGCATCGCCGACGTCGCGCCAGCCCGGGTAATCGGCATGGATCTTCTCCAGCGCGGCGGCGCCTGCCGCGACTTGCGCGGCAGCCGGCACATTGCCGGCCGCCAGGTCTTCCAATGCCGAGGCGGCATCGACCAGGCCTTTGCGGTTCATGCTGCGGTCTCCCCACTATGTCTTGTCATGGCCGCCACTTGCGGGCGGCGTTGACACTGTAGCAGGATGCCGCGGCCTGTGGCCGCCGGCGGCGCATGGCTCATACCTGACGCGCCACCTCGGCGCCCGCGGGTGCCATCCTACGCACACCGGCCCGGGCCTCGGTGGCGCGCCCCGCTCAGTTGCGCCCCCTTAGTTGCCCCCGCTCAGTTGCGTCCAATATCCTCCAGGATCCGCGTCATCAGGTACAGCCGCGGCACGATCGAATCCAGCTCGATGTACTCGTCGCGCGCGTGGTAGCCGTATCCCGCCAGGCCGAAGCTCTCCACCACCGCCGGCTTGCCCGAGCGCGCGGCGTAGCTCGCGTCGGTGGCGCCGCCGGTGCTTTCGGCCAGTGCCAGGGTGCGGCCGTCCAGCTCCGCGTAGATCTCCTGCGCGCGCCTGGCCAGCGCGCGGCCGCGGGCGTCGGCGACGAACGGCGGGCGGCCTTCCTCCATCGTCACCGTGGTCTGCGTGTCGGGCACCAGCTGGCCCGATCTGACCTTGTCCTGCAGCACGACCTTCAGCCTCTCGGCGGCGCCGCTGGCCGTGGTGCGCACGTCGCCATAGGCCACCGCGCTTTCGGGGATCTGGTTGCGCACCGTGCCGGCCTGCGCCTGGGTCCAGTTCAGCTGCGAGCCGGGCACCTGCGTGGCGACGTCGCGGGTCTGCTGCAGCTGGTAGGCCAGCTCGACCAGCGCATTGCGGCCGCGCTCGGGCGCGGCGCCGGCATGCGCGGCGCGGCCCTTGACCTGCATGGTGGCGGTGGCGGTGCCGGACGCGCCCAGCAGCAGCGACTCGGCCTTGACCACGTCCTTGGCGGCAGTGGGCTCGCACGACAGCACCACGTCATGCTGCGCGGCCAGCGTGGCAATGGTTTCGCCGGAGCCGACCGAACCCACTTCCTCGTCGGGGTTGAACAGCACGGTGATCTGCGCGTAGTCGCGCCAGCCCTTGTTCTTCAGGATCTCCAGCGAATGCAGGATGACCGCAATGCCGCCCTTGTCGTCGGCAATGCCGGGGCCGTAGAGCCGGTTGCCCTCCTCGCGGATCGGCTGCGTCGCCAGCGTGTTTTCCGGATAGACCGTGTCCATGTGGGCGATCAGCATGATGCGGCGCTTGCCGTTGCCGATAAACGTGCCCTTGACCATGGTGCCCGGGCCCTTGGCGACCGGCACGCGCTCCACCCTGGCGCCCAGCGCCTGCAGCCGCTTCTCGGTGTAGCTGGCCATCTGGGCCAGGCCCTGCGCGTTGGCGCTGCCGGATTCGATCGACACCATCTCCTTGAGCGACTGCACCACCGCCGGCTGGGCGGTGCGGGCAGCGGCCAGCAGCGCAGCATCAGGCTGGGCGGCAGCGGCCAGGCGGCCTGCGCCGGCAAGTGCCAGGGCGGCGGCAACGGCAACGTGTCGAACGGAAAACGGCATGGAATCTCCTCGGGTTGGTCTTGTTGGGATCTTGGAAGCTTGTTGGGGCCATGCCGTGTCGCAACGCCGGCATGCACGGCACAACGTGCAAGATGCTAGCCCTTGCCAGCGGGCATGGGGAGGATCAATATCGCCAATCACAATGCCGATCCCGCCACGCCTGGCCCGCGATCGACCCTGCACCAATTGCCCCTGACATGCGCGCCCCCACTGATCCACTGGTCCCCGACACCCCCGCCGCGTCCGCAACACCCCTGCATGTCCGCCTGCTATGGCTGCCCCATGCGATGCCCGGCACCCTCTTCACCACGCTCGACGTGCTGCGCACCGTCGCCGGCGTGGCCAGCCTGCAGCGCCCCGATGCCGCGCCGACGTTGAGCTGGCAGTTGTGCGGCGCCAACGGCCGCATGCTGTCGGCCGACCTGCCGGGCCTGGAAGCCTCCACGCGCCGCATCCGCGCCGCGGGCAGCCGCTCGCTGCTGGTGATCCCGGCCCTGCTGGCCAGCAATGCGCACCAGCTCGGCGACATCGTCCGCGGCGATACCGCCGCGCTGCGCATGGTCGAGCGCCATGTGGCAGCCGGCGGCTGGCTTGCCGCGTGTTCGTCGGGGATGCTGTTGCCGCTGCAGCTCGGCCTGCTGGACGGCGCCCGCAGCGGCGCGCCGTGGATGTACCAGAGCTGGATGACGCACCAGTTCCCGCGCGCGGACCTGGGCGGGGACCAGGCCATGAGCGTGCACGGGCAGGTGTTCTCTTGCGTGGCGCCCGCGCTGCAGGTGGAATTCATGCTGCGCGTGCTGGGCCACCTGCACGACCCCGATCTGGCGCAGGCCGCCGCGCAGCTGATGCTGTACCAGCCCGAACGCCAGCGCAGCGTGCCGGCGCTGGTGTCGCAGCGCTGGCTCAGCCGCACGGCGGACAGCCCGGTCTACCGGGCTGTCCAGTGGCTGCAGGAACATGTGGCCGAGCCCTACCAGCTGGCTGCGGTGGCGCAGGCCGCGGCGGTCAGCGAGCGGACCCTGCTGCGGCATTTCCGGCAGGTCACCGGCATGACGCCGCTGGACTACCTGCACACGCTGCGCGTGGAGCGCGCGCGCATGCTGCTGGAGGTGACGCTGCACGGCACGCAGGCGATCGCCGAAGCCTGCGGCTACAGCGACGCGGCCGCGTTCAGGCGGCTGTTCCAGCGCATCGCGGCGATGTCGATGTCGGACTATCGCGCGCGCTTCGCGCTGCGCGCGCGGCGGCGCTACTGGCGCATGGAGGATGCGGCGGCCCGGCGCGGCATGCCGGGCTAGGCGGCGGCAAGGGGCAAGGTCAGGCGCGCAGCGAGATGTGGTTGACCACGTCCTCCACGCCCTGCACGTACCACGCGTCGCGCTCGACCTGCCGGCGCGTGTTCTCGCTGGCGACGCAGCCTTCCAGCGTGACCACGCGGTTTTCGGTACGCACGCTGACCTGGGCCGCGTCGACAAAGGGATCGGTCTCCAGCACCAGCATCAGCGCCTCGGTGATCTCATCGTCGCGGTCGGCTTCGGCGGGTGCCACCACCAGCTCATTGACCACGCAGCGGCAGCCGCGCGACCACCAGGCCAGCACGCCGGCCAGGCGCATGTGCGACAGGCTGATCACCTGGCCCCACAGCGTCACCACGCCGTCATGCGCCTCGACCTCGATCCAGCCGCTGCGTTCGCCCACGGGCTCCCGCACGGTCTCGTGCTGGCCCTTGACGCGCGCGCAGATCCTGCAGCTACGGAATTCGATGGCATTGAGCAGGCGCTCGCATACCGCATCGCGCAGTTCGCCGTCGCCGACGGTGACGCTGCCGTTCATCACGCGCAGATGGTCGATCACGCTGGTCACGCCGTCCACGCGCCGCAGCGCGGTGGCCGCGCGGGTCTTGTCGACGATATCGGCTACCTCGCCCTCCAGGATCAGCGCGCCGTCCGACAGCCGCAACTGGATGGTGGGATGGAGAACATGCCCCTGATAAGGCACATGCGCCAAGGCTGCGCGCGCCTGCGTCAGCACCGCTTCGCTAGTCTGCATTTTGATCGCCTCGCCCGAATGGTCTGGAGATGAAAAGACGTGCGCCCGGCCTGCGGGCGCGCCTGGCGCGGCGCCGCGGCCTCCATCACCGCCGGGGACCTGGCAACCGCTTCCTCATTATAGGAAGCGGTCCAGGGGCGTCCGGGCTCAGGCCGAGGCTGCCTCGCGGGCGCGCGCCACCTCCTGGTTGCGCAGGATGAAACGCTGGACCTTGCCGCTTGGGGTCTTGGGCAGCTCGGCGACGAACTCGATCTCGCGCGGATAGGAATGGGCGGCCAGGCGCTTGCGCACATGCTGGCGCAGCGCCTCGGCCAGCTCGGGCGTGGCCGCGTGCTGCCGGTCGAGCACGACGAAGGCCTTGATCAGCTCGGTGCGCTCGGGGTCCGGCTTGCCGATCACCGCGGCCTCGACCACGGCCGGATGCTCGATCAGCGCGCTTTCCACGTCGAACGGGCCGACGCGGTAGCCCGAGGTGGTAATGACATCGTCGGCGCGGCCGATAAAGCTGATGCTGCCGTCGTCGTTGAGTTCGGCCGAGTCGCCGGTCAGGTAATAGTGGCCGGCGAACGCACTGGTCGGCGTGCCATGGTAGCCGCCGAACCAGCACATCGGCGAGCGCTCCAGGTCCAGCGCCAGCGTGCCGGGCTGCCCGGCGGGCAGTTCGCGCTGCTCGTCGTCGACCACGACCACCCGGTGGCCCGGGCTGGCAAAGCCCGCGGCGCCCATGCGCACCGGGTGCGACAGCGCATGATGGTTGCACAGCACCATGCCGAGTTCGGTCTGGCCATAGTGGTCGTGGATGGGCGCGTCCAGCTCGCTGGCGAACCAGCGGATCACTTCGGGGTTCAGCGGCTCGCCGGCGCTGCTGACCGCGCGCAGCTGCCCGCGCAGTTGTTCCGACACGGCCTGCCCGGCGGCGATCAGCAGCCGGTAGGCGGTGGGCGATCCCGCCAGGTTGGTGATGCCGTACTTGCGGATCACGCGGCAGGTGCTTTCCACGGTGAACGGGCCATCGTAGAAGGTGGTGGCGTGCCCCAGCGACAGCGGCCCCGTCACCGCATAGTAGAGGCCGTAGGCCCAGCCCGGGTCGGCCAGGTTCCAGAAGGCGTCTTCGTCGCGCAGGTCGACCGCGTCGCGCATGTACCCGGCAAACGCGGCAATGGCCTTCAGCGGCACCAGCAGCGGCTTGGCCGGCCCGGTGGTGCCCGAGGTGAACATCATCAGGAAGGGATCGTCGCCGCCGCGCATGACCGGCTCGAAGCTGGCCGGCTGGCGCGCCAGCTCGGCCCAGAAGCTGAAATCGCCGGAAGCTGCGTCCCCGGGCGCCTCGCTGGTGCCGGCCACGGTGACGACCGGCGGCGCGCCCTCCACTTCATCGAGCTTGGGACGGTTGACGGTATCCGTGACCACCACTTTCGCGCCCGAGCTGTTGAGCCGGTGCTCGATGGCCTTGGGACCGAACGCCGTGAACAGCGGCTGGTACACCGCACCGGCGCGCCAGGTACCCAGGATGGTCACGAGCAGCTCGGCCGTGCGCGGCAGCAGCCCCGCCACGCGATCTCCCGGCTGCACGCCCTGCGCCCTCAAAAAGCCGGCAAACTGCGCCGACAGCGCCTGCAGTTCGGCAAACGTCCAGCTGCGCGCGTTGCCGTCGCGGCCTTCCCAGTACAGCGCGATGCGGCCAGCCTCGGCATGGCGGTCGCAGCATTCCACGCAGGCGTTGATCGCATCGAGGCTGCCGTGCAGTTGCCGGGCCACCGCCTCGTCATAGGAAAAGCCGTCGTAGGCCTGGGCGTAGTCGCGCATGGTGTCTCCAGTTTGTCCGGCTCCTGCCGCGGACGCTGCCCGGGACATGGTGCCTGTTATCGTCTGTGATGGTCTGTGATCATCGGTGCCGCGTGGCGCGGCTGCCGCAGCAGTGTGCGGCACTGCCGGGCCGGCGGGCAATAACCGATTCCGCCAGCGCGCCTGACGGTTTTTGCCATGCCCCGGACGCAACGCGCGGTGCGCTTGACGCCATGCGGCCCGGCGCCGACGATACGTGCATCACGGCAAGGAGGGCAGCGCATGTGCACCAACTACGCCCCGGTCCAGCGCCAGATCCTGCGCGACATCTTTGGCGTGGAGCCGCCGCCGGGCGTCTTCAAGGCCGAGACCTATCCCGATTACCTGGCGCCGATCGTGCGCGCCACGGACGACGGCGTGCGGCATGCCGGGCTGGCGTCGTTCGGCATGGTGCCGCGGCAGCGCATCCCGCCCGGCACGCGCCGCTACGACACCACCAACGCGCGCAGCGAAACCGTCGGCGAGCGCCCTGCCTTCGCCCGCTACTGGCGCCAGGGGCAGCTGTGCCTGGTGCCGGCTACGGCGTTCTACGAGTACGCCTACCCCGAGGACGCGATGCCGGGTGGCCCGCCCGGCAAGCCTGTGCGCTGGCGCGTCTGGCTGCCCCGCGAGCCCGCCTTCGGCATCGCCGGCCTGTGGCGCGGCTGGCCCGATGCGAGCCTGTCCTTCACTATGCTGACGGTGAACTCCGGGCAGCATCCGGTGATGGAGCGCTTCCACAAGCCAGGCGATGAGAAACGTTCAGTGGTCGTCATCCCGCGCGAGCAATGGGACGAGTGGCTTGCCTGCCGCGACCCCGAAGTCGCCCGCACCTTCCTGAAGCTGCTTCCCGCCGCGGCCATGGAGGCAGAACCGGCGCCCAAGATCACCGGCGCGCCGATCCCGGACGCCGACTGACCCGCCTGCAAACGGTGCCAGGCCGTGTAAGTCCGGTTCAAATCCGGTTCAAATCCGGTTCAAGGCCGGCACCAAACGCCGCGAGCCCTCCCTCAAGAGGGTGTCGGACGTTGCGAATGCTGCGCATACTGCCGCGCACACCGGCCACAAGAGCCGACATCCCCGGGTCAGTCCATCATGCAAAACGTCATCGCGTTGTGCGCGTATTTTTTCGGGTCCCTTGTCGCATTACTGTTTGCCGCGCGCTGGATCCTGCGTAACCATCCCGCGCTACGCGAGCGCCCGCCCACCCGGCCGCCTTGCGCTGCCAAGGACGATCCGCCAGGGCCCGGCTGACCAATCTACTGGCGCGAACTGCGGCTCAAAAGCCGCTGAATCCCTGCCAAGTCGGGCTGACCATCCCGACCGTGGCGGCGGTGTTCATCCGGATCGGCCAAGCCGCTGGAGCCGGGGCTGGGACCGACGGACATGGTGCTGCTGTTGCTGACGCTGGTAGTGTCGTCGCTGACGCCGGGCATGGGCCGCACCACGATCCTGCAGGGCGCCGTGCACCTGGTGATCCTGGCGGCCTACCTGTTCTTGTCGATCGTGCCGTAGCCGGCGCCAGGCCCTTGGCCTGGCGTCTGCGGCGTCTACACTGGAACCTCCCACCGCGAATCCGCGCATGCCTTGCCGCGCACGCACCGGAGAACGCCAATGCTGGAAGTCGCCGTCACCGCCGCCGACCATGCCGTCGGCCCCGATACCGCCAGGGTCACCGTCGTCGAATACGGCGACTTCGAATGCTCCTACTGCCGCATCGCCTACGGCGCCATGAAGATCCTGCTGGAGCACTATGGCCCGCAGGTGCGCTTTGTCTACCGGCACTACCCGATGGCCAGCTGGCACCCTTCCGCCGAGCCGGCGGCCGAGTGCGCCGAGGCCGCGGCGGCACAGGATCGCTTCTGGCAGATGTACCGCATGCTCTACGAGCACCCGCGGGGGCTGAAGCCCGACGCCCTGCGCCATTACGCCGGCATGGCCGGCCTGGATCTCGATCGCTACGACAACGACATGTCCACGCACCGGCACCTGCCGCACATCCGCGCCGACCAGCACGGCGGCACGCGCTGCCGGGTGCGGGGCACGCCCGCGTTCTTCGTCAACGGCACGGTGCAGGATGTGACCTTCGGCATGGAGCGGCTGCAGCGCGCCATCGATACCGCGCTGGCAGCCTAGCCGGCCGCGTCAGAAGCGGTACGTCACGCTGCCGACCACGGTACGGCGCGCGCCGAAGTAGCAATCGCCGCGTGCCAGGCAGGTGGTCAGGAACTGCTTGTCGAACAGGTTGTTGGCATTCAGCGCGACGCGCAGCGGGCCGTGGTCGTAGGCGATCATGGCGTCGTACAGCGTAACGCCGCCGACGCGGTTCTGGTCGGTGCCGTCATAGCTCGGGCCGACATAGCGCACGCCGCCGCCGGCCACGAAGCCCGGCAGCCCGAACAGCTTGAAGCGGTAATTGGCCCACAGCGACGCCATGTTCGACGGCGTGCTGGCCAGGCGCTTGCCGACCTCGGCGGCGCTGCCTTCGATCACGCGCGCATCCAGGTAGGTATAGGTCGCGATCAGGTCAAGGCGATTGGTCAGCGAGGCCAGTGCCTCGACCTCGATGCCGCGGGTGCGGGCCTCGCCCACCTGCACCTGGTCAGGAATGCCGTTGACCACCCCGGCCGTCTTCCGGTTTTTCTCGCGCATGTCGAACGCCGCCACGGTCAGCGAAGCATTCTTGCCCGGCGGCTGGTACTTGATCCCCGCCTCCCACTGCGAACCGCGCAGCGGCTTGAAGGCCTGGTTGGAGCGGTTGAAACCCGGCAGGCCCTGGAACGACTCGGTGTAGCTGACGTACGGGTTCAGGCCGATGTCCGAGCGGTACATCAGGCCGGCGCGCTTGGTCAGTTCGTTGTCTTCGCGGCTGGCCGCAGGCGTGTTGTCCTGCGCCGCGCGCGACCAGTCATAGCGCAGGCCCAGCATCAGCAGCCACTTGTTCCACGACAGCTGGTCCTGCACATACACGCCGGTCTGGATCTGCTTGCTGGGGTTCAGGTCGCGCGTGCCAGGCAGCGTGAAATTGCCGTAGACCGGGTTGAATACATCCAGCGGCGCAGCGGTGCCGCCTACGCCCGAACGGCCGGTGATCTCGGCATGCTGGTAGTCCATGCCGGCCAGCAGCGTATGGTCGACCGGGCCCGTGCGGAAGTTGCCTTGTGCCTGCGTGTCGACCACGAAGGCATTCAGCGTCGGCTGGTTCAGGTAGACCGTGCGGCGCATCAGCGTGCTGCTGCCGGGCACCCAGCCGTGCGTCGCGCCGGTGAAGCCGGCGGCGTAGATGCTGCGGTAATCCACGGTGCTGTGCGAGTAGCGCAGGTTCTGGCGGACCGTCAGCGCATCGTTGACCTTGTGCTGGAACTCGTAGCCGACCGAGGTCTGCTCGGCGTTGTAGCGGTCGTAGCCCGGCTCGCTGATGAACAGGTGATCGGGAATCTGCCCGCCCGGGTTCGGATAGAGCGTGCCGCGCCACGGGAAGAAGCCGACCGAGGTCCCGCTTTCGTCGCGCTGGAAATTGGTCAGCAGCGTGAACGAGGTATCGGCATTGGGACGGTACGTCAGCGACGGCGCGATCAGGTAGCGGTTGTCGGGCACGTAGTCCACCTGCGTGTCGCTGTCGCGCGCCAGCGCCACCAGCCGGTACATCCACTTGCCCTCGGCATCGAGCGGGCCGGTCAGGTCGGCCTGCACCTGCTTGCGGTTGTAGTTGCCGAACTGCACGCCGACCTCGCGCGCGGCCTCGGCCTGCGGACGCTTGCTGACGAGGTTCAGGATGCCGCCCACCGCGCCCTGCCCGAACAGCATCGACGACGGGCCGCGCAGCACGTCGATGCGCTCCAGCCCGTAAACGTCGGCGCGCACGTTGTTGTAGAAGCCGACCTGGTTGAGCAGCCCGTCGCGGTACTGCGTGAAGTCCGTGCCGCGGAACTTGCCCCAGTCCCCGCGCGCGTCGTTGCCGTACGGCCCGGCATAGACGCCGGCGGTATAGCCGATAGCCTGCTGCACCGACTGCGCACCCTGCGCTTCCATCCGGTCGCGCGTGATCACCGTGATCGACTGCGGCGTCTCCATCACCGGCGTATCGGTCTTGGTCGCGGTGGCGCTGCGCCTGGCAACGAAGCCGTGCACAGGGCCGGTTGCGGTTTCATCCGCGGCAGACGCACGCACGGTCACGGCTGGCAATTCGGCGGCCGCGCCGGAGGCAGCCTGCGGTGTGGCCGCCGACTGGGCAAACACGCCGCCGGCATGCAGGCTCAGGGCCAGGGTGGTCAGCGAAAGGCCGCGGGGAGGCGCCAGCCGGGTAGGGGCAAGGGTTGGCCTGGCCCGGGAGATCGGATTGAAGGACATCACTCAGGAACGGAAATGTAGCGTGGCGTGCACAGACGCCGGCGGCTTGCCATTGGAAATTCTTGATTGCGAATACGAACAATTCGCAATTAAATTTCGATTGTAGCCTGAATGTGTCAGAGGCGATACATTTTTCCAGGGATGGCTCTGGAAAAAGCGAAGGCATTTGTGGAACGCCGGCGCTACCCGGCCAGACCGAAAGGCAAGCGGCATCGCATGCCGCCACGGCGCCAGCCTGTTTTCAGTCGCCCTGCAACCTGCCCAGCAACCGCCGCCCGGCCTCGATCACAGCCGGGTCGCGGTGCATCTGGTAGCGCACGATCATGCCTTCGATGCACAGCATGGCTTCCTGCGCCACCTGTGCTGGCTCGCTCAGCCCGAGTCGCGTGGCGATATCGGCAACGAATGACGCCAGTTCTTGCTTGTGTGCGGCAGCCTGCTCGGCCGCGCGGGCATCGCCGCCGGCCTCGGCGACCACGTTGATGAAGGCGCAGCCGCGGAAGTCCGCGGCGAACCAGTCGGCCAGCGCGTCGGCAATCACGTCCAGATGCGGGCGCGCGGCCAGGCGGGCCTCGACGTTGCCGCGGAACCAGACCATCCACTCGTCATGGCGCCGCTCAAGGAACGCCGAGATCAGGTCGTTCTTGGAAGCGAAATGCCGGTACAGCGACATCTTGGCCACGCCCGATTCCGCAATGATCCGGTCGATGCCGGTGGCGCGATAACCCTCCTGGTAGAACAGGCGGGCGGCGGTGTCGAGGATGCGGTCGCGGGCGGAGGGGTTGGCCATGGTGGCACGGCGAAAGGTCTGTGAGGGGAATCGGCAAACAGGCCGGCGGCGAGGAAACGCCAGCCGGGCTCGCTACGTCAATACTATGACAGACAGACCTGTCTAGCAATCGTGCGCGCCGGTCACGCCGCAAGCCTGGCCGCCGCGTCGCGCAGCGCCGTGCGCAAGCCTTCTTCCACCACCGGGTGGTAGAACGGCATGCCCAGCATCTGCTCGATGGTCAGGCCCTGCTGGTACGACCACGCCAGCAAGTGCGCAATGTTTTCCGCACGCGGGCCGATCCATTCCGCGCCCAGGAAACGACCGCTCGCCTTGTCCGCGTAGACATGCATCAGCCCGCGGTTCTTCAGCATTACCCGGCTGCGGCCCTGGTCTTCAAAGCTGACTTCGCCGGTGACGAAGCTGCCCTCGGCCAGGTCGGCATAGCGCTGGCCGACCATCGCAATCTGCGGGTCGGAGAACACCACTGCCAGCGGCGCCCGGCGCGACAGCCGCGTTACCTGCGGATAGCTGGCGGCGTTCTCGCCGGCGGCCTTGCCCTCGTCCGCAGCTTCGTGCAGCAGCGGCAGGATGTTGTTGGCGTCGCCGGCGATAAACACCGGCGCATTGCCGCACTGGAGCGTTTCGGGATCGAACACCGGCACGCCGCGCTGGTCCAGCGCCAGACCGGTGTTTTCCAGGCCCAGGCCGCGCACGTTCGGCTCGCGGCCGGTGGCCGCCAGCGCGTAGTCGAAGCGCTCGGTCACGCTGCGGCCTTCGCGGTCGGCATAGGTCACCACCACCTGGTCGCCATCGCGGCCCATTTCGCTGACCCTGGCCTCCGGGTCGAGGTAGAACTCATCGTTGAAGGCCTTGGCGGCATAGGCGCGAATCGCCGGATCGGTCAGCGGCCCGAGCGAACCGCTGACGCCGAGCACGCGCACCCGCACGCCAAGGCGCGACAGCGCCTGCCCAAGCTCCAGCCCGATCACGCCCGGCCCGAACACCACCACGCTGCCCGGCAGGTCTTCCCATGCGAACACATCGTCATTGACGATGAGGCGGTCGCCAAAGGCCTTGAACGGTGCCGGCAGCGCAGGCCTGGAGCCGGTGGCAATGACCACGCGGCTGGCGCGCACGGTCGTGTGGCCGTCCACTTCCAGCGTGGTGTTGTCGATAAAGCGGGCGTAGCCGCGGATCCGGTCGGCTTCCGGGATATTCTCCACGCCGCGCACGACAAAGCCGACAAAGCGGTCGCGTTCGCCGCGGACGCGCGCCATGACCTCGCGGCCGTCGATGCGGACCTGGCCATCCACGTGCACGCCGAACGGCGCGGTGTGGCGCAGTTCGTGCGCGGCCTCGGCGGCGGCGATGAGCAGCTTCGAAGGCATGCAGCCAACGCGGGCGCAGGTGGTGCCATACGGGCCGCCTTCGATGATCACGGCGCGCTTGCCGGCGGCAATCGCGGCGCGGTAGGCGGCAAGGCCGGCGGTGCCCGCGCCGATCACGGCGACGTCGGTCTGGATGGTAGTCATGGCGTACGGTTCCTTGGTTGTCATGGCGTGATTCAGGGGTCAATCAACGGGCTGGATGGCACCGCCCCGCCCTTTGCCGGCGAACGCGGGCAAGACGGTGCCATCGGGTCCGGCGACTGCCGGTCCGCGCAAGCGGAAAGGAAGGGATCTGAGCGGCTTAGTTGGCCACTTGGCCACTTGGCCAGTTGGCCACTTAGTTAGCCGCTTAGTTAGCCACTTAGCTGGCCAGGTACCGCTGCAGCGCCTCGGCGCCGCCGACCAGCTTGCCGTTGATGAAGACCTGCGGCGCGGTCATCTCGCCCGACACGGCGCCCAGCACCTTGCCGCGCACCTTGTTGTCCAGCGGCACGTCGATGTAGTCGAAGCCGTTGTCGTCCAGCAGCTGCTTGGCCTTGGCGCAGAACGAGCAGCCCACCTTCGAGAACACCACCACCTGGTCAGGCTTGCGCGCACCCGGCGCGATGTGGTTCAGCATGGTGTCGGCGTCGGAAACCTTGAACGGGTCGCCCGGCTCTTCCGGCTCGATGAACATCTTTTCGACCACGCCGTCGCGCACCAGCATCGAATAGCGCCAGCTGCGCTTGCCGAAACCCAGGTCGGCCTTGTCCACCAGCATGCCCATGCCCTCGGTGAATTCGCCGTTGCCGTCGGGAATCATGGTGATGTTGTCGGACTCCTGGTCCTTGGCCCATTCGTTCATCACGAAGGTGTCGTTGACCGATACGCACAGGATGTCGTCGACGCCGTGCTTGGCGAACACCGGCGCCAGCTCGTTGTAGCGCGGCAGGTGGGTGGACGAACACGTGGGCGTGAAGGCGCCCGGCAGCGAGAACACGACCACGGTCTTGCCGCTGAACAGCTCGCCGGTGGTGATGGTCTTCCACTCGTTGTCGTCACGGACGCGGAAAGAAACATTGGGAACGCGTTGGCCTTCACGGGATTGCAGCATCGGAATCACTCCTTGGTCTGGGTTCATTCGGTTGTTCGGCTGCGTGTTGCAGCGAAGGCCTCATTCTGTCGACATGGATGTGATTTGTACAATTCATCATTTCAAATGAACTGATTGTCTTTAGCTATTGATACAGTATTGGAATCCGTTATTGCGGCCCGGGGCACACCGCGCGCGCATTCGACGCCATATTTCTTCAGCAAACCCCGGCGAGTGCCCTATCATGCGGCATCCAACCTGACACCCTGCTTCGCAATGACCTCAACTTGCCGCCCGCACCACCGGCCGACGCCACGCCGGTGGGCTGCCCTGCTTGCGCTATCGCTGCTGATCGCGCACCCGGGGCAGGCGCAAACCCTGAAGAAGCCGGCGCTGGACGCGCTGGTGAGCAGCACCCGCGCCGCCACGCCGGCCGACCTGCAGGCCTTCATGGCATCCGCCGCCAAGGCCGAGCCGGCGGTCGCCCCGGCCGTCGCCGCCTGGCAGGCCAGGGCGCCGCTGGCTGGCGACAACCTGGCCAATATCGGCCGCCTGCTGGGCGTCTACAACCGCGTCCATAACGAAGCGGCGGTGATCGACACCATCGGCAAGATGGTGGCGCTGCGCACCGTGCGCGATGAAAAGATCGCCCAGCACGACAACCCCGCCATCGTGGAGTTCGGCAAGCTGGTGGAAGGCATGGCGCGCGACTTCGGGCTGGCCTACCGCAACGTGGACAACCGCGTGTTCGAAGTCACGCTGCCTGGCGGCGGCAAGGACACCTTCGGCATCCTGACGCACGCCGACGTGGTTCCCGCCGTGGCCGAGGAATGGGTGCTGGACGACGGCACCCGCCTCGATCCGTTCCGCCTCACGCGCGTGGGCGACAAGCTCTACGGGCGCGGCACCATCGACGACAAGGGCTCGATCGCAGCCGTGCTGTATGCGATGAAGACCGTCAAGGAAAGCGGCGTGCCGCTGGAACGCACCATCCGCCTGATGATCGAGACCACCGAGGAGACCGGCGGCGACGGCATGAAGTACTACCGCCAGCACACCACGCTGCCGGAGTACAACATCGTGCTCGACAGCAAGTACCCCGCCGTGGTCGCGGAGAAAGGCGCCGGCACCCTGACGGTCTCGTTCGGCATCAAGTCGGCCGACGGCAAGGCCGAGCGCGGCAAGGCAGACAGCAAGGGCCCCGCCATCGTGGCCATGCGCGGCGCCGCCTCGGCCAATGCCATTCCCGAGACCGCCACCGCGCGCATTGCCGGCGGCGATGCCGCCGCGGTGGCCGCGGCGCTCGAACAGGCGAAGGCGGACTTCGTGCGCCGCAACGCGCCGCGCGGCAAGTTCTCGATCGATGTGAAGCGCGAGGGCGATGAAGTCGAAGTCAAGGTCACCGGCGCCTCCGCGCACGGCTCGCGTCCGGAAGAAGGCGTCAACCCGCTGCCGCGGCTGGCGCTGTTCCTGCAGGCCAGCGGCGTGCGCTTTGCCGACAACCACTACCTGAACGCGGTGCGCTACCTGAACGACCTGTACGGGCTTGACTACCTCGGCAACAAGATGGAGCTGGCATATCGCGACGCCTTCATGGGGCCACTGACGATGTCGCCCACGCTGGTGCGCGAGCGCGGCGAGTATGTCGACGTGGTCACCAACGTGCGCATGCCGCGCGGACGCACGCCTGATGAACTGGGCGCCCGCATCACCAAGCGCATCTTCGGCTGGGCCGCGACGCACGGGCCGGTGGAGATCAAGTACGACCAGGGCAACTGGATGGCGCGCGACCCCAAGGGCGCCTGGCTGTCCACGCTGCTCAATATCTTCGGCGACACGACCGGACTGGAAGCGAAGCCGGTCGCGACCGCGGGCAGCACCACCGCCAAGCTGATGCCCAATGCGATCAACTTCGGGCCGGCGATGCCGGGCAAGAAGTACACCGCGCACAATGCGCGCGAGTACAAGGAAGTGCCCGACCTGAACCTCGACATGCAGATGTTCACGGAAATGCTGGTGCGGATCGGCAACCTGGACAAGATGCAGTAGCGCCGGGCTGACCCGCAAGCCGCTTGTTTGCTCTCCTCTCCCACAGGGAGAGGGAAGCAAACAACAGCAGCTTTTCGCTTACAGGCCCAACTCGCTCAACCCAGGATGCCCGTCCGGGCGCCGCCCCAGCGGCCAGTGGAACTTGCGATCCGCCTCCCGGATCGGCGCATCGTTGATGCAGGCGAACCGGCGCCGCATCAGTCCCGCCTCGTCGAATTCCCAGTTCTCGTTGCCATACGACCGGTACCAGTTGCCGGAATCGTCGTGCCATTCATAGGCAAAACGCACCGCGATGCGGTTGCCGTCGTGCGCCCATAGCTCCTTGATCAAGCGGTAATCCAGTTCCTTCTGCCACTTGCGCTGCAGGAAGGCGACGATATCCGCGCGGCCCTTAACAAACTCGGCACGGTTGCGCCAGGCACTGTCGACGGTATAGGCGAGCGCCACGCGCTCGGGGTCGCGGCTGTTCCAGCCATCTTCGGCGGCGCGGACCTTGGCGACGGCGGAATCGTGGGTGAAAGGAGGCAGTGGCGGGCGGATTTCGGGTTGGGCGGACATCGGCGTTCTCCTGCAAAGCAAAAGGTGGACGGGTTGGCGGCCTGGATCGGCGCTCGAAACGAGTCGTAATGATACAGACCTGTCTCATTATTTGTAGACAGATCTGTCTTGTCAAGGCGATTTCTCGTGCAGAATTCAAAAGCAAGACCCGGAGTGCCACCGCCGGCTACCCGGCCTAAAGTGGGCACCATGCAAGCCAACACCGGAGAACGGCAGTGACGACCAAGCAGGCACAGCACCCGCAGCCACGCGCGATGGCGGTAGGCGGGCCACGCCGCCCCGTGCCGGCCCCGCAGGAAATCGGGCGCCAGCCGCCAGTGCGAGCGCCCATCGGCGCGCGCGTCGATAGCATCGACTGGGCCACGCTGGAATGCGAGCTCGACGCGTACGGCTGCGCCGCCATCCGGGGCCTGCTCGCCGAAGCGGAATGCCGGGCGCTCGCCGCGCGCTACCAGCAGGACGGGCTGTACCGCTCGCGCATCGTGATGGCGCGGCACGGCTTCGGCCAGGGCGAGTACAAGTATTTCGCCTATCCCTTGCCCGACATCGTCGGCGCCTTGCGCATGGCGCTGTACCCGCGCCTGGTGCCCGTCGCCAACCGCTGGAACGCCGCGATGGGCATCGACACGCGCTTTCCCGCCGTGCACGCGGACTACCTTGCGCGTTGCCACCAGGCCGGCCAGTCGCGTCCCACGCCGCTGCTGCTGCGTTACGGCCCGGGGGACTACAACTGCCTGCATCAGGACCTGTACGGCGAACATGTGTTTCCGTTGCAGGTGGCGGTGCTGCTGTCCGAGCCCGGACGCGATTTCACCGGCGGCGAGTTCGTGATGACCGAGCAGCGCCCGCGCATGCAGTCGCGCGCCGAAGTGGTGTCGCTGCGCCAGGGCGATGCAGTGGTGTTCGCCGTCAGCCAGCGGCCCGTGCAAGGCAGCCGCGGCAGCTACCGGGTCAACCTGCGGCATGGCGTCAGCCGGCTGCATGCGGGCCAGCGCTACACGCTCGGCATCCTCTTTCACGACGCCAGCTGAGGATCGACATGCCTGCATCCATGCCAGGGCCGCGCCGCAACGCCGGCAGCACCGACAACAAATCCGCCATCGAGAACGACCCGCGCTGGGCGCGCGTGCTGGCGCGCGATCCCGCCGCCGACGGCAGCTTTGTCTACGCGGTCAAGACCACCGGCGTCTATTGCCTGCCCAGCAGCCCGTCGCGGCTGCCGCATCCGGCCAATGTCGAGTTCTTCGACAACGCCTCGGCGGCCGAAGCCGCAGGCTACCGGCCAAGCCGCCGCGCCGCGCCGCCCGCGCTGGCCGCACAGCACGCCGCCATGGTGGCCGACGCATGCCGCCGCATCGAAGCGGCCGATACCTTGCCCGCGCTGCCCGAACTGGCGCGCGCCGCCGGCGTCAGCCCCTACCATTTCCACCGGCTCTTCAAGGCCGCGACCGGCCTGACCCCGCGCGCCTACGCGGCCGCGCACCGCGCCAGCAAGCTGCGCACGCAACTGGGCAGCAGCGAATCGGTGACGGAGGCCATCTACGACGCCGGCTTCGGCTCCAACAGCCGCTTCTACGAGACCGCGGACGCGGTACTCGGCATGACGCCGTCGCGCTACCGCGCTGGCGGCGCCGGCACGGATATCCGCTTCGCCATCGGCCAGTCCGCGCTGGGAGCGATCCTGGTCGCGCAGAGCGAGCGCGGCGTCTGCGCGATCCTGCTGGGCGACGATCCGCAGGCGCTGCTGCAGGATCTGCAGGACCAGTTCCCGCGCGCCAACCTGATCGGCGGCGACGCGCGGTTCGAGCAACTGGTGGCGCAGGTAGTGGGCTTTGTCGAGGCGCCAGCGACCGGCCTGGCGCTGCCGCTGGACGTGCGCGGCACCGCCTTCCAGCAGCGCGTCTGGCAAGCGCTGCAAGAAATCCCGCCGGGCAGCACCGCCAGCTATGCCGAGATCGCGGCCCGCATCGGCGCGCCGCGGGCGGTACGCGCGGTGGCGCAGGCCTGCGCGGCCAACCACCTGGCGGTGGCGATTCCTTGCCATCGCGTCGTGCGCAGCGACGGCGGCCTGTCAGGCTACCGCTGGGGCGTTGCGCGCAAGCGCGATTTGCTTGCGCGCGAAGCAAAAGGCTGAAGCTTGCGCTATCGGGCCGCCGCCAGCTGCACCTTGGCCAGGTAGTCATGGATCTGCGCCACCACCGCAGCGCCCTCGCCCACCGCGGCCGCGACGCGCTTGGTCGAGCCCGAGCGCACATCGCCGATGGCGAAGACACCCGGCACGCTGGTCTGCAGCGGATAGGGCACCGCCGCCGCGCAGCCAAGTTCGCCGCCTCCGGTGCGCACAAAGCCCTTGTCGTCGACCTCGACATGGCAGGTGCGCAGCCAGCTCGCGTTAGGGTCCGCGCCGATGAACAGGAACAGGTGGCGCACGTCCATTTCCACCGGCGTGGGGCTTTCGCCCGGCGCGTCGTAGCGCACCCGAGACAACCAGCCATTGCCCATCAGCGCGGTGATATGCGCATGGGTATGCAGCGTGACATTGGGCAGCGAACCGATGCGGTCGATCAGGTAGCGCGACATGGTCGCTGCGAGCCCGGGGCCGCGCACCAGCATATGCACGTGCGCGGCATGCGACGCCAGGTAGACCGCGGCCTGCCCGGCCGAGTTGCCGCCGCCGACCAGCATCGCGGGTTCGTTGCGGCACAGCTTGGCCTCCACCGGCGAGGCCCAGTAGTAAA
This sequence comes from Cupriavidus sp. L7L, assembly GCF_004353535.1. Classification (NCBI taxonomy): domain Bacteria; kingdom Pseudomonadati; phylum Pseudomonadota; class Betaproteobacteria; order Burkholderiales; family Burkholderiaceae; genus Cupriavidus; species Cupriavidus sp. L7L. Next base: position 203,129 of record NZ_SMNY01000006.1, read on the forward strand.
CACCGCGCCCTTCGAAACGCTCCAGTGACTCGATGCCGGGCCGGCGGTATTGCGCGCCGGTGGCGATCACCACCGTATGGGTCGGGATCATGCGTCCGTCGACCAGCTCCAGCCGGATCGGGTCGGTGCCGCAATGCAGGGCCTTCACTTCCAGCGGGATGGCGATATGCGCGCCGAACTTCAGCGCCTGCACGAAGGCGCGTCCGGCCAGCGCCTGCCCGGAGATGCCGGTGGGAAAGCCCAGATAGTTCTCGATGCGCGCGCTGGCGCCAGCCTGGCCGCCAGGCGAGCGGCAGTCGATCACCGCGACCGACAGCCCTTCGGATGCCGCATACACCGCTGTGGCCAGGCCAGCCGGCCCCGCGCCCACCACGACCACGTCATAGACATGGTGCGGGTCGAACTCCGGCAACAACCCCAGGCATGACGCCAGCTGGCCCTCGTCCGGCGCGCGCAGCACGCGGCCGTCGGGGCAGATCACCAGCGGGAAGTCGCTCGCGGGCGCGTGGGCGTACTCGAGCAGCAGCGAGCAGTCGCCGTCCACGTCCATGTCGATCACGGTATGCGGGTAGCCGTTGCGCCGCAGGAACGCCTGCAGCGCCAGCAGCAGCGGCTCGGTGCCGTGGCCGACCAGGACCGGTCCGCTGCCGAACTCGATCAGGCCGACGCGGCGCAGGATCAGCGCGCGCATGATGCGCTCGCCCAGTTCGGCCTCGGCCACCAGCAGCGCGCGCAGGCGCTCGGGCGTGATGGCGTAGCCGTCGGTGTCGCTCAAGGCGACGCCGTCGACCAGGGCCGGCCGGCCGCTGAGCGTGCCGACCTCGGCCAGGAAGTGGCCAGGTCCCTGTTCAGTGATCGTGTGCTCGCGTCCCAGCCCGTCGCGGCGCACGATGCGCACGCAGCCGCTGGTGACGAGGTACATGCCACGCCCGGTCTGGCCGATCGAGAACAGCTTCTCGCCGGCGCGCCAGCGCTGCGGCGTGCCGAAGCGCTTCACCCGTGCCATGTCTTCGGCGCCAAGCTGCGGGAACATCTGGTGCCAGCGCGACTCCAGCGTGGAGTACGGCGCTTCCAGGCCGGCGCCGTCGGACGTTGCGCCCGCTCCGCCAGCCTCGCCATCGGTGGCACCCGTTGCCATCGCTTCCGCCTGTGAAATCGCCATGTTGGCCCCCCAGTAGTCGGTACGCGCGCAGCCGGTGGCAGCGCGGCCTATCGATAGTAGACGGCACGCCGCAGAATGCGAGGGACGAACCAGGCGCAAACCGCGGCGCGGCAGCGCCGGCATGGCATAGTTGCGCCTGGCGCTGCCTTGCGCTTGAATGGGAGCGCGCCGCCAGGCCGGCAGGCGCCGTCCGAGTCCAACCCAGAGTCTTGATGCAACCCGATTCCGTCTCCGACGCCAGCCAGCCTGGCGAACGCCCCGCCCGCCCCGCGCCGCGGCCCCTGTCAGCCGTGGAAGGCCGCGTGCTCGGCGTGCTGGTGGAAAAACAGCACACCGTCCCCGACACCTATCCGCTGTCGCTCAATGCCCTCGCCTCCGGCTGCAACCAGAAGACCGCCCGCGCGCCCGTCATGAACGTGAGCGAGCCCGAGATCCTCGACGCCATCGACGGGCTCAAGCACCTGAGCCTGGTCTTCGAGGGCAGCAGCAGCCGCGTGCCGCGCTTCGAACACAATATGCAGCGCGCGCTGGCCGTGCCGAGCCAGTCAGTCGCGCTGCTGGCAATGCTGTTGCTGCGCGGGCCGCAGACCGCGGCGGAATTGCGCCTGAACACGGCGCGCCTGCACGCGTTTGCCGATATTTCGGCGGTGGAGGGGTTCCTGGATGAACTGGCCGAGCGCGAGCCGCCCTTCGTGGTCCGGCTGGCGCGTGCGCCCGGCGCGCGCGAGCACCGCTGGATGCACCTGCTGGGCGGCGATGCGGGGCTGGAAGCCGCGCAGGAGGCGGCTTACGGCGGCGGCCAAGGTAGTGCCGAGGCGGGCGCCGGGACTACCGGCGAACTTGCCCAACTGCGCGCGGAACACCAGGCGCTCTCGGAGAAGGTCGCGCGCTTGCAGGCCCTCGTCGACCATATGGCCGGCCAGCTCGGGATTGCTCCCGACGAATTCCTGGAATAGCGCACCCAGAACTTTCCGCGTCCCGGCATGCTCTGCCGGGGCCCCGGGTACTGCCAGCGAGGATCCTCCTGAGGCCAGCCCTGCCTGAAGTTGTGGAAAATTTGTGCCTGGCGGTTAATTGCATTATTCAGGCACAGAACGCCGACGTGACGGACCGGCGCTTCGGGGACACCATCATGCCGAGCCGGTCTGGTGTCGGTTATGCTTTTGCCAGGGTCGCGACACGCGAGCCGACATGCAAGGGGAGACAGCGCGGACGCACCGCGCCATCACGACAGCCATGGACAAGACAGCCTTCGTATTTGCCGGCGGCGGCAGCCTCGGCGCAATCCAGGTCGGCATGCTGCGCGAGCTGGTGGCATGGGGCGTGACGCCCGACATCGTCATTGGCGCCTCGGCAGGCGCGATCAACGGGGCCTATTTCGCCTGCAACCCAGGCGTTGCCGGCGCCGGCCAGCTGGACCAGCTGTGGCGCGGCATCCGCCGCGCCGACATCATGCCGTGGGGCTGGCGCAGCGTGCTCGGCATGGTCGGGCGCAGCCGCGGACACCTGGTCGAGTCGGCAGGCCTGCGCGCGCTGCTGGCGCGGCATTTCGGGCCGCGCCGGCTGGAAGCGGCCGAGCTGCCCCTCCACGTGGTCGCGACTGACATGAACAGCGGCGATGAGGTGCTGCTCTCGCGCGGCAACATCGTGGATGCGGTGCTGGCCAGCGCCGCCATTCCCGGCGTGTTCCCGCCGGTGCAGTTCGAAGGCCGCACGCTGATCGACGGCGGCGTGGCCAACAATACCCCCGTATCCACCGCGGTCGCCCTCGGCGCCACCCGAGTGATCGTGCTGCCCGCGGGCTTCACCTGCGCCGAGCGCCGGGCGCCGCGCGGCGCGCTGGAACATGCCTTCAATGCGCTGTCGCTGCTGGTGGCGCGCCAGCTGGTGAACGACCTGCAGCACTTTGCCGACCGGGCGCATATCAGCGTGGTGCCACCGCTATGCCCGCTCGATATCTCGCCCTACGACTACACGCGCTGCGGCGAACTGATCGACCGTGCCGCCGCCACCACCGCCCAGTGGCTGCAGGGCAAGGGCCTGGAGAGCCGGCATGTCCCGGGCGCGCTGCACGTGCATTCGCACGACGACGCGTCGCCCAGCTGCAGCACCGATATCCCGGCGGCCGCTCCGCACTGACGGCGGCACCCCTGGGGGCAGGCTCCGGCACGTTGCTAGAATGGCCGGCGTGCCGTCCCAGACCGAGCGCAGCGCGAGTACCCGCCAGGGGCCCTGGTCGAAGCCGCCGCAGCCTTGCTGATCGAGCAAGGCCATGCGAGGGCTTCAGGGCAGCCGCGCCAGCAACCGGTCGCGCCAAGTGGGTGGCAGCGCCAGCCGTCCTTGCGTTCCCGCGGCCGGGGACGCGTAAACCAGCGCCTGGCCATCCCAGCTCACGTGGATCGGACCGACGCTGGTGATGGTGCGGTGCGCCAGCACGTGCTCGCGCCCTTCCCTACGCCCATCGCCCCGCCCTTCGCCATACACGCGCAACAGCAACCGGTCATGGCGCAGGTAGCAATATTCCGCGGCGTAGGGCACAGCCGCATCCACCGCCGGCAGGTGCCGGCAGTTGTGGGCACCGGCGCGCTCCCATGCGCCGTGCCCATAGACAATCGCCGTCCAGATGGCGCCGAGCGCGGCCAGCCGGCCAATGGCAACGCGGGCCAGGCGCTGCGCCCGTTCGCGGCGTCCCTCGCGTGTGGCCAGCACCTGCAAGATGGCGCGGCCGGAAAAGAACGACAGCAGCAGCAGGGCCACCGCAGCCAGGTGGAAATAGAAGGCCGATTCCGGCAATGCCGCCAACGCATGGTTCATGACCCGTCCCCGGAAAATGCCGGCGACCAGCCAGGGAAAATCTGGCTGGAATTGCCGCGCCAAAATCCTTCCATACCCACCCGGAATGAATCGGCGGCATTCATTACCGGATATCCAGAATAACCAGCCACAGTCAATCCAGCATAATCAAGCGGCGCGCCTGCGCCAATCCGGTAAATCACCGTGCCTGATAATCACATCAACTGGCCTGGCCTTATGTCCTGGCCGCCAGAGCCGCCAGCAATTCAACCAGGCGCGCGCAGGTCGGTTCGAAAACCGCGCGGAGTGCCATCACCGTGCCGGCATCGCCGCCGCGGGCGGCGTCTTCCATGCGTTGCGCCAGCCCGCGCAGCGAGTCGCAACCGACATAGTGCGCAGACGATTTCATCCGATGTGCGATGCTGCCGCACGTTTCCAGTTCGGTGCCGGCGGCGCGCAATTGTGCCAGGTCGTCCTGCGCCGACGTCACCAGCGCCTGCAGCAATTCGGCTGCGAACCCCTTGTCGCCGAGGGTCTGCGCGGCAATCGCAGCCGGGATCGCAGCCGCCTCGTGCGCAGGGAGCGCAATGTAATGGCGCTCGGCCAGCATGGCAAGAATCGCCGCTTCGGTTGTCGGCACCGGCAATCGGGCCACGAAGGCACCATGGTCCGCCGGTTTCCCGGGCGGTACCGCGACCGCGCACAGCGCGCCGGCGGCATGCCAGCCTTCCAGCAGCGTGGGCGGCACGGGCGCGCCCGGCCCCGCGATGACCAGCCCGGCCTTGCCGGCCGATGCCTGCGCAAGTGCCGAACCCGGCGCGGCGAGGTGCGGTGCAAACCCCAGCCGCGGCAGCAGCGCCGCCACGCTGGCGGCCCACTGTCCGTCGTGCAGGGCGGCAATCAGCAGCGCGCAATTCATGGCAACTCCCTGGGCAATGCGAATGAAACCAAGTCCGCCATGCTAGCCGATCGCAATATGGTGGCGCCGCGCAAAATCGATGACATCCACGATCGAGCGCGCCCCCAGCTTTTCCATGATCCGCGTCTTGTGGGTGCTGACAGTCTTATTGGAAATAAACAGGACTTCCCCAATCTCCTTGTTGCTCATCCCTTTCGCCAGCATTTGCATGATAATCAGCTCCTTGTCCGACAGGCTGGCCAGGCGCAATGCCTCATCGCCGAACTCGGATTTTCCGCCCTCGAGTTCGGGCATTACCGTGTAGCCCGCCAGCACCGATTCGGCACAGCGCACGATTTCCGAAATCTCCTGGGTCTTGCTCACGAAGCCATGCGCGCCCGCCTGGCGCGCGCGCGGGGCAAAGGTATTCTGGTCCTGGCCCGAGATCACCAGGATGCGCACGCCCGGATGAACGGCCTTGAGGCGGGGAATCACGTCAAGGCCGTTGATCTTCGGTATGTCCAGGTCGAGGATCACCACGTCGGGCGCACACTGCCGCACGATTTCCACGGCGGCCTGGCCATTGTCTGCTTCCAGTACATGCGTGACGCCCAGCACCTGGGACAAGTGGGTCTTGAGGACGACTCGCACGGGCGGATGATCGTCGACGATCAGGATAGTGGCCACTGCATTTACTCCATTGCAAACTTTTCTGTGCCTTCGCGAAGGGCGCGAAGAAGTCAGGCGTTGCAGAATTGTGCGCAGCATTTGCCCACGAATACACCTGAAGATTCCGAGGCGTGAAAGGAATCTTCCTATCTTCGTGAGCGGGCAAGCGGGTTGTGCTGATTGTCCTATGCCGGCCCGTGTTTCGGTCGCGAGCGGTGCCGCATGGATGGAGCGCGTAGGCATCGCGGTTGGCAGGGCGAATCATAGCGCCGCAATCACACTCGCAATGTGCAGAGAGCGTCGCCGGACATGCATAACTTCGGCGTGGGCGCACACTAAATCCCCGCTGCAGGCCCGCCCTTGGCAGCGCGTTAGGCACTGTCGGCACTCGAATCGGAAATTTCCACAGGCATTTTCGGCATTGTCTGAATGAGGTGGTGCAGCTTGGCTCATAGAGTGAATACCAGCCGCATTTTCCTGGTCCGCCTTGCCCCGCCTGTCCTGCCTTTCCCTCCTTTCCTGCTTGCCGGTCCGTTCGAAATCCCCCAGCACGGCATGCCGCGCCCCATCGCCACCCCGCCACGCCATTGCCGTGTTGCATCGTTGGGCCGCGATGGTCCTGTTCGCTTTCTCGACCGGCGCCGTGGGCCAGACCATGGCGCCGCTGCGCGCCGCGTCGCCTGCCCATGAACGCCTGTACGGCTGGGCCGCGATGCTGTTCTGCGGTCTCAGTGCATGCCTGCTGGCATGGATCGCCGTGCTCCATCGCGAGGTTCGCCGGCGCCGCGCGGCCGAGAGCGCGCTGAACGACCATATAGCGATCCAGTCGGCGCTGCTTGACGGCATTCCGCAGCCGGTCTACCTGCGCGATGCCTCGCTGCGGCTCATCACCTGCAACCGCAGCTACGAGGAACTCGTCGGCGTCACGCGCGAGCTGCTGCGCGGCCAGCCGCTCGATGCGCCGGGCCATGCGCATCCCATCGTCACCGACATGGCCGAGCTGGCGCGCGACTACCGCAAGGTCCTCGACGATGGCGCGCCGCTGCGAAAGGACCGTTGCCTGCAGCTCGACGGGCGCAGCCATCATGTGCTCAACTGGATTACGCCGCTGCGCGGCGCCGACGGCAAGGTCAAGGGCCTCGCGGGCGGCTGCGTCGACCTGACCGAACGCCACGACATGCTGGCCGAGCTGGCTCTCGCCAAGGCCGAGGCGGAAGCCGCCAACCGCGCCAAATCCACCTTCCTGGCTTCGGTCAGCCATGAGATCCGCACGCCGATGAACGCGATCACCGGCATGCTGGAGCTGACACTGGCGCAATGCCAGCTGCCTGACCGCGACCGCCTGCAGCTGGTGACCGCGCATCAGTCGGCGCTCGGCCTGCTGGCGCTGATCGACGACATCCTGGACTTGTCAAAGATGGAGGCCGGCAAGTTCAGCGTCCACCCGGCGCCGGCATCGCTGCCGGCGCTGGTCAACGACACCCTGCTGATATTCGGTCCCGTGGCCGAGCAGAAGGGATTGACGCTGACCGGCGAAACCGGCGCCGGCGTCGCGCCGCTGCACCAGGTCGACGGCCTGCGCTTCCGGCAAATCCTGGGCAACCTGGTGTCCAACGCCGTGCGCTTTACCGACCGCGGGACGATCCATATCCAGCTCGAAGCCGAGCCGGCCGAGGACGGCAAGCAAGGCGTGACGCTGACTGTTACCGATACGGGCATCGGCATACCACCGGCGGCGCAAGCGCGGCTGTTCGAGCCGTTCGCGCAGGTACACGACCAGTCGCGCGCGCACGCAGGCGGCACCGGGCTCGGCCTGGCGATCTGCCGGCGCCTGGCGAGCGCGATGGGCGGACAGATTGCGCTGGCCAGCCAGCCGGGCCAGGGCACGCGCGTGACGGTGTCGCTGCCGCTGGCGCTGGCCGACGCCGTCGCTGCCGAGCCGGCGCAGCCGGTGCCAATGCCGGGCTGCGCGCGCTGCCATGCCCGCATCCTGGTGATCGACGACCACGCGCCCAACCGCCTGCTGCTGCAGCGCCAGCTGGAGTACCTGGGCCACCATGTGGCTACCGCGAAGGACGGCCGTGACGGGCTGGCCAGGCTCGATGGCGCAGTGTTCGACGTCGTGGTCTGCGACTGCGCGATGCCGGTGATGGACGGCCTGGCGTTCGCGCGTGTGGTGCGGGGCCGTGATGACGCGGTCCGCGACGTGCCCATCGTCGGCTGCACCGCCAGTGCCGTGGCGGAAGACCACACCGCCGCGCTGGCTGCCGGCATGAATGCGGTGATCGTCAAGCCGGTGGGCCTGCAGGATCTGGACGAAGCGGTGGCACGCGCCTGCAGCGGCCGCCTTCCGCCGCCGCGGCCGTCGATGACGGTGCATGCGGTGCGATCCGAGCCGCCCGCCGAAGATGCGCCGAACGCCGGCAAGCCCGGCTCCTGTGCGGCCTGGTGTGCCGTTTGCCGCGCAATGAACGTGGCGTGCGACCGGATCGACACGGTCCCGGAGTAACGGGAACCCGCGCGGTTTCAGGCTTCCACCGGCACGGCGCTGGTGCACTTGATCTCGTCCAGGCAGACGCTGGACTTGACCGCGCTGACGCCCGGGATCCGCATCAGCGTATCGAGCAGGAAGTCAGACAACGCCTTCAGGTCCTTCGCGACCACCTTCAGCACATAGTCGATATCGCCGGTCACGGAAAAGCACTCCTGGATCTGCGCCAGTTCCGCCACCAGCCGCTTGAAGTTGGACAGCTCGCGGATATGCCCGCGCTCCATCGTCACGTGGATAAAGGCAACGACGCCCAGGCCGAGGGCAGCGGCATCCAGCCGCGCTTCGTAGCGCTTGACCAGTCCGGCCTCTTCCAGGCGGCGGTGGCGCCGCAGCGTTTGTGCCGGAGACAGCGCAATTGCCTCGGCCAGCTCCAGGTTCGAGGCGCGCGCGCGCTCCTGCAAGACCGCGAGCAGGCGGCGATCGGTACGGTCCAGCTCGATCGTTTGCACTTTGATTTCCTCACTTCAGAGATTCAAGCAATTTGATTTCATAAGCTAGGGTTTCCCTGTGTGGCTAACGAAATCCAATTTTGCTGGGCAGAATATACACTGCATCCCAAGCCAGCGACATAAAGCCAGCGCCAAGACCAGGTACGCCGGCATGACTGGCGGCGGCGCCACCCGATCCTGGCAGCGTCGCCACTGCAATAATATTTCCCGACTGACCGGTTCTGAACGCCCCCCATGACCATGAACCTGCCTTCCCAGCCTGGCACGCCAGGCGCCAGCGCCAACGGCGCGGAGCGCTGAACCGGAATCCCGATCTTCGGCGCGCGCCCGTCCTGCCCGACGGCACTCTGCGGGCGCCGCACCGATCCAATCATTAACCTCCTCTTAGTTTCCCCTTAGTGAGAAAGCCATGGCCGACCTGTTTGACAACCCGATGCAACTGATGGGCTTCGAATTCGTGGAATTCGCCTCGCCCACCCCTAATGTGCTCGAGCCGCTGTTCGAGCAGATGGGCTTCACGCTGGTGGCAAAGCACCGCTCCAAGGACGTGGTGCTGTACCGCCAGGGCGAGGTGAACTTCATCGTCAACCGCGAGCCGCACAGCCACGCCGCCTACTTTGCCGCCGAGCACGGCCCGAGCGCCTGCGGCATGGCCTTCCGCGTCAAGGATTCGCACAAGGCCTATGCCCGCGCACTGGAACTGGGCGCGCAACCGGTGGAAATCCCGACCGGCCCGATGGAACTGCGCCTGCCCGCGATCAAGGGCATCGGCGGCGCGCCGCTCTACCTGATCGACCGCTTCGAGGAAGGCAAGTCGATCTATGACATCGACTTCGAGTTCATCGAGGGTGTCGACCGCCACCCGGTCGGCCACGGCCTCAAGCTGATCGACCACCTGACGCACAACGTCTACCGTGGCCGCATGGCTTATTGGGCCAACTTCTATGAAAAGCTGTTCAACTTCCGCGAAATCCGCTACTTCGACATCCAGGGCGAGTACACCGGCCTGACCTCCAAGGCCATGACCGCGCCGGATGGTAAAATCCGCATTCCGCTGAACGAGGAATCGTCCAAGGGCGCCGGCCAGATCGAAGAGTTCCTGATGGCCTTCAACGGCGAGGGCATCCAGCACATCGCCTTCCTGACCGACAACCTGATCGAGGTCATCGACAACCTGCAGCTCGCGGGCGTGCCGCTGATGACCGCGCCGAACGACTACTACTACGAAGCGCTGGACACGCGCCTGCCCGGCCACGGCCAGCCCGTCGAGCAACTGAAGTCGCGCGGCATCCTGCTGGACGGCACCACGGAAGGCGGCAAGCCCCGCCTGCTGCTGCAGATCTTCTCCAAGACCGCGCTGGGTCCGGTGTTCTTCGAGTTCATCCAGCGCCGCGGCGACGAAGGCTTCGGCGAAGGCAACTTCAAGGCGCTGTTCGAGTCGCTGGAACGCGACCAGATCGAACGCGGCACGCTCAAGGTCGAGGCCTGACCGGCATTGGCCTTCACTGACCGGCCGCCTGTGCCAGGCACCAGCCGGTTCCGGTAAGCGAACCACTCACGCGGCAGTCACCCTGCCGCGCGGGTGGTTGCGTCCCCCCGGCCCAAGCGTCCGACTCCAAACAGCCAGAGGCGCGGGCCCGCATTCCATGAGAATGGGTAGAGGAAACAACTGAATGCATGCAAGCAGCAATGACGGCACGCTCAAGCGTGGCCTGAAGAACCGGCATATCCAGCTGATCGCGCTGGGCGGCGCCATCGGCACCGGCCTTTTCCTGGGCATCGCCCAGACCATCAAGATGGCAGGCCCCTCGGTCCTGCTGGGCTACGCGATCGCCGGCATCGTGGCGTTCTTCATCATGCGCCAGCTCGGCGAGATGGTGGTGGACGAGCCTGTCGCCGGCTCCTTCAGCTACTTCGCCGACAAGTACTGCGGCCACTTCGCCGGCTTTCTCTCCGGCTGGAACTACTGGGTGCTGTACATCCTGGTGAGCATGGCCGAACTGTCCGCCGTCGGCATCTACGTGCAGTACTGGTGGCCGGAAATCCCGACCTGGGTCTCGGCGCTGGTGTTCTTCCTGGTGATCAACGCGATCAACCTGTCGAGCGTGAAGTCCTTCGGCGAGATGGAATTCTGGTTCTCGATCATCAAGGTCGCGGCCATCATCGGCATGATCGGCTTCGGTGGCTACCTGCTGATGTCGGGCAATGCCGGCCCGCAGGCCAGCGTGGCCAACCTGTGGCAGCACGGCGGCTTCTTCCCCAACGGCATGGGCGGCCTGGTGATGGCCATGGCGGTGATCATGTTCTCGTTCGGCGGGCTCGAGCTGGTGGGCATTACCGCAGCGGAAGCGGATTCGCCCGAGAAGACCATTCCCAAGGCCACCAACCAGGTGATCTACCGCATCCTGATCTTCTATGTGGGCGCGCTGGCAGTGCTGCTGTCGCTGTACCCGTGGGAGAACGTAGTCACCGGGGGCAGCCCGTTCGTGCTGATCTTCCATGCGCTGAACAGCAACTGGGTTGCCAACGTGCTGAACGTGGTGGTGCTGACCGCGGCGCTGTCGGTCTACAACAGCGGCGTGTACTGCAACAGCCGCATGCTGTACGGCCTGGCCCAGCAGGGCAATGCGCCCAAGGCGCTGCTGAAGGTCAACAAGCGCGGCATCCCGCTGACGGCGCTGGCCTTCTCGGCGCTGGCCACCGCGGTGTGCGTGGTGATCAACTACTTCATGCCGGGCAAGGCCTTTGAGCTGCTGATGGGCCTGGTGGTGTCGGCCCTGATCATCAACTGGGCCATGATCAGCCTGATTCACCTGAAGTTCCGCGCCGACAAGCGCCGCGCCGGCCAGGCCACGAAGTTCCAGAGCTGGGGCTACCCGCTGACCAACTACCTGTGCCTGGTGTTCCTGGGCGGCATCCTGGTGGTGATGTACCTGACCGAAGGCCTGCGCCTTTCCGTCTACCTGATCCCGGTGTGGCTGGTGGTGCTCGGCGTCAGCTACCTGGTGCGCCAGAAGAAAGCAGCCGCCTTGCTGCAGGACGGCGTCGCCGCCCAGCAGTTGCGCTGAACGGCCAGTGCGGCGCCTGCAAACCGCGGGCGCCGCCGGTTAGAATCCTTGCTGCGCGGTGCCCGGCGCCTGCCTGCGCCACGCAGCAGCCCTCTCCGACCTGATTCCATCGCATCCCATGTTCGCACACATCGAAGCCTTCCCCGGCGACCCCATCCTCTCGCTCAACGAGGACTTCCAGAAAGATCCCCGCACCGACAAGGTCAACCTGAGCATCGGCATCTACTTTGACGATGACGGCCGCCTGCCGGTGATGCAGGCGGTTGCCAAGGCCGAAGCCGCGCTGCTGGCCGACATGGGCCCGCGCCCCTACCTGCCGATGTCGGGCCTGGCGGGCTACCGCAGCGCGGTGCAGGCGCTGGTGTTCGGCGAAGACTCGCCGGCGCGCGCCGCCGGCCGCATCGCCACGCTGCAGACGCTGGGCGGCTCCGGCGCGCTGCGCGTGGGCGCGGACTTCCTCAAGCGCTACTACCCGCAGTCGCAGGTCTGGATCAGCGACCCGAGCTGGGAAAACCATCGCGTGGTGTTCGAGCGCGCGGGGTTCACGGTCAACACCTACCCGTACTACGACGACGCCACCGGCGGCCTGAAGTTCGACGCGATGATGGAAGCGCTGCGCGCCATCCCCGCGCAGAGCATCGTGCTGCTGCACGCCTGCTGCCACAACCCGACCGGCGTGGACCTGAACCAGGACCAGTGGCGCCAGCTGATCGCGCTGGTCAAGGCCAACAACCTGCTGCCCTTCGTCGACATGGCCTACCAAGGCTTCGGCGCCGGCCTGGAGGACGACGCCTTTGCGATCCGCGAACTGGTGGCGCAGGACGTGCCTTGCCTGGTGGCCAATTCGTTCTCGAAGAACTTCTCGCTGTATGGCGAGCGCTGCGGCGGCCTGAGCGTGTTCTGCAACACCGCCGGCGAAGCCGCCAACGTGCTCGGCCAGCTGACCGGCGCGGTGCGTGCCAACTACAGCAACCCGCCGACGCACGGCGCGCGCGTGGTGGCCAAGGTGCTCACCACGCCCGAGCTGCGCCAGCTGTGGGAAGAAGAACTGGCCCAGATGTGCGGCCGCATCGCGCGCATGCGTGAAGCGATCCACCACAACCTGCGCGACCATGTCAGCGGCGAGGCGCTGTCGCGCTACCTGACGCAGCGCGGCATGTTCACCTACACCGGCCTGAGCGCCGACCAGGCCGAGCGCCTGCGCGAGCAGCACGGTGTCTACCTGCTGCGCTCCGGCCGCATGTGCGTGGCCGGCCTGAACGAGCGCAACGTGGGCATCGTGGCGAAGGCCATCGGCAGCGTGCTGAAGGGCTAAGCCTTTCCGGTTTCGCAAACAATGCCAGGGGCGGCGCCATTGTGCGCCGCTTTTCTTTTTGCTGGCCGGCTGGCGCGAGCGTAATTTCTACAAGCCCACGTGGAGTTATGACGCACGCGGCGGCCCCGCTTCCCTGCCACTGCTGGTACAAGCCTGCCCCGCCGACGGGCACCGAATTTGCTGTCCTTCTTGCTGCACTATCAGGCGCGACGCCATCCCCGTGGTGCCGCCCAGTCCACAAGAGGCCAGCACGATGTCCGAACACAAGGAGCCCTCCCGGCGCGATGCCACCGCGCCCGCAGGCAGTGGCGCGCGACCCGTCACGCTCAGGATCAACGGCCAGTCCCACACCCTGCAACTCGAGCCACGCGCCACATTGCTCGACACGCTGCGCGAAGTGATGCACCTGACCGGCACCAAGAAAGGCTGCGACCGCGGCCAGTGCGGCGCCTGCACGGTGCTCAGCGACGGGCGCCGCATCCAGGCCTGCCTGACGCTGGCGGTGATGCAGGAGGGCCGCGACCTTACCACCATCGAAGGCCTGTCCGGCGGCAACGCGCTGCACCCGGTGCAGGCAGCCTTTGTCGCGCATGACGCACTGCAGTGCGGCTTCTGCACGCCGGGGCAGATCTGCTCGGCCGTCGGCATGCTGGCCGAGGCGCGCGCCGGCGAGGCCAGCGCGGTGCGGCCGCTGGCAGCGCCCACGCTGCCGCTTGGCGACGACGAGATCCGCGAGCGCATGAGCGGCAACCTGTGCCGCTGCGGCGCCTATCCCAAGATCGTCGCCGCGATCCGCGAGGCCGGCGGCAAGCCAGGCGCGCACTGAGGCCGCGGCATGCAGCCATTCTCCTACGCGCGGCCCGACACCATTGACGAAGCGCTGCGGCTGGGCAGCCAGCCGGGCGCGCGCTATATCGGCGGCGGCACCAATCTGATCGACCTGGTCAAGGCTGGTGTCGAAACGCCGCGACAGCTGGTCGACGTGAGCCGCCTGCCGCTGGCGCGGGTCGAGGCGCTGCCAGACGGCGGCCTGCGCATCGGCGCGACGCTTACCAACACCGACGCGGCCAACCTGCGGCCGGTGCGCGAGCAGTACCCGCTGCTGGCACAGGCGCTCTTGTCCGGCGCGTCCGGGCAGCTGCGCAATATGGCCACCCTCGGCGGCAACCTGCTGCAACGCACGCGCTGCCACTATTTCTACGACACGGGCTTCCCGGCCTGCAACAAGCGCAAGCCAGGCTCGGGCTGCGGTGCGCTCGACGGCATCAACCGCATGCACGCGATCCTTGGCGCGAGCGAGCATTGCATCGCCGTGCATCCGTCCGACATGTGCGTGGCGCTGGCCGCGCTGGAGGCCGTCATTGTCGTGCGCGCGCCCGGCGGCGAGCGCCGCATCAGGATCGCCGACTTCCATCGCTTGCCGGAAGACAAGCCCGAGATCGACACGACGCTGGCGCCCGGCGAACTGGTCGTGGCGCTGGAACTGCCGCCCTCGCCCTACGCCGCGCATGCGCACTACCTGAAGGTGCGCGACCGGTCCAGTTTCGCCTTCGCGCTGGTCTCGGTGGCCGCGGCGCTGGAATTTTCCGGCCATACCGTGCGCAGCGCGCGGATTGCGCTGGGCGGCGTGGCACACAAGCCCTGGCGCGTGCCCGGCGCCGAGCAGGCGCTGACCGGCCGGCCGCTGAGCGCGCACAGCGCGGCAGAAGCCGCCCGCCTGTTGCTCGACGGCGCCCGGTCGTATGAGCACAACGCCTTCAAGGTCGGGCTGGCGCAACGCGCCGTGGTGCGCGCGCTGCAGGTGGCAGCCCGCCCGCAAGGCGCCTGAAGGAGCATTGCAATGAGCGTTACCGGCGCTCCCATCGACCGCACCGACGGCGTGCTCAAGGTCACCGGCCGCGCACGCTACACGGCCGACCATGTCCTGCCGGGACTGGTCCACGCGGTGATGGTCACCAGCACTATCCCGCATGGCAAGGTGGAATCGATCGACAGCGCCGCGTGCCAGCAGTTGCCCGGCGTCCGGCTGGTCATGACGCCCTTCAACGCGCCGAAGCTGCCCAGGGGCGGCAAGGCCGGGGCAGATACGCCGACCGCCGGACACGTAATGACGCTGCTGCAGGACACCGCGGTCCACTACAACAACCAGCCCATCGCCGTGGTCGTGGCCGATACGCTGGACCAGGCGCGCGATGCGGCGGCGCGGCTGGTGGTCCGCTACCGCGAGCAGCCGGCCGTGCTGGATTTCGCGCAGGCGCGCCTGCACGCCGCCAGGCCGCGGGGCGAAGACGCTGGCGAGGCCGACAGCCATCGCGGCGATGTCGACGCCGCGCTGCATTCAGCGAGCGCGACGGTCGACGCGGTTTACACCACGCCGATGGAGCACCACAACCCGATGGAACCGCATGCCACCATCGCCGCCTGGGACGACGACAACCTGACGCTGTACGACTCCACCCAGTACGTCAGCGGCGTGCGCAAGGCGGTAGCGGCCACGTTCGGCATCCCGGCCGGCAAGGTGCGCGTGCGCTGCCCCTTCGTCGGCGGCGGCTTCGGCTGCAAGGGTTCGATGTGGTCGCACGTGGTGCTGGCGGCCATGGCGGCGCGCGCGGCCGGCAGGCCGGTCAAGCTGGTAATCGAGCGCGTGCAGATGTTCGGGCCGGTGGGCGCGCGGCCTGTCACCGAACAGCGCGTACTCGCCGCTGCCGGCGGCGATGGCCGCCTGCAGGCGATGCGCCACGACGTCGTCGTCAGCAGCGCACAACTCGAGGAATGGCTCGAGACTTGCGCCGTGCTGACGCGCTCGCTCTACGCATGCCCCAACCTGCAAACCAGCCACCGGGTGGCCCGGCTGCAGGTCGGCACCATGACCTTCATGCGCGCGCCGGGCGAGGCGCCGGGAAGCTTCGCGTTGGAGTGCGCGCTGGATGAACTGGCCGATCGGCTCGGCATCGATCCGCTTGAGTTGCGCCTGCGCAACCACGCCGATACCGATCCGCACAAGCAGAAGCCCTTCTCCAGCAAATCGCTGCGCGAATGCTATCGCGTGGCGGCCGAGCGCTTTGATTGGTCGCGCCGCAATCCGAAGCCGCGTTCGATGCAGGCCGGCGGCAAGCTGGTGGGCCTGGGAATGGCCACCGCCACCTACCCTGCCAACCGTTCGGGCGCGAGCGCGCTGGCGCGCATCCTGCCGGACGGGACCGCGCTGGTGCGCAGCGGCTCGCAGGACCTTGGCACCGGCACCTATACCGTGATGACGCAGGTGGCGGCCGACGCGCTCGGCCTGCCGCTGGAGCGCGTGCGCTTTGAACTGGGCGATACGGATTTCCCGGAGGCGCCGGTCTCGGGCGGATCGCAGTCGGCAGCCAGCGTCGCGCCGGCGGTGCAGCAGGCCTGCGCCGCCGCGCGCGGCAAGCTGGTGGCGCTGGCCGTGGCCGATCCCGCCTCGCCGTTCTCCGGCGCTCGCCCGGATGACGTGGAGGTCGTGGACGGCTGGCTGCGGCTGCGCGGCGACCCGTCGCGCCGCGAGCCGGTCGGCGCCGCCGTCACGCGCGCCGGCGGCCAGCCTGTCGAGGCCCACGCCAGCGCCAGGCCGGGCGATGAGCGCAAGCAATACTCGATGCACGCCTTCGGCGCGGTCTTTGCCGAAGTGCATGTCGATCCCGACCTGGGCGAGGTCCGCGTGCATCGCGTGGCCGGCTGCTACGACGTGGGCCGCGTGCTGAACCGCAAGACAGCGCATAGCCAGCTGGTGGGCGGCATCGTCTGGGGCATCGGCATGGCGCTGCATGAGAAAAGCGAACTGGACCTCGCCACCGGCCGCGTGGCCAATGCCAACCTCGCCGAATACCATGTACCGGTCAGCGCCGACGTGGGGGAGATCGAGGTCGACATGCTGGACGGGCACGATCCGCATATCAATGCGCTGGGCACCAAGGGTATCGGTGAAATCGGCATCGTGGGGGTGGCCGCGGCCATTGCCAATGCTGTGTACCACGCGACTGGACGGCGTGTGCGTGACCTGCCGCTGACGCTTGACAAGTTGCTGGACTGACGTCGGGGCGCGGCAATTATAAAACTCGAGCATGCTGTCCATTGGCATGGGACGCGAGCCCTCGTGCCTGTCCCCGCCCGCTTGTTTGCTCCCCTCTCCCGCCTGCGGGAGAGGGGCCGGGGGAGAGGGCCCTGCAGCCGAAGAAATGCTTAAACGGCCTTCGTATGTCAAAATTCGTTTCCGCTTGGTCAGGCTCATTGACCGGTTAAGTGCGGGTGTTTGAGAATGGTTCGTCGCCAAGACAACAGCGACCAGGTTTAGCAGCCTGTCGAACACTCATCGAAGAGGGTTGCACATTCAGCCTTCTTCGGCATGCCTTCGCACGCCCTTTGCTCAATGGGCGAGCCTTGGCTGGGGAGCCTTTGGGCTCGCCGGTTTCCGAGTGTCCCGGTCTGCTAACCCTGCCCTGTGCTCGCCCACCCGATTAGCAGCGGACGGCGAGCCTCCATCTCTAACTCGGAGGTTGCCATGCAAAGCACCAGCCGGGCTCCAAAAGAGCCAACCCTCATCCAAGACCAAGCCGAGCTTGCGAGTAGCCGAGCCAAGGCTGATCGCGCCCTCGCCCGCCGGCTCGCCGGTACTGAACCGCCGTCATCGAGAAAGACCGTCACGATCGAGGAGCACATTGTCCAAGCTAGCGATGATCTTCTGCGGATTAGCGCTGGGTTTCAATCCGTCTTGACTTTGCTCGATTTGCAGAGCGATACCCGTGTCGACAGTATCGGCCTGCATGCGCTACTGTTGCCGCTCAAGCAACAGATCGACAAGAGCGTTGATCGGCTGCAAGCGCTTGTCTAGCGAGAGCTTGCAACGCTGATTCAAGGCAGGGTGTGCGAAGGGAGTTCCACTTCGTGGAGACTCTGGCCCTCTCCCCCGCCCCTCTCCCGCGCGCGGGAGAGGGGCGCAAACAAGCGGGCGGGGACAGGCACGAGGGCTCATCGGCGATAGCGTCAAGCGAGCGCAGCGAGGCGTTGCGTGCCAGAGCCCCTGACCTGAGATGCTGCCGGCGCGCAGCGCAGCCGTAGGCGTTCCTGCGATGACACACACAGCAGGGGCCACCCACAGCTCTGGGCTCGTTCAAACATCACGTCAATCCCAAGCCACCATGGCGCACCACGGCGTCAGGCAGTCCAGCCCTGCAACGAAGCAAAGCCCCGTACGAAAGCCGAAGCACACTACGATAAGAGTAGCCGCCCGCAGGGCAGTAAACGCGCTTTCTGGTGACTCTTTGTCGCTCGGACAAAGAGTTACCCGCCCTTTAGGGCGGAACGGGGAGCATCAAATATCCACCAGATGCAGGCCGCAGGCCAAAAAAACAAAAACCTCAATGAAAATCCCGACTCCCCACCATCAACCTCCCCAGCAAAGGACTAAGATCCACCAGTTCCTTAGCCACAAGGTGCCGCACGTCCCCCTGCCGCTGCCAGGTCCCCACTACCCCCAGCAACGTAGCCCCCAACACCTCCTTCCGCTGCCTTTCCACCAGATCCGGCCATAAGATCAGATTGACCGTACCAGTCTCATCCTCGATCGTCGCAAAAATAGTTCCACTGGCCGTAGCAGGCCGCTGCCGCACCGTGACAATCCCGCAAGCCCTCACCCGCCGCCCATTGCCACAGCGCTGCAGCTGACTCGCGGTAGCAAACCGCATCGCCTTCAACCTGTCCCGCAACAACGCCAGCGGATGCGACTTGAGCGAGAGCCCGAGGCTGGCGTAGTCCGCCGTCACATCCTCTCCCAGCCGCGGCGCAGGCAGCACGAGCGCATCTTCCGCCGGCGGCGCCTCGTACAGCAGATCGCGGTGCGCCGCATGCTCGGCCGCCGCGCGTGCCTGCCACCGCGCCTGCCGACGATGACCCGCAAGCGGCGCCAACGCGTCTGAAGCGGCCAGCACGTCGATATCATGCCGATCCAGCGCGGCACGCAGCGCCAGGTCTTCCACGCTGTCGAACGCACGCTGCGCACGCGCATCCTCGATCCGCCGCGCGGCCTCCTCGCGCATGCCCTTGGCGCGGCTCAGGCCGAGGCGCACGCGCGGATGCGTTTGCGCGGCATCGGCCTCCACCGGCTCCAGCGTGCTTTCCCACCGGCTCGACGTGACGTCCACCGGCAAGACCACCACATCATGCCGCTGCGCATCCTGCACCAGCTGCGACGGCGAATAGAATCCCATCGGCTGGCTGTTCAGCAGCGCGCACAGGAAAGCCGCCGGATGGTGGCATTTGAGCCACGAGCTGACATACACCAGCTTGGCAAAACTGGCCGCATGGCTCTCCGGGAAGCCGTATTCGCCAAACCCCTCGATCTGCTTGCAGATCGCCAGCGCAAACGATTCCGGATAGCCATTGCCGGTCAGCGCGCGCACCAGCGCGTCCTGGTGCTGGCGCAGATCGCCGCGCCGCCGCCACGCGGCCATCGAGCGCCGCAGCTGGTCGGCCTGTCCCGGCGAGAAACCGGCTGCGTCGATGGCCAGCTGCATCACCTGCTCCTGGAAGATCGGCACGCCCAGCGTGCGGCCCAGCACCTTCTCGATCACGGCGTTGAAGTAGACCGGCAGCTTCTTCGTCAAGCGGAACGCCTCGCGCCGCTTCAGGTAAGGGTGGACCATGCCGCCCTGGATCGGGCCGGGGCGCACGATCGCCACTTCCACCACCAGGTCGTAATACGCGCGTGGCTGCAATCGTGGCAGCATCGACTGCTGCGCGCGCGATTCGATCTGGAACACGCCGATGGTGTCGGCCTTGCAGATCATGTCGTAGGTTTCCGGGTCTTCCTTGGGGATGTCTTCCATGCGCGCAGGCAATCCCACACGCGTCTTGTCAGGGTTGGGAATCATCTCCAGCGCGCGCCGGATCGCCGACAGCATGCCCAGCGCCAGCACATCGACCTTGAGCAGGCCCAGCGATTCCAGATCATCCTTGTCCCACTGGATCACGCTGCGGTCCGCCATGGCCGCATTCTCGATCGGCACCAGCCGCGACAGCTTGTGGCGCGCAATCACGAAGCCACCCACGTGCTGCGACAGATGGCGCGGAAAGCCGCGCAGCTGCGCGGTCAGGCTGGCCCACTGCTGCACTGCCGGCGAGTCGGGATCGAGCCCGTAGCGCGCGATCTTCTCCACGAAGCCGGGGCCGTCCCACCAGGCCTGGCCCTTGACCACCTGCTCGACCACGCTGGCGTCGATGCCCAGCGCGCGGCCAACGTCGCGCAGCGCGCTGCGCGAACGGTAAGTGATCAGCGACGCCGCCAGCGCAGCACGGTGGCGGCCGTACTTCTGGTAGATGTACTGGATCACCTCCTCCCGCCGCTGGTGCTCGAAGTCGACGTCGATATCGGGCGGCTCATCGCGCTCGCGCGACAGGAAGCGGCCGAACAGCAGGTTGGCCTGCTCGGGACTGACCTCGGTCACATACAGGCAGAAGCACACCAGCGAGTTGGCGGCCGAACCGCGGCCCTGGCACAGGATGCCGTTGGCGCGGGCAAAGCGCACGATGTCGTGCACGGTGAGAAAGAAGGGCTCGTACTGTTTTTCCTCGATCAGCTGCAGCTCTTCCTCCAGTTGCTTTTCCCATTCCGGCTTCAGGCCATTGGGAAAACGTTCGGCCTTGCCGCGCTTCACTTCCTCGCGCAGGTAAGAGATCGGCGTGAAGCCCGGCGGCACCAGTTCCTCGGGATATTCATAACGCAGCATGCCCAGCGAGAAATCACACTGCGCGGCAATCTTCAGCGTCTGCGCCAGCGCATCGCGCGGGTACAGGCGCGACAGCACCTGGCGCATGCGCAGGTGCTGCTCGGCATTGGGCGCCAGCGCCATGCCGCATTCGGCCAGCGGCTGGCCGAGCCGGATCGCGGTCATCACGTCCGACAGCGGCTTGCGCGAGCGCACGTGCATGGTGACCGCGCCGGCGGCGGCCAGCGGCACGCCGGTCTGCGCCGACACGGCTTCCAGGCGCGCGCGGTGCAAGCCGTCGGCATGGCCTTGCAGCAGCTCCAGTGCGATCCATGCGCGCTCGCCGAAGACGTCGCGGCACCACTGCGCCTGTTCGCGCAGCTGTTCGGGATCGGCGCAATAGTCGGGCAGCAGCAGCGCCAGGCAGCCCGGCATGCCGCGCAGGTGGGCTTCGTCGCCGGTCGGCGCGGCGATGTCCTCGGGGTGCAACCGGTAGCTGCCCTTCTGCGCGCGGCGGCGGCCCAGCGTGATCAATTCGGACAGGTTGCCGAAACCGTCGCGGTGCCGGGCGATCAGCACCAGCCGCAGCGGCGGGCGGTCGGGGCGTTCGGAGCCATCGGCCGGCGGCAGGCTGAAGCGGCTGCCGATCAGCAACGCGAAGCCGTCGGCGGCGGCGGCCAGCGCCTGCAACCGCTGGTGGCGGCTGGCGTGCGCGGCAGGGTCGTCCTCGCCGGTATCGGCGTCGCCTTCGGGATCGAGCAGCGGCTCGTCGATGTCCGCCTCCGCGCCGCGCGCCGCGCTGCGTGTCACCGCGTCGTGCAGGCGCTTGCGCAGCGTCTGGATCGCATCGTGCGCGCGCGCGGTGCCGGCCACCGAGCATTCATCCGTCAGCGCCAGCCCGCGGTAGCCCAGGCCGAAGGCGCGTTCGATCAGCTCGCCCGGGTGCGAGGCGCCGGTGAGGAAGCTGAAGTTGGAGATGCAGTGCAGCTCCACGTAGTCCGGAAGCGCCGGCAGCAGGCCGGGCAGCGAAGGGATCACCGGCGTCATGCGAACAGCCCGTGCAGGAACCAGCGGTACTCGCTGCCCTCGTCCGCGCCATGGCCGGGGCGCTCGCGATAGATCCAGCAGCGCAGGCCGTCGGCGCGCTCGGCGATGAAGTAATCGCGCGTGGCTAATGCACCGTCCCACCAGCCGGCCTCGATGCGCTCGGGCCGGCTCAGCAGCGCCAGCGGCCCGCCGTGGCTGGGGCGGTGCTGCTGCACCGGCAGCGGCAGCGGTTGCGGCAGCAGCCACAGCGGGCGCTCCGGCAGCGGGCCGGGCATGCCGCCAGCCTTGCCACCGGGCTGCGGTTCGTCGACCGGCACCCAGCGGTTGGCGCGCTCGGGACGGTGGTCGGCCAAGGGCCGCGGCTGCAGCACGTTGTCACGGCCCAGCCGCGCCATCAGCGTATCGAGCAGGCGGCCCAGGTCTTCCGGCGAGCCGCCGGGCTCTGGGAACAGCGCGTCGCTCTGCGGCACGCAGGCCTGCATCGCTTCCACGCGCAGCGCCAGGCCGGTGACCGGGGCGTGGAAGTTGAGCTTGTCGAGCTTTTCGCGCAGCAGCCGCGACAGGTGCGCGGGATCGCGGCTGGGCTGGGCGAGGCCGAGCGCGACCGGCGTCCCTTCGGTATCGACGCCGCGCCGGTAGCGCTCATGCTCCAGCACCAGCGCGCAGCGCGTGACGCCGGCCTGCAGCAGCGCCAGCCAGCCGGCCAGCGCCAGCAGCAGGCGCTGCGCGCCGGCCAGCACGCCTTCGGCGGATTCGATGCGCCCGGGCAGGTCCATGCGCTGCGCGAACGTGGGCGGCGCCGCGTACCAGGCAAAGCGCGCCGGGGCCTCGCCATAGGCCTGGTCCAGCCGCGCCAGCAGCGCCGGGCCCAGCCGCCGGGTCAGGCCGGCGCGCGGCAGGCGCCGCACCTCGCCCAGCGTGCGGCAGCCGATGCCGTCGAGCCAGGCCGGGTCGGCCAGCGTGTGCAGCGCCTCGACCGGCAGGCGGTCGAGCAGCCGGTGCAGCCGCGCCATGCCCACCGCCCGG
>NZ_SMNY01000060.1:0-18874 GCF_004353535.1 Cupriavidus sp. L7L
CCGCGGCGTACCCGTGAATCGCCGCCGCAGCCGGGCGAGATCTGGCTGCATGCTGCCGATGCGCCGGCCGCGGGCAAGACCGCGCGCGCCGCGGGAACCTCCGCTGCGGCAGGCGCGGCCCAGGCCGTTGCGCAGGCGGCGCCGGCAGCACGGCCTGCGCCGGCGCCGGCGCCACGCAAGCCTGCAGCGGCCGCAGCGGCCGCAGTGGCTGCAGCGCCGGCACAGGCAGCAGCGGCCGCACGTCCTGCGCAACACCCGCGCGCAACCGTCGTCAGCAGCCCGTTCCGGCAGCCGCAGCCATTGGTGCGCTCGTCGATCACGACTTTGCCGGAGGCGCAGGCGAAGGCGGCGGCAACGGTGCCATTGGCTGCGCTCTCGCCTGCCGCAGAGGTTGTGCCTGCCGCGGCGGCCGGCGTTGTCCAGGCAGCCGTCGAGCCGGCGATTGCCATCGCCAAGCCGGCGGTGCCGGAAACGCCGGTGGCCGAGGCCGACACGGCTGTCGCCGCTGACACGGTTGTGATCGAGCCCGACGACGCGGCGCCGGTCACGCCGCCGGTCACGCCGGCAGGGGCGGCAGAATCGGCAGAGGCGGCAGAGCCGGCAGAGCCGGCTGCGCAGCCGGCTATCGACAAGGACATTGCCGGCGACATCGACGCCGTCACGCTGGCAGCAATCCGGCAGGAAGCGCTGGACCTGCTGGCCGAGTTGCAGGCGCTGGCGGGCAAGGCCAGCGCGCAGCCTGCGTCCGTAACGGAAGTCGCCGCAGTTCCTGAAAGTCCCGCAATCACGGCGGCGCTGGCCGACGTTGCCGACGCGACGGATGCTGCGGACGAAATCGATGCTGCGCCGAAGGATGAAGCAGACGGCCTGGTCCCGGCAGGCGAAACTGAGGTCGAAAGCCAGCCTGTGGGTGCGGTGCCGGCTGACGACACTGACGATCTCGGTGCAGTGGCACAGGCCGTCGCTACCTCGGCGATGGAGGAGGAGAGTGGGGCTGCACCGGCCTCGGCCGACCCTGCCGCCGAGCGGGACACGGAAACGCTGATGGACGGTAACGGTCTGGTCGGCGAAGCGGTTGCTGATAGGGGGGCAGGCGAACCTGATGCGGAGGCGGAGGTCGCTGAGGCCGTTGAGGTTGCTGAATCGGCCGAGGTCGTTGAGTCGGCTGAGGTCGTTGAGGCAGCTGAGGTCGTTGAATCGGCCGAGGTCGTTGAGTCGGCCGAGGTCGTTGAGGCAGCTGAAGCAGTTGAGACTGTTGAAGCAGTCGAGTCAACCGAAGCTATCCAGCCGGAACAAGAGCTAGCGGCTGCCGCGATCGAGGCGGCAGCGGAACCTGCGGAAGCGACCGTCGCACCCGAGCCGGCACCGCCCCCGATCGCCGCGCCCCTGGCCAAGCCCCGCATCGTCCTGCCGGCCGTGGTCGGCCGCACGGTGCCGCTGGGCTCGAGCCAGCCCGCTCCCGCACCCGCACCGGTTCCCGAACCGCCCGCGCCCCGCCCGCCGGTCGACTACCGCCTGCCGCCCGCCGACCTGCTGGAAAACCAGCTCGACAGCGGCGAGCAGGTGTCGGAAGAGCGCCTTCGCGAAACCGGTGAACTGATCGCGCAGCGCCTGGCCGAGTTCAAGGTACCCGTCGCCGTGGTCGGCGCCGATGCCGGCCCGGTCATCACGCGCTTCGAGGTAGAGCCCGCCATGGGCGTGCGCGGCGCGCAAGTCGTGGGTCTGATGAAGGATCTTGCCCGCGCGCTCGGCGTGACCTCGATCCGCGTGGTCGAGACCATCCCCGGCAAGACCTGCATGGGCCTGGAGCTGCCCAATGCGCGCCGGCAGATGATCCGGCTGTCCGAGATCGTCCAGGCGGCCTCGTTCCAGGCACACCATTCGCGCCTGGTGCTGGCGATGGGCAAGGACATCACCGGCAATCCGGTGGTCACCGACCTGGCGCGCGCGCCGCACCTGCTGGTGGCGGGCACCACGGGTTCGGGCAAGTCGGTCGCGGTCAACGCCATGATCCTGTCGATGCTGTACAAGGCCACGCCGGAAGATGTGCGCCTGATCATGATCGACCCCAAGATGCTCGAGCTCTCGGTCTACGAGGGCATCCCGCACCTGCTGTCGCCGGTGGTCACCGACATGAAGCAGGCCGCGCACGCGCTCAACTGGTGCGTCGGCGAGATGGAAAAGCGCTACAAGCTGATGTCGGCGCTGGGCGTGCGCAACCTGGCCGGCTACAACCAGAAGATCCGCGCCGCCGAGGCGGCGGAGCGCAAGGTGCCCAACCCGTTCTCGCTGACGCCGGACGCGCCCGAGCCGCTGTCGCGGCTGCCGATGATCGTGGTGGTGATCGACGAGCTGGCCGACCTGATGATGGTCGCGGGCAAGAAGATCGAAGAACTGATCGCGCGTTTGGCCCAGAAGGCCCGCGCCGCCGGCATCCACCTGATCCTGGCAACGCAGCGACCGTCGGTCGACGTGATCACCGGGCTGATCAAGGCCAATATCCCGACGCGGGTGGCGTTCCAGGTCTCGTCCAAGATCGACTCGCGCACCATCCTCGACCAGATGGGCGCCGAGAGCCTGCTCGGCCAGGGCGACATGCTGTTCCTGCCGCCGGGCACCGGCTACCCGCAGCGCGTGCACGGCGCCTTCGTCGCCGACGAGGAAGTGCACCGCGTGGTAGAGCACTGGAAGCAATTCGGCGAGCCGGATTACGATGAGGCCATCCTGGCCGGCGACCCGGCCGAGGCCGGCGGCGCCGACCTGTTCGGCGAAGGCGGCGGCGATGGCGAAGCCGATCCGCTGTATGACGAAGCCGCGTCCTTCGTGCTGACCAGCCGGCGCGCCTCGATCTCGGCAGTGCAGCGCCAGCTGCGCATCGGCTACAACCGCGCGGCGCGTTTGATCGAGCAGATGGAAGTCGCCGGGCTGGTGTCGCCAATGGGCCGCAACGGCGCGCGCGACGTGCTGGCGCCGGGGCCGGCGGACTGACACGACGTTACCTTCCGGAGGCGATGATGGCGCTCGAGCATGGAAGCTTGCTGGCCGCTGTGCCGGTGAACCTGGCGGAAGAAGTGTTCGAGCCGCTGCTGGCTCGGCCTGGCCTGAAGATCGAGCGGATCGTCTCCAACGGGCAGGCCAGTCCGGCAGGGTTCTGGTACGACAGCGCGGAAGCCGAGTGGGTGCTGCTGGTCAGCGGCAGTGCTGCGCTGGAGATTGAGGGTGAGGCAGTTCAGCATGTGATGCGGCCCGGCGACTGGCTGCACTTGCCGGCGCATTGCCGGCATCGTGTGGCATGGACTGACGAAACGCAGCCGACGGTTTGGTTGGCGGTGCATTACGGGGGCGGTGACAGCTAGACCGTGTCCCGCGACAGCGCAGGTTGCTGGCTATCGAGGCCGGTCCTCAGTCACTCCTCACCCCTCAGCCCTCAGCCTGATCCGGAAACACCGGCTCGCCAAGATTCAGCATCAACCGGTTCGCCCACGCAAAGATCGCGACCGAGTGGATCAGGTCGAGGATCTCCGCATCCGTCACCCCCGCATCGCGCAGCGGTTTGAGCAGTGCCGCGGTTACCTCCGCCGGCCGCTCCGTCAGTTCGATCGAGAACTGCGCGATCGCTTTCTCACGCGCGGTGGTCCCCGCCGAGCGCGGGTCCTCGAACACTTCCCGGATCACGTCATTGCGCTTGGCCAGTTGCTCGAAGCGCTGCGCATGCACCGACGCGCAGTACACGCAGCCATTGATGCGCGACACCACCGTGGTCGCCAGCTCGCGCTCGGCGCGCGGCATGCCGCCGGGTGCGTACATGATGGCGTTGAAGGCGGTGGAGCGCTGGCGCAGGATCTCGGGCTGGTGCACCAGGAAGCGGTAGTAGTCCTGCACCTTGGCCTTGGGATGGCTTTCTTCCAGCACGGCAACCTGTTCGGGCGTGGCCTGGTCCAGTTCGACAATATCGAGCCATGCCTTCCAGTCCAGCACTTCGTTGGTAAAGCCGTGGGATTTGATGATCTCGCTCATGCCTGGGCTCCTGCGGTGTCGTTCAATGCCTTCAAGGCGTCCAGGCCGGCTACCAGCCGAACCTGGTACGACAGGAAGGCAATCAGCTGCGCCAGCGTGACCACGGCGGGCGTGCTCAGGCCCGCTGCGGGCAGCGCCTGCAGCGCGGCCTTGTCGCCTTCGACGGGTTTTTCGATCAGCGTGCGGGTGAACGCGAGCATCGCGCGCAGGCGCGGCTCGGCGATCTCCTGAGGCTGGCCTTCGGCGGCGGCGCGCACGTGCGCGGCATCGGCGCCGAGTTGTTCCAGCCGCGCGCGATAGTGCGCCGCCAGCGCCGCGGAGGGCGTCAGGCGCGCCGCGTACAGCGCGACCAGCAGGCGTTCTTCGAGCGAAAGGCCGGGCAGGGCCGGGTCGAACAGGGCGTCATGGCTGCCCTGGGTGGCGGCCACGACCTTGTCGCGTTGATGGCGCAGCGCGTAAGTGGCGCTGCCGGGCGCCAGGCCGGTGAGCTGGTCGATCAGGTCGACCGCGGGGGCGGAGGTCTGGGTCATCGGACTCTGTTGGTTCGGAAGTATCGGTTCAAGGTTCAAGGTATTTGCGGTCAGGCCTGCGCGGTGCGCAGAGCCGGCGGCAGCGCCGGGGTCCATTCGTCGCCGAAGACTTCCGGCTCGGCAAAGGCCTGCAACGCGGCATAGTGCAGTTCGACGTCTTCCCGGTACAGCAGCGCGGCGATGCCCTGGCCGAGCCGGCGCGCGCCGTCGCTGATCGCCGGGATATCGCCGGAAATGGTGCCGTGCGACAGCGCCGCCGGATAGCAGAAGCAGTGGATGCGCGACAGGCCAGGGCACGCGCCCGGTTTTTTTTCCTGGAATTCAAACGATTCGCCCAGGTCCGGCGAATCGGACAGCTCGCGGTCTTCCTGGCCTGCCGGCGGCACGTAGCGGTCGCGCCAGTAGCGGATATGCGGGGCAAAGGCGGCAAATTCCGCCCGGGTTTCCAGGTCGATGCGGAAGCCGGTCGAGAAGATCAGGAAATCCAGCTCGAAGGTGCCCCGCGGCGTGGCGACATGCAGCACGTCGCCACGCACTTCGACCGACTCCAGCGCCGCGCCCAGGTTGAAATGCGCATTGGCATGGCGCGAAACCCGCAGCGTGCTGCCGCGCGGCGGCGGCACCTGCTCGGTGTTGATGTAGTTTCGCAGCCGCCATTTCCAGGCATCCGGCAGGCCATAGTGGCCGTGGGTCAGCCCCGGGTTGCCGGCACCCTTGCTCTTGTTGACGCGCGGGATGTCCTGGCGCCGCACCAGCATCTCGACGGAGGCCGCGCCGGCTTCAAGCGCGGTGGCGGCGCTGTCCATCGCCGACGCGCCGGCGCCGACCACGCCCACGCGCTTGCCGCGCAGCGTGGCGTAGTCCATCTCGTCGGACGAGTGCGCCCACAGGTGGCGCGGCAGCGCCTCCGCCAGCGGAGGCACGCAGGCGCCGCCGAGGCCGTCGCGGCCGGTCGCCAGCACCACGCGGCGCGCGAGGACGGTCAGCGGGCCTGCGGGGGACCGCATCGACAGCGACACCAGGCCATCGGCGCGCGGCACGATCTGTTCGACGCGGTGCTCATTGCGGATATCGAGGTCCAGCACCTGCCGGTACCAGCGCAGGTAGTCCATCCATTGCAGCCGCGGGATCTTGTCCAGCGCCTGCCATGCGTCTTCACCGAACTGCGCCTCGAACCAGGCGCGGAAGGTCAGCGCCGGCAGCCCCAGCGCGGGGCCGGTCAGCTGCTTGGGCGAACGCAGCGTTTCCATGCGCGCCGTGGTGGCCCATGGGCCCTCGAAGCCGGCCGGCGCGCGGTCGAAGGCGCGCACGCGGATGCCAAGGTGCGCCAGCGTGGCGCTGGCCGCCAGGCCGGCCATGCCGCCGCCGATCACGGCGACGTCGAGCACGTCACGGCCGTCGTGGGTGCGCGGCATGGTCCACGGCTTTGCGGGCAGTTCCAGCCAGGACAGGTCCTGGCGCAGGCGTGCCTCGAGGGCGGGCAGGCCGGCGGGGGTGGTAGTGGTGGGGTCAGTCATGGCTGGGAAGATCGGTGTCCGGTGAAAACAAGTCGGTGCCGGCGCCGGTGTCGCCGTACAGCGATTGCAGCAGCGCGCCGTGCTCGGCCGCATCGCGCAGCAGCAGGTCCGGCAGCAGCGCGGCGGCGGCATCGGCCGCCGCCTGCACCAGCGCCAGCACGGCGGTGCTGGCCGGTCGCGCCTGCGGCGTGATGACGCCGAAGTAGAACGGGATATCCGCGTCGATCGGGCGCACCGCGATGTCGGTCAGCGGCAGCCCGCGTGCGGTCACGGGCTCCAGCAGCGCAATGCCAAGGCCGGCGCGGACCAGCGTCAGCGCGTTGATCGAGGTGTTGGTGTCAATCACGCCGGCGGCCGGCACGCCCGCACTGGCCAGCGCCCGGTCCACGCGGCGGCGCAGCCGGTAGGGGTTCTGCATGGTGACGATGCGGCGGGCGCGGCAATCCTGCAGTGAAATCGCTGCCTGTGCCGCGAGCGGATCGTCGCCGCGCACCGCCGCCACGCAAGCCGACTGGCCGATCCAGTGCACGGTTACGCCGCGGTGTTCCAGCGGCAGGCTGTTCAGCCCGATGTCGGCGGCGCCGGTCAGCACGGCATGCACCACCTGTTCCGGCGATACGGCCTGCACGGCCACGCGTTCCGGCGCGCACTGGCCGCGCTCGAACGCCAGCGCCAGCGCGGGCGGCAGCAGGCCGGCGGCCAGTGCCGGCGTGGCGGCGATGCGCAACGGCCGGCCGTCGCCGCGTGCCAGTGCCGCGGCCCGGCTGCGGATCTGCTGCATGCCGGCCAGCGTCTGCTCGACCTCGTCGTAGAGCAGGAAGCCCTGTTCCGTCGGACTGACGCGCGGGCCGCTGCGGGTGAACAGCGCAAAGCCGAGTTCGGCCTCCAGCTCCTGGATCAGGCGCGTGATGGCCGGCTGCGAGCGGCCGAGCAGGCGGCCCGCGGCGGTGACGCTGCCGGTGGTCACGACGGCGGCGAAGGCTTCCAGTTGCCGGATTTCCATTGGTGTTGGCGATGTATGTTCAATCCGGATTCTGACGTGCTTATCATGCAAATGGCAAATACTATTTCGGGATAAGGCTATGCCGCGGCTATGATGTAGAGATGCCGGGAGCACACCGGCCCCCCAAAAAGGACGGACGTGTTTGCCTGGCTCGGTGGCTATCGGCAGGTCAATGAAAGGACCACGCTGTGGCGCTTGACACTCTGGGTGCTCGCGACAGCACTCGTGGGAGCGGCGCCCGCGCAGGCCGCCGACCCCTTGCGCGTTGGCTCCAAGCGCTTTACCGAGTCCTATATCCTTGGCGAACTGCTGACGCAGGCCGCCGGTCCGCCGGGCACCGCGCAGCACCAGCAAGGGCTGGGCAATACCGCGATCGTGTTCGAGGCGCTCAAGGCCGGCAGCATCGACCTTTATCCCGACTACACCGGCACGCTCGCCGCGGAGATCCTGAAGCTGCCGCCCGGCGCCGGCCTGGACGCCATCCAGCGGGCACTGGCCCCGCTGGGATTGGGTGCGGCGATCCCGCTCGGCTTTGAAAACACCTACGCACTGGCCGTCTCCGACACCCGCCCGCCCAACCTGCGCCGGCTCAGCGACCTGGCCGCGCAGCCGCGGCTACGGCTGGGCCTGTCGCATGAATTCCTCGGCCGGGCGGACGGCTGGCCCGGCCTTGCCAGCCGCTATCGCCTGCCGCAGCAGCCGGTCGGGCTGGACCACGGCGTTGCCTACGAGGCGCTGGCGGCGGGGCAGGTGGATGCGATCGACATCTATTCGACCGACGCCAAGATCCTCAAGTACCGGCTGCGCGTGCTCGAAGACGACCGCCGCTATTTCCCGCGCTATGACGCCGTGGTGGTGTACCGGCTGGACGTGCCGCAGCGCTTCCCGCAGGCGTGGCAGGCGCTGCAGCGCTTGTCGGGCCGCATCAGCGCGGCCGACATGGTGGCCATGAACGCTGCGGCGGAGATCGACCGCAAGCCGTTCGATCTCGTCGCGCGGGAGTTCGTGGCGCATGGCCCGAACCCCGGCGCCGAACCGGCCGCAGTACCGGCGTCCGCGGCGTCCGCGGCCTCGGTGGCAGGCACCAGCGATCGCGGCCTGCTGGGCGCGCTGTTTGGACCCGACACCAACCGGCTGGCGCGGCGCCATGTCGGCCTGGTGGCAGGCGCCGTCGGCGCCGCCACGCTGGCCGGCGTGCCGCTGGGCATCCTGGCTGCGCGCCGCCGGCGCACCGGCCAGGTGGTGCTGGGCGCCGTCAGCGTGCTGCAGACCGTGCCGTCGCTGGCCTTGCTGGCGATGCTGATCCCGCTGCTGGGCCGCATCGGCGTGTGGCCGGCGCTGGTGGCGCTGTTCCTGTATGCGTTGCTGCCGATCGTGCGCAACACCGCCACCGGACTGGAGCAGGTGCCGCCGGGCATGCGCGACGCTGCCCGCGCGCTCGGGCTGCGCGGCGGCCAGGTACTGCGCTACGTGGAACTGCCGCTGGCGCTGCCGGTGCTGCTGGCCGGCGTCAAGACCGCCGCCATCATCAGCGTGGGCACGGCCACGATCGCGGCCTTCGTCGGCGCCGGCGGCTTTGGCGAGCGCATCGCCACCGGGCTGGCGCTCAACGACACCACGCTGCTGCTGGCCGGCGCGATCCCGGCCGCGGTGCTGGCGCTCGCCGTGCAGGCCGCGTTCGAGACGCTGGAATGGGCGCTGCGCCGCCATCGCGACGCGCGCTGAGATCGCTCAGGCCGCTCAGGCCGCTCAGGCCGCTCAGGTCGCCTGTTGCGCGATCAGCCGGCCGAGCGTGGCGACCGCCGTCTCGGCCTCGTCGTTCCACAAGTGCCCGTAGTTGAGCCGGATGCAGTTGCGGTAGCCCTGCCGCGCCGAGAAGATCGGCCCCGGCGCCAGCCCGATGCCGGCCTCCAGCGCGGCATGGTGCAGCGCCAGCGCATCGAAGCCGGGCGCGAACTCGACCCACAGGAAGTACCCGCCCTCCGGCCGCGATACGCACACGCCCTCCGGGAAATGCCGGCCGATGGCATCGAGCATCTGGCCCTGCTGCATCTCCAGCACATGGCGCAGGCGGCGCAGGTGCTTGTCATAGCCGCCGTGCTGCAGGTACTCGGCCAGTGCTACCTGGGTGGGCACGCCGGCCGACAGCGTGGTCATCAGCTTGAGCCGCTGGATCGCCTCGCCGAAGCGGCCCGGCGCCACCCAGCCGATGCGGAAGCCCGGCGACAGCGTCTTCGAGAACGAACTGCAATGCATCACCAGCCCCTGCGTATCGAAGGCCTTGGCCGGCAGCGGGCAGCGGTTGCCGAAATAGAGCTCGCCATAGACATCGTCTTCGATCAGCGGCACCTGGTGACGGGCGAGCAGGGCCACCAGCGCCTTTTTCTTGTCTTCCGACATGCTGGCGCCGAGCGGATTCTGGAACTGCGTCATGAACCAGCAGGCCTTGACCGGGTGACGCGACAGCGCGTTGTCGAGCGCGCCCAGGTCGATGCCCTGCGCCGGATCGACCGGGATCTCCAGCGCCTTGAGTCGCAGCCGTTCCAGCGCCTGCAGCGCGGCATAGAAGCCCGGAGACTCGATCGCGACCACGTCGCCCGGCTGGGTCACGGCCATCAGGCACAGGTTCAGCGCCTCCAGCGCGCCGTTGGTGACGACCAGGTCTTCGGCCGGCTGCGGCGCGCCCGCGCCGAGGTAGCGCAGCGCGATCTGCCGCCGCAGCGCCGCGTTGCCGGGCGGCAGGTCGTTGACCGAATGCCACGGGTCCAGCGCACGGCCGGCCCGCGCCAGCGACTTGCCCAGCCGCTCCCACGGGAACAGCTCAGGCGAGGGGAAGGCCGAGCCGAACTGCACCAGCTTGCGGTCGCGCGCGCCTTCAAGCACCGCGAACACCAGCTTGGAGATGTCGACCTGGGTCGACACCTGCCGCGACGGCCGCGCCTGCGGCTGCGGCAGGTCGCGCCGGGCCGGCCCCGCCACGTAGTAGCCGGAACGCTCGCGCGCGCGCACCAGTCCGCGCTCTTCCAGCCGGTAGTAGGCCTGGAACGCGGTGGACGGGCTGACCCCGTATTGCGCCACGGTCTTGCGGATCGACGGCAGGCGGGTGCCGGGCGGCAGGCTGCCGTTGCGGATATCGGCGGCCAGGGTTTCGGCGAGGGCTTCGTACCGTTTCATGGGGCGCAGTCGGGGGCGGGGGCGGGGCGGGGTGTAGGGTGCCATTATCGCCCCGGGGTCCGGCAACTGATACGTAAATTTTCCGGGTATCTGATGCTGGTATGGCCGGCGGCTGGCGGCCATAATCGGTTGTCGTCGCCAAAGGCTTTCGTGCAAGGAGAGACAATGAACCCGTTGAGGCTGTTGCGGACCGTGCTGTGGGGCTTCTTTGGCCTGCGCAAGGGCCAGGAACACCAGCGCGACCTGGAAAACCTGCGTCCCGTGCCGCTGATCCTGACCGGCGTGGCCGTGGCCGCCGGACTGGTAGCCTGCCTGGTGCTGGCCGCCAACTGGGCCGTGTCGGGCGCATCGGCAGCGGCAAGCGCCATACCGGCCATGACGATAGCCTGAGCCGCGGCGTCGCGTTACATTCTCATCACAACAACAATCTGATCGACCCCATGTCTCGCCCGACCGGGCGGCATTGCGCCGCCGCTTTGCTGCCCGCGCAGTGGCTGTCCTGGCTACCCTGGCTGTGGCTGTCCCTGGCGCTGCTGGTTGCCTGGCCGGCCCGTCCGGCACTGGCCGCGGGCGCCGCCGAGGCGCAGCAGGTCGAACGCGGCCGCTATCTGGCGCGCATCGCCAACTGCGCCGCATGCCATACCCGCGAGGGCGGCAAGCCATTTGCCGGCGGGTTGCCGATCCGCACCGCCGTCGGCACCCTTCACTCGACCAATATCACCCCCGACGCCGCCACCGGCATCGGCGCTTATACGCTGGCGGAGTTCGACCGCGCACTGCGCCAGGGCGTGGCGCGCGACGGCAAGCGCCTGTATCCGGCCATGCCGTACCCGTCCTACGCCCGCATGCGTGCCGACGACGTGGCCGCGCTGTATGCCTACCTGCGCGCGGAAGTCGCGCCCGTGGCGCAGCGCAACCCGGCGCCGCAGCTGCGCTTTCCGTACGGCATGCGCTCGCTGCTGTCGGTCTGGAACCTGCTGTTTCTCGACGACGACCCGGTTCGCACCGAGCCCGCGCGCGGCGACCCGTGGAACCGCGGCGCCTACCTGGTGCAGGCCGTGGCCCACTGCGGAGCCTGCCACACGCCCCGCGGCCGGTTGTTCGCCGAGCAAGGACTGGACGAGCGCAGCCGGCATTTCCTGTCGGGCGCCAGCGTGGAAGGCTGGTCCGCGACCAACCTGACCGGCGACCAGGTCACCGGCCTCGGGGCATGGTCGCGCGCGGACATTGCCGAGTTCCTGCGCACCGGGCGCAATGGGCACGCAACCTCGTTCGGGCCCATGTCCGTCGTGATCTCCACCGCCACGCAATACATGAGTCCGGGCGACCTCGATGCCGTGGCGGCCTACCTCAAGTCGCTGCCCGGCGCGCGCGGCGAGGACAAGCCGTTCCGCCCCGATCCGGCCACCGCGCAGCAACTGCACCAGGGCCGCTTCGACGTGCCGGGCGCACGCCAGTACGCGGTGTACTGCATGCCGTGCCATGGCGCCGACGGCAAGGGCTTCGCGCGCGTGTTCCCGCCGCTGGCAGGCAACCCGACCGTGGCCGATCCCGATCCGGCGTCGCTGGTCAACCTGCTGCTCGATGGCGCCGTGACCGCGCGTGTCGGCACCGCCGCCACCGACTACCACATGCCCGGCTATGGCTGGACGCTGGATGACCAGGAACTGGCCAGCGTGCTGACTTTCATCCGGCGCGGCTGGGGCAACCGTGCCGGTCCGGTGACCGAAGCCGACGTGGCCGCGCGGCGCAAGGCGCTGGCGGCACAGCGCTGAGGCGAAGCGCTCCGGCACGCACCGCTTTCCGATGAGCATCCGATGACGATCACGCGCAGAGACTTCCTCAACGGCACCGCGCTGACCATTGCCGCCGGGCTGGCACCGGTGCAATGGCTGCACGCGCAGCAGGGCGGGGCGGCAAGCGCCGGCTATCCGCCGGCCCTGACCGGGCTGCGCGGCAACCATGACGGCACGTATACGCTGGCCCACGGCCTGGCGCGCGAGGGCGCCAAATATCCCGTGGTGCTGGCGCGCGAGGCCTTCGACCTGGTCGTGGTCGGCGGCGGGGTGAGCGGACTGGCGGCGGCATGGTTCTACCGGCGCCGTTTCGGCGCCGCCCGGCGCATCCTGATCCTCGACAATCACGACGACTTCGGCGGCCATGCCAAGCGCAACGAATTCACTGTCCGCGGCCAGCGGCTGGTCACCTATGGCGGCAGCGCCGAGATGCCGCCCGGCGCAGCCAGCGACGCTGCCATGCGCGAGCTGCTGGCCGGCATCGGCCTCGATCCCGCGCGCCCGCCGGCTGCACCGCCGTCCGACCCATATGCCGCGCTGGGCATGGGCCGCGCCGTGTTCTTCGATGCCGAGCATTTCGGCCGCGACCAGTGGCTCGGCGGCGATCCGTTCGGCGAACTGGCCGATGCGCGCAATGGCCTGCGCGCGCAGGGGCCCGATGCCGCTGCCTTGCAACGCTTCCTCGAGCAGGCGCCGCTACCCGCGGCGGACCGCGCCGCGCTGGCGCGCCTGGCGGCCGGCACCACCGACTACCTGCCCGGCCTCGACAACGCCGCACGCGCCGCGGCGCTGCGCACCATGCGCTACGCCGCCTTCCTGCGCGACAAGGCCGGCCTCGGCCTGCCGGCGCTGCGCTTCCTGCGCAGCCGCAGCAACGATGCCTATGCGCTCGATGCCGACGGCATCTCGGTCGCCGATGCCATCGCCATCGGACTGCCCGCCGGCGCCAACATGCCCGCGCCGGCGCCGAACCCCCGGCTGGGCAAGTCGCCGGCCTCGCGCCTGTGGTTTCCGGATGGCAATGCCTCGCTGGCACGGCTGCTGGTGCATAGCCTGATTCCGGGCGTGGCGTCGATTGCCGTGCCGGCAGAGGTGGCCACTGCCGCCTTCGACTACAACCGGCTGGACCGCGACGGCGCGCCGGTGCGGCTGCGGCTGAACAGCACCGCGATTGCGGTCGAGCCCGATGGCAACATCACGCGCGTGACCTACGGCTGGGGCGGCAACCTGCACCGTGTCGAAGCGCGCCACGTGGTGCTGGCCGGCTACAACATGATGATCCCGTATCTGTTGCCGTCGCTGCCGGCCGCACAGAAGGCGGTGCTGCGCGACGAGGCCAAGGCCCCGCTGGTCTACACCAAGGTGGCGCTCGACAACTGGCAGGCCTTCGCCGCGCTGCGCACGCGGCGCATCCACGCGCCGGCCATGACGTACACCGACCTGTGGCTGGAGCCGCCCGCTGGCCCCCGTCCGTCCGACCCGGCAGTGCTGCACATGCTTTATGTGCCAACCGTGCCCGACAGCGGCATGCGCGCGCGCGACCGCTTCCGCGCTGGCCGCGCCTTCCTCTTGGGAACCCCGTTCGATGCGCTCGAGCGCGACATCCGCGCGCAGCTGGACCGGATGCTGGGGCAGGCCGGCTTCAGCGCCAGCAAGGTGATCCGCGGCATCACGGTGAACCGCTGGGCGCACGGCTACAGCTATATGCCGGACAGCGTGGCAGGCGAGAACGTGGCTGCCGACGCGGCCTGGCCGGACCTGGCCGGGGTCGGCAACATCAGCATTGCCAACAGCGACAATGCCGGCAGCGCGTCGGTGACGGCGGCGGTCAGCCAGGGCAAGCGGGCGGTGGAGCGGTTGCCGGGCTAGCCGGGCGGCGGCCGGCCGATGCGCGCGGTCAGTCGGCGCGCCGGGCCGTCAGGGCGTCGATCTCGTCGTCCTTGGACTGCCACTGATGCGCCAGCCAGTGGTGGAATTCCGTGCGGAACGCCTTGTCGGTGGCGTAGTCGGCCTCGCAGAATGCCGGTGGCACCGGCAACTGGTGCATGCGCACCACCACCATGCCGGCGCGGCCGCAAGCAAGGTCCCAGAAGCTTGGCACGCCGTCTGGATAGGCGATGGTCACGTCGATCATCGAGCGAAAGCGCGTTCCCATTGCATTCAGCGCCACCGCCAGCCCGCCCGCCTTGGGCTTGAGCAGGTGACGGTACGGCGACGCCTGCGCGACGCGCTTGGCCTCGCTGAAGCGCGTGCCCTCGGCAAACACCATCACGCTGGTTGGCACCAGCGAGAATTTCTCGCATGCGCGCCGCGCCGTTTCCTGGTCCTGGCGCCGCAGCGCCGGATTGCGGCGCAGTTCCGCCTTGCCATGGCGCTTCATGAACGGAAAGTCCAGCGCCCACCACGCCAGCCCGATCACCGGCACATAGATCAGCTGCTGCTTCAGGAAGAATTTCAGCAGCGGGATGCGCCGGTTCAGCGAGCGCTGCAGCACAAAGATATCGGCCCACGACTGATGGTTGCAGTTGACCAGGTACCAGTCCGCGTAGCGCAGCCCGGTATTGCCCTGGATATCCCACGGCGCCTGCTGGATGCGCGCGAACCAGCCGGTATTCCAGGAAATCCACGCCGTGGCAATACCGTTGAGTACCGGATCGATGCGCCGGCGGACCGCGGCGAACGGCAGCACCAGCTTCAGCAGCGCCAGCGGGAATAGCAGCAGGCACCAGAACAGGGTGCTGGCAACCAGCAGGATCCAGCTGAGGATGCCGGTGACCCATGCAAGACGGCCGCGCGGCAAGGGCAGCGGGCGATGGGACCTGGACGAGGCGCTGGCTTGGCCAGCATTGGCGGCGCGGGGCGTGCCGGATGGCGAGGTAGGAAAAGTCATGGATGACAGTTTGCTAGCGCTCGGCGAGTAAAGGCTTGAGCAGAGTCAAGACGGGCACTACGAACATGGAACCGCAAGCGTCAGTGCGGCGCCAGTGCCTAGTGTACGACAGCAAGCGGAACCGGATGGCGCCGGAGGCACCTGCATTGTCAGGTCAACCGGACGCAAGCCGACGCCGCCCGGAGCGTCTATGCTTGAAGCAGGGCATGCCGGACGCAATGCGGGGCTCCGCTGGCAGCACGGCCCTGCACACGCTCCCCGCCACGCACCATGGTACGGCGGTGACGACATGAAACGTGTTCACGCCCTGATTGCAGCCAGCGCGATGCTGGCTGCCTGCGTTTCGACGGGCGTCAATGTCCGGCAGGAGCAATTGGAGAATTTCCTGCTCGATTTCTCCACGCTCGACGACGTCACCACGCAACTGGGCCAGCCTACCTCGCAGACGACCCTCAGCAACGGCTCGACCATCCTGGTCTATTCCTTCGCGAGTTCCCGGCCGAATCCCGAAAGCTTTATCCCGTTCATCGGACCGCTGTTCGCCGGCGGCTCCATCCGCTCGTCGACGGTGCTGCTCGAGTTCGACGAGAACGGGGTGCTCAGGAGCCAGCGCCGGACCATGTCGACCAGCGCGTCGGGGTTGAGTGTGTTGCCGGAGGATGCGTTGCCTTAGGGCCGTCTTACATTTCCCCGCGGCTGCGGAGAAATATCAGCGTCCGCCGTGTGAATTCAATTTGCGCTTTGTCTGCGTGTCCGCTGGGAAGAATCTGAACTTGCATCGGTACCATCAAATGTCGCGATAGTCGGGCCTCTTCAGGCATGTTTTGCGGATAGCATCGACTCCCTCCGCAGAACGTGCTCGACGTGCATCCGGGCACCCTGTGGTTGTCTTCATTCCAGGAGTGCCCGCATGAATGTCCGCGACCATCTGCCGATCTCCGTCCGCACCGTCACAGTCTCCGGCCCGGCATTGCCGCATGGCCGCGGGCAGGCACCGTTTGCCTTCGTACGCCTGCAGGGCAAGGAAGGACTCTGCGGCTTGTTCGAGTACGAGATCGAGCTCAAGACTTCCGACAAGGACTTCAACTTCCACGGCCGGGAAGGCAATGTCGACTTGCGCGAAATGAACGGTCGGGAGTTGACCGTGCATATCCAGCTCGATGGCATGGGAACCGGGCTGGCGGGCCGGATCGGCGCGGGCACCCGCGAGATCAGCGGCATCGTCGATCGTGCCCGCTACCTGCGTGCCGAAGGGCGGCACTTCGTCTATGGCCTGACCCTGCGTCCGTGGCTGTGGCTTGCCACGCTGAACAGGAACAGCCGGATCTTCGAGAACCGCACCGACATCGAGATCATCGAGGAGGTGCTGTCCGCCTACTCCTTTCCCGTTGAGCGCAGGCTGGATGTGGCGAAGTACCCAACGCGGGCCTACCGGACCCAATGCGACGAGAGCGACTACACCTTCATCGCCCGTCTCATGCAGCACTGGGGCATCTCATGGTTCTTCGCGCATTCGGAGGGAAAGCACCGCCTCATCCTGGTCGACCATGTCGGCGGCTATCCCAGGATGCCGAGCGAGGCCTATCAGGTGCTTGCAGTCCATCCGCCCGGCGTCAGGATCGACGAGGAACACCTGGACGATTTTTCGGTAGTCGATGCCGTGGTCGCCGGCAGGTACACGACCAATGCCTACAGTTTCACCCAGCCGCGCGGCAACCTGACCGCCGGCAGCGCCGATGCCCGCGAAACCGGCCAGAACACCGGCGCGCTGCACCAGGAGGTCTACGAATTTCCCGGCGAGCACGCGCAGCCGGCGACGGACAACCGCCCAGGGGATGAAGGCGAGATGATCGCCCGCATCCGCATGGAAGAGATTCGTTCCCGGGGGCTTCGCTGCTTCGGCAAGGGCAACCTGCGCGCTGTCGTGCCCGGGCACACCATGCACGTCAGCGGGCATCCACAGCTGGCCGCCAACCGGGAGTATGTGGTGCTGGACACGCACCTCACGGTGGAAGACGTGGCGGAAGCCGCCGGCGAAGGCCAGCGTTGGCACTGCAGGGTGGCATTCGAATGCCATCCGGCACAGGAGGTGTTCCGTCCCGCCCTGAGCGTGCCGTGGCCCGTGGTGACAGGTCCGCAAAGCGCGACAGTGGTCGGCCCGGAGGGCCATGCGGTATGGCCAGACCGCTTCGGGCGTGTACGCGTGCAGTTTCCGTGGGACCGGTTCAACCGGATGTCATGCTGGGTCCGGGTGGCAACGCCATGGGCGGGCTCGCAGCATGGCCAGGTCGGCATCCCCCGCATCGGCAGCGAAGTGCTTGTGATGTTCCTGGATGGCGGCAATCCGGACAAGCCTATTGTCATGGGCGCGGTGCCGAACAGCCTGAACATGCCGCCGTGGCAGTTGCCGGACCAGCATGCATTGACGGGCATTCGTAGCCGGGAACAGGACGGCTCGGGCAGCGGCCATCTGGTATTCGACGATACCAAGGGCGAGATCCAGTCCCAGCTGTCCTCCGATCATCAGCGGTCCCAGCTCAGCCTGGGCTACCTCACCCGTATCGAGGACAACCGGGGACGGCAGGACCATCGGGGCGAGGGCTTCGAGCTGCGTACCGATGGGCACGGCGCCATACGCGGCGCCAACGGCCTGCTGGTCAGCACCGAGGCCCGGCCCGATGCCAGGGCGCATCACAAGGACATGGGCGAAACGCTGGACCGCCTGCACCACGCGCAGCACGCCCATCACACCACCGCACAGCTCGCCCGTCACCACCAGGCGCAGGACAGCGAACAGCAGGACGTCGCCACGGTCCTCAAGGCTCAACACGAAGAGATCTGTGGCTCGGGCGAGGTCAACGGCGAACTGACCGCACCCCATCTGGTAATGGCGTCCGCAGCAGCACTGGCTGCGACGGCTGCACGGTCCACCCACTTGCATAGCGGGGAGCATCTGGCCGTCACGACCGGCAAGCATGCGTCGTTCGCCAGCAGCGGCGGCTTCTTCGCCAGCGCGGCCCGGCGTATTGCGCTGTTCGCGCACAGCCTGGGGATTCGGCTGGTGGCCGCGACCGATCACATTGCACTGGAAGCGCAGGGCGGCGACATCAAGGGCACCGCTCGGCGCAACATCCATTTTCGGGCGCTCGGCGATATCGTCCTTGAAGCCGACCAGGGCATCGTGCTCAAGGTCGGGCAGACCTACCAGCGCTGGACGCCTTCGCAGATTGTGGAAGGCATGCGCGGGACAAAGCAGATTCACGCCGCCGGATTCTGTCTCGATGGCCCGGATGGAATGAGTCCAAGCTCGCTGGCATTGCCGCACAGCGATTTCGACCAGGAGGTGTACTTGCACCTGCCCGACGGCTCACCGGCCAGGAATCGGAGATTCCGCCTGACGCAGTCGGATGGCAGCGTGATCGAGGGCGTCACCGACATGGATGGGCTGACCACGTTCCAGCAAAGCCAGGGCGCGGAAAACGTCACGATCGAGATCGGGGAGGCAGCAAGTGGCCAATGATCGCATCCACCTGAAAACCGGCGAAGAGATCGGCGGCCGCGCCGGTGCCACCGTTGCCCTGACACCGTCAACCGACAAGCGCCGCGTCAGCTTGCCGGTGCCCCCGGACTGGGTCATTCCGATCATCTTTATTCCCGGCGTGATGGGATCCCATCTGCGCATGAGCCGGAAGCGTCAGGCCGAGCTCGAGCGCACTGACAACCGGGCGTGGCGGCCGGACGAGAAGATCGACAGCCTTTCCCGCCGCAGAGACTCACCGAAACGCCGGCAACTGAACTTCGATCCCGACGAGACCGAGGTCGATCGCTATGAGGTGACCGAAGACGCGGGAAAGTTCGACCTGATGGGCGAGGCGACCGCAAATTCCGACAAACGGCACCGCAATGTTCCGGATGGCCTGCCCGACATCGGCTTGCTGATGAGCGCC
>NZ_SMNY01000061.1:0-15187 GCF_004353535.1 Cupriavidus sp. L7L
CGATCTCGCCTTGGCCATTGCCGTCACTGCCCAGCGAGAGAAGCAATGCGGGTTCGTGCCGGGGCACCTCACCCGCGAGACTGAGCCGCGCGCAGCGCAGCCGTAGGCGATGACGCGATACCGCAGGCAGCAGGCGGCCTACACCCGTCCTGGGGATGGTTCAAAAGTGGGGATTCGCCAGGCACCCACACTCACTCACCTGGCGTAGCAGGCTGGCACCGCGACCACCTCTCACTGAGACCAATAACGCCCATACATCAAGAAGCGCCAAATTGGCCCAGCCAGCCGCTAGGCGACGCGCTTTTTGGTTACTTTTTGTCGCTCGGACAAAAAGTGACCCGCCCAGGAGGGCGGAACCAGGCGCTTCAACGGCCGACAGCATGTCACCAGCCGCGACCCCAACGCTTCAACGACGACCAGCATGTCACCAACCGCGACTCCAACGCTTCAATGGCCGACAGCATGTCACCAACCGCGACCCCACGCTTCAACAGCCGACAGCATGTCACCAGCTGCGAGGACCGTCGATAATCTACTAAAGCCGATTCACCCCAAAACCTACGCCATCAACCTAGAACTCCAAGACGCATACGCATAAGTCAACATCCGCCCCGATTCAAATCCAGGTGCAGGCTTGATTTCACCCCGAGCCTCCTTGTACGCCACCACGGCGTGCAGGATCTTCTCGGGCGCATAACGGTCACGCAGGGGAAGGTAGGGGTGGAGCTGGCGCCAGCCAGGGGCGGCGCCGTCCAGAGTCGTCCAGGCCAGCGCGCAATAGCACATGCCCCGGGACGTGAGATGCCACAGTTGCCAGTAGGGGGCGGTCGTCTCCACACGCTGCATCGTTCAACCTTGCAGGACCGGTGGGGGCGACCGGTCCGTGATTACTGGATTTTCGCCTTGTCCTTCAGCGACTTCATCATGGCCTGGAACTGCTCGCGCTGCCAGTTCTGGTCACCCATCAGCATCTGCATCAGCTGCGGCTTGACCTCTTCGAATGACGGGATCTTCGCTTCACGCACGTCGACCAGCTCGATGATGTGCCAGCCGAACTGCGTCTTGACCGGCGTATCGGTCATCTGGCCCTTCTTCAGGCCGGTCATGGCCGCCGAGAACTCCGGCACGTAGCTGCCGCTGTTGGCCCAGTCCAGGTCGCCACCGTTGGCAGCCGAGCCCGGGTCCTTCGAGGCGGCCTTGGCCTGGTCTTCGAACTTGGCGCCGCCCTTGATCTTGGCGATGATCGCCTTGGCGTCGGCTTCCTTCTCCACCAGGATATGGCGGGCATGGTATTCCTTGCCATTGCCGAATTGCGACTTGATCTTGTCGTACTGCTTGCGCAGCTCGGCGTCGCTGGCGCCGTGGGTCTTGACGTAGTCCTCAAATACCGCGCCGGCCAGCACGTTCAGGCGTGCCTGTTCCAGTTGCTCCTGCACGTCGTCGCGCTGGGTCAGGCCGCGCTTGTTGGCTTCCTGCACGAGCAGTTCGCGGTCGATCAGCATGTCGCGGCCACGCTTGCGCAGCTCCGGATTGTCGGGCTGGCCGGTGCCGGCGATCAACTTGTCCAGCTTTGTCGACGGAATGGCCTTGCCATTCACGACGGCGGCATTCTGGGCGATGGCCGGCAAGCTGCCAGCTGCAAGCACAGCCGCCAGGCTGAACGAGAGGACGGTGGTCTTCATGGAATCTGGTCTGAGAGTTGCTGAAAGAAACGCGCTCATGCGCGCGATTGGTACTCTTGGTCGGTGTACGCAGTCACGGCCAAGGCGTGGATCTGCGCGGGGAACAGACTGCGCAGCGCATCATACACCATGCGGTGTCGCGCAACCCGGCTGTGACCTGCAAAGCGCTCGCTGACGATTGTCACGTC
Organism: Cupriavidus sp. L7L; assembly: GCF_004353535.1. Lineage (NCBI taxonomy): Bacteria > Pseudomonadati > Pseudomonadota > Betaproteobacteria > Burkholderiales > Burkholderiaceae > Cupriavidus > Cupriavidus sp. L7L. Next base: position 1,871 of record NZ_SMNY01000061.1, read on the forward strand.
GTAATGTCCGCCGCCGGATGCGGCGCCGGCATGTCCGGCGTGCAGTGCGCTGTCGTCGCGCACGGCCAGGTGGCTGGGGGCGAGCGCTTCGCGCAGCAGTGCCTCGATCGTGGCGGGATTGGCTGCCATCGGTAGTTTCCTTATCGGGGATAAAACGGCAGAAGCGTCAGTCCTGGCTGTTCTCGGGCATGTGCCGCGACAGCCAGACGCTCTGCGCGACGATGAACACCAGCATCAGCCCCATGCTGCCGAACAGCTTGAAGTTGACCCAGACGTCGGTGGAAAACTGATAGGCCACGTAGAGGTTCAGCACACCCATGGCCGCGAAGAACCCGGCCCAGGCGGCATTCAGGCGCGCCCACACCGGATCGGGCAGGGTGACCTGCTTTTCCATCATGGCGCGGATCAGGTTCTTGCGCCAGACCATCGCCGAGCCCAGTAGTGCCACGGCGAACATCCAGTAGAGCACCGTCGGCTTCCACTTGATGAAGGTTTCGTTGTGCAGCACCAGCGTGGCGCCGCCGAATACGGCGATGATCAGCAGGCTGACCCACTGCATCGGCTCGACCTTGCGGTGGCGAAACCAGACCCAGCCGATCTGCACCACCGTGGCGGCAATGGCCACGGCAGTGGCGGTGTAAATGTCGGCCAGCTTGAAGGCGGCGAAAAACAGGATGACCGGGAACAGGTCGAACAGGAATTTCATGCGGTACCAGGTTGTTGCCGGCCCGATGGCCGGCGCTTGTCAGCGCTGCGGGTCGCGCCGGGGTTCGTTGCCGCTGCCGGCATCGTGGGCATGATCCGCCTCACGCTGCGCCGGGTCGCGATCGTCGAATTTTAACGCAGCCGAGTTGATGCAATAGCGCAGGCCGGTCGGGGCCGGCCCGTCCTCGAACACATGGCCCAGGTGGCTGCCGCATTCCTTGCAGCGGACTTCCACCCGCACCATGCCGTGGGTGTGGTCGGCATGTTCGGCAATGACCTCGCCGTTGATGGGGCGGAAATAGCTGGGCCAGCCGCAGCCGGCATCGAACTTGGTGGCGGACTCGAACAGCGGCGTGCCGCAGCCGACGCAGTTGTAGATGCCGCGTTCCCAGTGATCCCAGTAGCGGCCGGTGAAGGGGCGCTCGGTCGCGGCTTCGCGCGTCACACGGTATTCGATGTCGGAGAGCTGGTCGCGCCACTCGGCGTCGGTCTTGGTGGTGGTCATTGTCGTTTCCTCACGGTCTTGCCCGGGATAATGGCCTCGGAACTTCTGGCCTCGGAACTCCTGGCCCCGGAACCTTCGTTGGTCGGCGCACTGGCGCGAACCTTACACCGGATGGCACCGGCGTGCAGGCTCGGGCACATGCGCAATCCGGTCATGACGAGCAGCTGACTTCCAGCCCGGCGGCCCAGTCGGGCGGCAGCGCGGCATAGTGCTCGGCCTCGGGCTGCTCGTCGAAGGGGCGCGACAGCACCGCCAGCAGGCGCCCGGTTTCGCTGAAATCCTTCTCTCGCGCGTGCCGGATCGCGGTCTCGGCCAGGTGATTGCGCAGCACGTATTTGGGGTTCACCGCGAGCATTTCCAGCTCGCGCGCGGCGTCGTCCGATTGCTCCGCACGCAGCCGCGCGCGGTAGTCGACGGCCCAGGCGTCGAAGGCCGCGCGGTCCAGGAACAGGTCGCGCACCGGCGCATCGCGCGAGGCATCGTGCGACGAGATGCCGCACAGCTTGCGCCAGAACAGCGTGTAGTCGACGCGCTGACCGTGCAGCAGCTGGAACAGGCTGGTCAGCAGGGGCTCGTCAACCTTGTCATCGCCGCCGGCCGGCGGGCGCAGGCCAAGCTTGGCGCGGTAGTGGCGGAAAAAGGCGGCAGCATAGCGGTCGCGGAACGGATCGAGCGCCGTGCGCGCCGATTCGATGGCGGCATCGCGGGCGCCTTCCTTGTCGGCGTCCACCGCCGGCAGCCACAGCGGCAGCAGCGCCTGTGCCAGGCAGTGCAGGTTCCAGAATGCCACCTGCGGCTGCTGGCTGTAGGCGTAGCGGCCCTGCGTATCGGAGTGGTTGCAGATATGGTTGGCGTCGAACGCATCGAGGAAGCCGAACGGGCCGTAGTCGATGGTCAGGCCCAGGATCGACATATTGTCGGTGTTCATCACCCCGTGACAGAAGCCGATGGCCTGCCAGTGCGCGACCAGGTCGGCAGTGCGCAGCGAGACTTCGCGCAGCAGCGCCTGGTATGGCTGTGCCTCGTCGCGCAACGCCGGCATGAAGTTGTCGATGACGAAGTCCGCCAGCTGGCGCAGCGAGGCCACGTCGTCATGCGCGGCGAAATGCTCGAAATGCCCGAAGCGGATAAAGGTCGGCGCCAGGCGCGTGACCACTGCCGAGGTCTCGATGGTTTCGCGCCGCACCGGTGCATCCGAGCCGACGATGCTGAGCGCGCGCGTGGTCGGCACGCCGAGCGCGGCCATTGCTTCCGAGCACAGGTACTCGCGGATCGACGAGCGCAGCACCGCGCGGCCATCGGCCATGCGCGAGTAGGGCGTCAGTCCGGCGCCCTTGAGCTGGATTTCCCAGGGGCCCGTGGCCGTGTCGGCCTGTGCCAGCCGGATCGCGCGGCCGTCGCCGAGTTGCCCGGCCCAGATGCCGAACTGGTGTCCGGAATAGACCGTAGCAATGGGATCGGCCCAGCGGGGCATCTGGTTGCCGACAAAGGTCTCGACAAAGCCGGGCTCGGCGCCCACGCCGCCATCCCAGCCAAGCAGCGCCGCGGCGGCCGGCGCCACGCCTACCAGGTACGGCGAGGGCAGCGGCGTTGGCTGCAGGCGCGTGAAGAATTTCTCGCCGAGCACGGAGAAGCCGGGCGTGGTGTCGAACGGTACGGCGAGCGCCGCGGCACCGTTGGCACCGTAGGTATCGAAGTCGTGCAAGGCGTTGGACTGGGGCGTGTCTGGCATCGCGATAGGGGCGCGCGGCAAGCGCAATCCGCGGGTTCGGGTGCGGCGCGCAAAGCCGCGTCCGGGGCGGTGCGGGCGCCGCATGGCGAGGGCACGGGAATGCGTAGATGGCTAGGGAAAACGACATGTTGAGGTGCAACATGCCACGCAGTATTGTACGTCCTCAACGGCTCACATCCGGTGAGACCGCCACGCACCGCGCATTTATTTCCCTCCTTCAATGCGCACATGAATCCAGTGCATGGATTTCGCAGAATTGCGGCCCCGATTACCACGCTTCACCACACGGCTTAACCACAGCAGTACGGCAGTGCACAACAGAATCGCAGTGACGCTGTTTCGAGGCACGCGGACAACCGCCAAAAAATAGTACGGTTGTTCGTTTTTTTGACGAATCCACCAGACTTCAGGAGGCAGTTTCATGGCATTGATGGGTCAAATGATGAGCGCGCCGCTGCTCATTTCCTCCATCATCAAGCACGCCGCCCGTTACTACGGGCCGACGGAAATCGTTTCGCGCCGCACCGAGGGCGACCTGCACCGCTATACCTACCGCGATTGCGAACTGCGCGCCCGCAAGGTGGCGCAGGCGCTCGGCGCGCTGGGCGTGCAGCAGGGCGAGCGCGTCGGCACGCTGGCGTGGAACGGTTATCGCCACCTGGAGGTTTACTATGGCGTGTCGGGCATGGGCGCCGTCTGCCATACCATCAACCCGCGCCTGTTCCCCGAGCAGATTGCCTATATCGTCAACCATGCCGAAGACAGCTACGTCTTCTTCGACCTGACCTTCCTGCCGCTGGTAGAGGGCGTCGCGCCGCATTGCCCAAACGTGAAAGGCTGGGTTGCGATGACCGATCGCGCCCACATGCCGGCCGAGTCCAAGGTGCCGCTGCTCTGCTACGAGGAACTGGTCGACGCGCAGGATGGCAACTACGAATGGCCGCAGTTCGACGAGCACCTCGCGTCGAGCCTGTGCTACACCTCAGGCACCACCGGCAATCCCAAGGGCGCGCTGTATTCGCACCGCTCCACCGTGCTGCACTCGTACGCCTCGGCGCTGCCCGACGCGCTCGGCTGCTCGGCGCGCGACGTGATCCTGCCCGTGGTGCCGATGTTCCACGTCAACGCCTGGGGCCTGCCGTACTCGGTGCCGCTGGTCGGCGCCAAGCTGGTGTTCCCGGGCGCCAAGCTGGACGGTGCCTCGCTCTATGAGTTGTTCGAGCAGGAGAAGGTGACTTTCTCCGCCGGCGTGCCGACGGTCTGGCTTGGCCTGCTGCAATACGTGCAGTCGAACAACCTGAAGTTCTCCACCTTCCGCCGCACCGTGATCGGCGGCTCCGCTGCGCCGCCAGCGATGATCCGCGCGCTCGAGGCGCTGGACGTGGACGTCATCCACGCCTGGGGCATGACCGAGATGTCGCCGCTGGGCACCTCGTGCAAGCTGCTGGCCAAGCATGAGGAACTGTCCGATGCCGACCGCCACAAGATCCAGGAGAAGCAGGGCCGCGTGATCTTCGGCGTCGATATGAAGATCGTCGACGGCGAAGGCAAGGAACTGCCGTGGGACGGCAAGGCCTTCGGCGACCTGATGGTGCGCGGGCCATGGATCATCGACCAGTACTACCGCAACGGCAGCAACCCGCTGGTCGACGGCTGGTTCCCGACCGGCGACGTCGCCACCATCGATGAAGACGGCTTCATGCAGATCACGGACCGCAGCAAAGACGTGATCAAGTCCGGCGGCGAATGGATTTCGTCGATCGACATCGAGAACGTCGCCGCCGCGCACCCCGCGGTGCATATGGCGGCCTGCATCTCGGCCTACCACCCCAAGTGGGACGAGCGCCCGCTGCTGGTGGTGGTGAAGAAGCCCGGCGCCGAAGTCACGCGCGAGGAACTGCTGCAGTTCTTCGAGGGCAAGGTCGCCAAGTGGTGGATCCCGGACGATGTCGCCTTTGTCACCGAGATTCCGCTGACCGCCACCGGCAAGATGCAGAAGCTCAAGCTGCGCGAACAGTTCAAGGACTACAAGCTGCCGGCGGCCTGAAGCCGGCACAGGGCAGCATCCGGTGCGCCGCGCCTGCTTGCGGCATGGCGCCGCCCGGGGCCCGGCTGCATGGCGCGGACAGGAGGGCGCCACGCCGCCGGCCGCAATCAACGACTGCAATCAACGACAAGCCAACGACAAGAGTGAAGGAGACAGTATGACCAAGATGCGTCCGCTGGTGGCTGGTGTGGCCATGTTCGCCGCAATGGGTTCTGCGCTGGTTTCGGGTTCGGCACTCGCGGATACGGTGAAGATCGCCTTCATCGATCCGCTTTCGGGGCTAATGGCCCCCGTTGGACAGAACCAGCTCAAGAGCTGGCAGTTCGTGGCCGACGTGGCCAACCAGAAGGGCTGGGCCGGCGCGCACAAGTTCGAGGTGGTGGGCTTTGACAACAAGCTCTCGCCGCAGGAGAGCCTGACCATCCTGAAGCAGGCGATCGACCAGAACATCCGCTATATCGTGCAGGGCAACGGCTCGTCAGTCGGGCTGGCGCTGCAGGATGCGGTGGCCAAGCACAACGAGCGCAACCCGGGCAAGGAAATCATCTACCTGAACTACGCCGCGGTGGACCCGGACATGACCAATGCCAAGTGCAACTACTGGCATTTCCGGCTCGACGCCAACTCGGACATGAAGATGGAGGCGCTGACCACCTTCCTGGCCAAGGATCCCGGCGTCAAGAAGGTTTACCTGATCAACCAGAACTACTCGTTCGGGCACCAGGTGGCCAAGGCGGCCAAGGACTACCTGAAGCGCAAGCGCCCGGATATCCAGATCGTGGGTGAAGACCTGCACCCGCTGGCGCAGGTGAAGGACTTTGCGCCGTATGCGGCCAAGATCAAGGCCTCGGGCGCCGATACCGTGATCACCGGCAACTGGGGCAGCGACCTGGCACTGCTGATCAAGGCGGGCAAGGACGCCGGCCTGACCACCAACTACTACACTTACTACGCCGGCACCACCGGCGTGCCGACCGCCATGGGCGCGGCCGGTGCCGAGCACGTCAAGTACGTGGGCTACTACAACCCCAACAACAAGGGGTTCAAGGGCTCCGACGTCATCGAGGGCTTCAAGAAGAAGTACAACGATGACTTCTACGTGATGGCGTCCTACACCGGCATCGCCATGCTGTCCAAGGCGTTCAAGGACACCAACTCGACCGACCCGGTCAAGGTGGCCAAGGCGCTGGAAGGCATCAAGGTCGAGAGCATGAACGGCCTGGTCGAGATGCGCAATACGGACCACCAGGCCCAGCAGCCGCTGGTGGTGGCCACCTGGACCAAGATCGACGGCAAGGAAATCAAGTACGACCAGGAGAACACCGGGTACGGCTGGAAGACCAACGCGCAGATGGACCAGTACGTGTCCGCGCAGCCGACGTCCTGCCAGATGAAGCGGCCGGGCTGATCCTGTCCATGTCGGGCCGGCCACGATGACACGCGCAGGTGATGCAGCGTGACAGCGTGGCGGCCCGATCCTGCATACTCTCGGTCTTTCTGGATCGATAGCGGTAGCGTCCGGGGCGCCATGCGCCCTGCGGAGGGGGACGCTCACCCCAAATCCAACCGGACGGATGCCAACGCACCCCACTGCGGCGGCACCAGCTTGAAGGACACGCTGTGGAATTCTTTGTCATCTCCCTGCTCAACGGCATCAGCTACGGGCTGCTGCTGTTCATGCTGTCATCAGGCCTGACCCTGATCTTCAGCATGATGGGCGTGCTCAATTTCGCGCACGCAAGCTTCTATATGCTGGGCGCGTATTTCGCCTACACCATCGCCAGCAAGGTCGGCTTCTGGCCGGCGCTGATCTTCGCGCCGCTGCTGGTCGCTGGCGCGGGCGCGCTGGTGGAGCGCTTCGGCCTGCGCACGGTGCACAAGTACGGCCACGTGGCAGAGCTGCTGTTCACCTTCGGCCTGGCCTACCTGATCGAAGAGGGCGTCAAGCTGGTGTGGGGACTGGCCGCGGTGCCTTACCGCATCCCGGCCGAACTGGAAGGCCCGCTGTTCCAGGTGTTCACCTCGACTTTCCCCAAATACCGCGCCTTCATGATGCTGGTGTCGCTGGGCATGCTGGTGGCGATCTACCTGGTGCTGACGCGCACCCGCATCGGCCTGGTGATCCAGGCCGCGCTGACCCATCCGGAGATGGTCGAGGCGCTGGGCCACAACGTGCCGCGCGTGTTCATGATGGTGTTCGGCGGCGGCGCCGCGCTGGCGGGGCTGGCCGGCGTGATCGGCGGCAATGCCTTCGTCACCGAGCCGTCGATGGCGGCGGCGGTCGGGTCGATCGTATTCGTGGTGGCGGTGGTCGGCGGCATGGGGTCGCTGGTGGGGGCCTTCATTGCGTCAATATTGATTGGCGTGCTGCAGACCTTTGCGGTCACGATCGACGCTTCGCTTGCGGGGCTGTTGCGCAGCCTTGGCATGGCAGTCAGCGAAGCCACGCCGTTCTACGCCTTGTGGAAGCTCACGGTGGCCCAGGTGGCGCCGGTGCTGCCGTACCTGTTGCTGGTGGTGATGCTGATCTTCCGCCCGCGTGGACTGATGGGAACCCGGGAGAGCTGAGGCCATGGAGCAAGCGATGCAACAACCGCGCGAGCCGGTGTCGACCGGCCGCACCCTGCGCTACCGCCCGCTGAACCTGGCGCGCTGGGTAATCTGGAGCCTGACCATCGTCATCATGCTGGTGCTGCCGCTGGTGTTTACCGGGGGCTTCGCCATCACGCTGATGTCGCAGATGGGCATCATGATCATTTTTGCGCTCTCGTACAACATGCTGCTCGGGCAGACCGGCATGCTGTCGTTCGGCCATGCGGTGTATTCCGGGCTGGGCGCCTTCATTGCCGTGCACGTGCTGAACATGGTCGGCGCCGGCACGGTCTGGCTGCCGGTGTCGATGCTGCCGCTGGTGGGCGGGCTCGCCGGCGCGTTCTTCGGCGTGATCTTCGGCTATGTCACCACCAAGAAGGCCGGCACCACCTTTGCCATGATCACCATGGGCATCGGCGAGATGGTGTTCGCCAGCTCGCTGATGTTCCCCGAGTTCTTCGGCGGCGAGGGCGGCATCTCCACCAACCGCGTGGTCGGCGACCCGTTTTTGGGGCTCACCTTCGGGCCCGGGCGCCAGGTCTACTACCTGATCGCGGTGTGGTGCCTGGTGTCGATGGTGGCCATGTACGCGTGGACGCAGACGCCGCTGGGCCGTATCGCCAACGCCGTGCGCGACAACCCCGAGCGGGTCGAGTTCATCGGCTACAACACCCAGCGCGTGCGCTACCTGGTGCTGGTGCTGTCGGCGTTCTTCGCCGGGATCTCCGGGGCGCTCGCGGCGATCAACTTCGAGATCGTCTCGGCCGAGAACGTCAGCGCGGTGCGATCAGGCGGCGTGCTGCTGGCGGTGTTCATCGGCGGCGCGGGCGTGTTCTTCGGGCCGATCATCGGGGCGGTGGTGTTCGTGCTGTTCGCGGTGGCGCTGTCGGACCTGACCAAGGCGTGGCTGCTGTACCTGGGCCTGTTCTTCGTGCTGATGGTGATGTTCGTGCCGGGCGGCCTGGCCAGCCTGCTGCTGATGCAGCTGCCGCTGGCGGCGAAGGGCAGGTTGCGCCGCATGCTGCCCTCCTATGCAAAGGCGGGCGCGGCCGGCGTGGTGCTGCTGGTGGCGATGATCGTGACGGTCGAACTCGTCTACAAGGTGCAGGTCGACAGCGCCAATGGCACGGCCATGAAGCTGTTCGGCGTCGGCTTCGATGCGGCGACGTGGACGCCATGGGCGGTGGCGGCGGTGCTGTGGGCCGGGGGGCTGGCCGCATGGCGGCTGACGGTGCGCGCGTCGCGCGCCGAATGGGACAAGGTGCAGGCGGAGATCGCGGGAGGCACGGCATGACGGCGGCACTGGAACTGACCGAGGTACGCAAGCAGTTCGGCCAGACGGAGATTATCCGCGGCGTGAACCTGAGCATCCCGAAGGGTGAGCGCCACGCGCTGATCGGGCCCAACGGGGCGGGCAAGTCCACCACCTTCAACCTGATCTCGGGCCGCTTTGCGCCCACCAGCGGCACGGTGCGCCTGAACGGGCATGAGATCGGCGGGCTGCAGCCGTTCGTGATCAACCGCATGGGGCTGTCGCGCAGCTTCCAGATCACCAATATCTTCCATCGGCTGTCGGTGTTCGAGAACCTGCGCTGCGCGGTGCTGTGGTCGCTTGGCTACAAGTACTCGTTCTGGCACCGGCTGACGGGTTTGCGCGATGCGCGCGAGCGGGCCGACGAGGTGCTGGAACTGATCGGCATGCAGCACCGGCGCAATACACAGGCGGGCCTTCTGACCTACGCTGAGCAGCGCGCGCTGGAAATCGGCATCACCATCGCCGGTGGTGCCGAGGTGATCCTGCTGGATGAGCCTACCGCGGGCATGAGCCGCTCCGAGTCCGACCATGCAGTCGAACTGATCCGCAAGGTCACCGTCGGCAAGACACTGGTGATGGTGGAGCACGACATGAGCGTGGTGTTCGGGCTGGCCGACCGCATTTCGGTGCTGGTCTACGGCGAAGTGATCGCCACCGATACCCCGCAGGCGATCCGCAACAACCGCAAGGTCAAGGAAGCCTACCTGGGGACCACGCTGGACGAAGACGCCACCGAAGGAGCGCACTGATGGGCAAGCGGATGCTGGAAGTCACGGGCCTGCATGCCTACTACGGCAAGAGCCATATCCTGCATGGCGTCGATGCGCATATCGACGAAGGGGAGATCGTGGCGCTGCTGGGGCGCAACGGGGTGGGGCGCTCGACCATGGCCAAGGCCATCCTCGGCATGGTCAAGGCCGAGGGCTCGGTGAAGTTCCGCGGCGAGGAGATCCTGGGGCGGCGCACGTTCGAGATCGCGCACCTCGGCATCGGCTATGTGCCGGAGAACCGGGACATCTTCCCGACGCTGACGGTGCGGCAGAACCTGCTGCTTGGCGAGAAGCGCAACCCGCGGCAGCCCAAACCGCGCTGGTCGGTGGAAGACATGTTCAACATGTTCCCCCGGCTCAGGGAACGCGAGAACACCTCCGCGGGCGTGTTGTCAGGCGGCGAGCAGCAGATGCTGACGCTGTGCCGGACGTTGATGGGCGATCCCGACCTGGTGCTGATCGACGAGCCCACCGAAGGGCTGGCGCCGATGATCGTGGCGCTGGTGGGTGACTACCTGAAGACGCTGAAGGAACGGGGCGTCTCGGTGCTGCTGATCGAGCAGAAGCTGGCGATTGCGCTGGATATCTCGCAGCGGGTCTACGTCATGGGGCACGGGCATATCGTGTTCGAGGGCACGCCCGGCGAACTCAAGGCGAACTCGCAGATCCGGAAGGAGTGGCTGGAGGTTTAAGCGTTTCCGCCGGCGCTGCGGGTGCCACCCGTAGCGTCGGCGTCACTTCATGTTTCACGACAGCCGCGGGAAAGGCGCTCCTTCAACTCCGAGCGTCACTAGTGCTTCTCAGGTCGTTGATTACTCAAACTTTCCAGTTGAGGACAAGCCACTTTGTAACACTGTTGTAAATTTGTCTTAACACAAAAATGGGAATGATTCGCATTTGTACTTCGATTCCTACATCCCTATAATCGCCCGCCGGGGATGGACGACTTGATTCACGGGCGACGGTGGTGCGCTTCCTTGGGCTTGTCTTCATTGACCACGCTTGTTCGCGTCAAGAACTACAAGACAACACAGGGAAGGCAAGACCGTGAAAGGAAACCAGAAGTCGTTTGAATTGACCCCGCTCGCCGCTGCACTGGCAGGCGCCGTCGCAGCGTTTGCCATGCAGGGTGCATCGGCGCAGGAGAGCCAGCCTGTCGTCGCCGCCACCGGCCAGGCTGCGCCGGTGACGCTGGAACGGGTCACCGTGACCGGCAAGCGCGACGATGGCTACAAGGTGGAAGAGGCGCAGTCGCCCAAGTTCACCGCGCCGCTGCTCGACACGCCCAAGTCCGTGACCGTCGTGCCGGCCGAGGTGATCCGGCAGTCGGGCTCGAACTCGCTGCAGGACGCGCTGCGCACCACGCCCGGCATTACCTTCGGCGCCGGCGAAGGCGGCAACCCGATCGGCGACCGTCCTTTCATCCGCGGTTTCGACTCGATGTCGAGCATCTATGTCGACGGCGTGCGCGATACCGCTTCGCAGACCCGCGACACCTTCAACATCGAAAGCATCGAAGTCATCAAGGGCCCCAGCTCGGCCTTCGGCGGCAAGGGTTCGGCCGGCGGCATGATCAATATCGTGTCGAAGCTGCCCCAGGCCGAGAACTTCGCGCAGGGCTCGATCGGCGTGGGCACGGACTCGTACTTCCGCGCCACGGCCGACGGCAACTACGTGATCAACGACAACACCGCCGTGCGCCTGAACGCGCTGGGCTATACCGCCAACGTGCCGGGCCGCGACGAGGTCGACCAGAACTCGTGGGGCTTTGCGCCGTCGGTGACGTTCGGCATGAAGTCCGATACAAAGGTCACGCTGTCGTACTACCATCTGCAGGGCAACGGCATGCCGGACTACAGCATTCCGTACTCGCGCCCGGCCAGCCAGTCGTCCAAGGCCAACCCGTCGCAGCCCGCAAACGTTGACCGCAACAACTTCTACGGCCTGACCGACCGCGATTTCCAGAAGACGCAGAGCGATATCGCCACGGCCACGGTCCAGCATGATTTCCGCAACGGCCTGGTCTTCAGCAACACCACGCGCTGGGGCCGCGCCACCAACGACTACATCGTCACCAACCCTGACGACAGCCGCGGCAACGTGCCGCGCGGCTTTGTCTGGCGCAACACCAAGAACCGAGACTCCGCCACCGAGACGCTGACCAACCAGACCGACCTGACCGCCAAGTTCGAGACCGGCAGCGTGAAGCACAGCGTGCTGTTCGGCTTCGAGTTCAGCCGCGACGATACCGACAACACGCCGTACAACGTCCTTTCGGCCAATCCTGCGAGCAATCCTACGCGGAGTTTGCCGACTGTCCCAGGCATCTGCAACGCGTCGCTGCTGGCAAGCTTCGACTGCACGTCGCTGGCCAACCCGAACCCGAACGACCCGTGGCGCGGCACCATCACCAAGATGCCCTTCACCACGGCCACTACGACCAATACCCGCTCGGTCTACCTGTTCGATACGGTCGAGATCACCAAGCAGTGGATGATCAACGGTGGCGTTCGCTACGACAGCTACGACACGCACGCTTTCACCAACGCCTATACCAACCCGAACACGGGCGCGGCCGTGGCGCAGGTGGACATCCGCAACAAGTCGAATTTCTTCAACTACCAGGCGGGCGTGGTCTACAAGCCGGTCGAGTACGGCAGCATCTATGTGTCATATGGCACCTCGTCGACGCCGCCGGGTTCGACCAACGGTGACGGCGCCGACAACATCACGGCGGCGCAGCGCAACCTGGAGCCGGAAACGGCGCGCTCGGTGGAAATCGGCACCAAGTGGGATCTGCTGGCCAAGCGGCTGTCGCTGACGGGTGCCATCTTCCAGATTGAGAAGAACAATGCGCGCGTGGCGGTCGATGCCAACACCACGGTCAATGCGGGCAAGCAGCGCGTGAAGGGCTTTGAGCTGGGCTTCGCCGGCAACCTGACCGACAAGTGGGGGCTGTTCGGCGGCTATACGTACCTGAACAGCGAACTGATCGATAACGGCCCGCAGGCTGCCAACGCGGCCAACAATGGGAACCAGTTCCCGAATACGCCCAAGAACAGCTTCAGCCTGTGGACTACCTATCAGGTACTACCGGCGCTGACAGTGGGTGGCGGTGCGTACTACGTTGACAAGGTCTACGCCAACCCGGCCAACTCGCTGTACGTGCCGTCTTACTGGCGCTTTGATCTGATGGCGGCTTACCGCGTCAACAAGAACCTGTCGCTGCAGCTGAATGTGCAGAACCTGTTTGACAAAACCTACTACACCAAGGCGCATAACCACTACGGTGCGCTGGGTGCTGGGCGGTTTGGGATGTTGACGGCTAACTTCAAGTTCTAAGTTTTTGATTGGTTCATGTGGCCCGTTTCCCGTGATTCATGGGGCGCGGGCCGTTTTCGTTGCCGCAGTGCTCTACGACTATGTCGCAGTTGGTGACATGCTGTTGGCCGTTGAACCGCCTGGTTCCGCCCTCCTGGGCGGGTCACTTTTGTCCGAGCGACAAAAGTAACCAAAAGCGCGTCGCCTGAGCGGCTGGCTATCAATTCATCGGCGTGGGTGGTTCGGGTGGCGGTGATTTCCGTTTGGGCTTGGGTGCCCGTTCGAACCTGCTAACGCTATGTGAGTTAGGGACCGTGCCTGCGCTAACCG
>NZ_SMNY01000062.1:0-459 GCF_004353535.1 Cupriavidus sp. L7L
AAAGTGCTTTACAACCCGAAGGCCTTCTTCACACACGCGGCATTGCTGGATCAGGGTTGCCCCCATTGTCCAAAATTCCCCACTGCTGCCTCCCGTAGGAGTCTGGGCCGTGTCTCAGTCCCAGTGTGGCTGATCGTCCTCTCAGACCAGCTACTGATCGTCGCCTTGGTAGGCTCTTACCCCACCAACTAGCTAATCAGACATCGGCCGCTCCTGTAGCGCGAGGCCTTACGGTCCCCCGCTTTCACCCTCAGGTCGTATGCGGTATTAGCTAATCTTTCGACTAGTTATCCCCCACTACAGGGCACGTTCCGATGTATTACTCACCCGTTCGCCACTCGCCACCAGGCCGAAGCCCGTGCTGCCGTTCGACTTGCATGTGTAAGGCATGCCGCCAGCGTTCAATCTGAGCCAGGATCAAACTCTTCAGTTCAATCTCTGTGTGGGTCCGAAGACCCT
>NZ_SMNY01000063.1:0-1148 GCF_004353535.1 Cupriavidus sp. L7L
CAGGGATGACTGAAACTGTCGAAGCAGCTTCGGATGTCGCCCTCTAGAATCCACTCTGCCGAACAGCGGCGTGACAGAGCACTGAAACACTGTTCGATGGCGTCAGCGGTCGAACGTTCAGGCCGGAAGCCATAGGAGTTCAGGTCCGCCAGAGTTTCCGCAACAGGTTCCAGCGCGAGCTTCCACAAAGCCTGCATCGCCCGGTCCCGCATGCAAGGAATCCCCAACTGACGCCTTTTCCCATTGCTCTTGGGTATATAGATGCGCCGCAACGGCATCGCTCGATAACCGCGATGCCGCAGCGACAACATCCCTTTCCACCTGGCCGCCGGAGATGTCCAAATCTTCCCGTCCACTCCCGGCGTTCTCTTGCCTCGATTCTCCATCACTCGCTTGACGGCCAACATCTTGCCGCTATGCGAGCGGGTCAGCAGACGTTGCAAGACTTTCGCCTTACCCCATCGACCTTCCCGAACTGCCTTGGCGATACGCATCTGAAGCCGCTTCACTTCCGCTTCGATGCGGGGCCAGTTTGCCTGATCCCACATTAGAGCAGCAGGCGAGGACGCACCAACGCCCGGCACCTTCGTGTCGTTCGCCGTCATCTGCTTTTCCTCGTGCAACAGTTTCTCAAGATTCTCTCGCCATGAATGACCATGCGGAAGTCTGCCCGCTTTCGCGTGGAGTAATGTTGCCTTGCGACGCAACTCCTATCCGACCCATTACAGGCCGACGTTCGCTTTCTCCGCCATCCTTTGCCCGCACCGCCAACAGTCTTCCTTGCGGTCGACCTGCCCATGTGGCCGGGCAGCGATACGGGTTTACCGTGTTCCGCGTCGTTCGCACGGATGGTTTAGGTTCCGCCTTTCCACCGGTGGCATTGTGTGTCCGTGCTGCCCGAGTACTTAACGAGCAGACCTGTGAGGTAGCCTGATCGAGGCGGACACGCTTGGTCCTTAGATTAAGATCGTGGATCAGGAGTGTGCACAGATGAGCAAGGCAAGACAGACGTACGGGGAAGAGTTTCAGGCAGAGGCCGTGAGACTGGTGCTGGAGCAGGGACTGACGCTGCAGTCGGCCGCGCAGCGCCTGGGGATTCCGAAGGGCACGTTGACGAATTGGGTGTCGAAAGCCAAGGCGCCTGGAAC
>NZ_SMNY01000064.1:0-48311 GCF_004353535.1 Cupriavidus sp. L7L
GTCGAATTTAAGTCTTAAAACGTCCTTGATCATGCGCATGTTCATCCGGTGCGCGGGCATGCTCTCTCCGGCAAAAGCCGGCGAGCATAGCCCGTGCGGTTGATGTCATGCGCAACGCCAACCCTGCCTTCCGGTCCGGTCGGTCACGTTCCCGAAATGCCCGGTCACGTTGCCGAAATCGCCGGTCACGATCCCGAAACGGCCGGTCACGTTCGTCCGAAATACGCACCATTCACGTGGCAGCTCTACTCTGCAAGCGGTCGTTCGATCGCCGAGAGACGGCGTCGCGTGCTGAATCAGGGCAAGGAACTGATACGGAGCGTTGCCGCAGTCTGAGAAGTCTGGGGACAGATACGACCGATTTCCCCCCTCCGCCATGGCATTTGCGGCGGAGGACGCCCCTAACTACTTGCTGGTCTTCTGCTCTTTCTCCTTTGGTGAAGAATTCGGCGTTTTGGGTTCGGCAACAAGAGAAGTCTGGGTCACCGTACCAGCCGTTGCGCGTGTCTTGTCGGTGGCCTGGGTCTGGGTTGCTTGACCATTCTCGTAGCCGGTCGCAACAGATTCCAGATAACCGGTCGGAAACTTCTGTTCGGGTGTTACGGCGGGTTCCGCCCAGACTGTATTGCCGGCACAAAGTGCGACGGCCCCAATGGCAATAACGTGCTGCCATGTTGGGGGCACAAGGAGTTCGTGATTCATTATCGCCTCCATATCCAACCCGGGTAATAACATAGCCTAGCGAGAGTCATGCCACGCCCATGAAAGGACTCCGATTACGGGCATAAAGTAGGTCTGGTAGAATCGATTCAGTTGCTGGAAGCTGATAAGGTTTCATGCCTGAAATAGCAAAGGCATCACTAAAGTTCGAGCCCCGAACCAGTAGCGTTTTCTGAAAGTAGCACCCCAGATTAAAAGGGTATGCATCCGTGTCGAACTACTGCCATTGGTTCGCATTCCGACGTCCGGAGCGAATGCGGAATGGGCGACTGCTTGGATGAACCCTGCCACGCGTTGTGTTTCATCCTTGATTCGTGTTATGGCGAAAGAAGGCAGGAAATTCCTCACACGGATGAAGGGGCAAAGGATGCCGGACCTACCAGCCGATGCGCGAAAAATCGCTGGTGCCTGCGAAGCGGGAGCGCCGTCCGCCCCTTGGATTTTCGCAGCGGGCTAAGAAACGTCTCGCGCGCAGCGGCCGTCGCTTACCTTTGCACCATCCTCCGCAGATAACTGCGCGTTATCGACTCTTGTCGCCGCGCGCAGCAGCAGCTTGCCAGTGCTAATGCTAATTCAGAATCGCGTCCCGGCACTCCCGATCTCGTTGCAGAATCATTTGGGACTGCCATTAAGAAAGTCAGGCTGACTCTGTCTCTCGGGATACTGTCATGCGGTGACGCGCACCATGCCGCTCCAGGCAACGATGCGCGGCTGCGGAGAAAGCCAACGCCATCGCAATCAATGCGGCAGCGACAAGGCTCAGATACTCTCCGCCTGTGAGTGGAAGCACAACACCGCCAAGCACGCCTGAGCAGGCAAGTCCAATGTACGTCGCTGTATTGTTAAGCGCCAGCAGCAGTGGCGCCACATACGGCGACAGTTGTACGAGCCGGTGCTGTTGCGGAACGATGAGTCCCCATCCGCATATACCCCAGATGATCAGCGCGACAGCGGCACTCACTGGATTAGAGGAGGTCAACGGCAGCGCGCAGAAATTGATGATGGCGACCCAGAGCATCGCATTGAGAAGATTGCGGCTGTCGAACCGGTCCACGAGGCGGCCGGACAGCAGGTTCCCCAGCGTCGCGGCCACGCCCCACAACAGGAACATCCCCGCGAGAACCCGCTCGTCGCCGTGGGTTACAGGCTCCAGTACGACACCGGCATACGTGTAGACCATCAGGAAGCCGCCGAACGCGAATAACGAGGTAAGCAATGTCAGCGCGATCCGTTTGTCGCGCACCGGCGCGAGCCGCTCTCGCAGCTTGATGGCTGCGGGCCGCGGAACAGATGGCAGCATGGCCCAGACGCCGATCATGGCGGCAACCCCGAGCGCCGTGACGAACCACAGCGTCGATCTCCACCCTCCAAAACCCCCGATAAACGTACCGATCGGCGATCCAAGTGCAGTGGCGGCGGTGAGGCCGGTCGTTACCGTGGCCAGCGCGCGGCCGCGTTTCTCCGGTGCAGCAAGTGCCGAGGCCACACCCAATGCAGTTGGAGAAAACAGCGCCGCGCCGAATCCCGCCAGCACCCTGCTCGCCAGAACCCAGTGCAAGTCGGTGGCTAGCGCGCTGATGGCGTTGCCGACAACGAAAATGCCAAGGGCTGCAACGAGCAGAAGCTTACGTGGCAAGCCCCCCGCAAGAGCAGCCATGACCGGGGCAGCCACTGCATAGGTCAGCGCGTAGAAGGTAACCATAAGGCCCGCCATGCTGACCGATGTCTGCAACGATGTCGCGATTCCGGGAAGGATGCCGGCGACAACAAAGTTGTCGGTGCCCATCGCGAACATACCCAGCGCGAGTATCACTAGTCGACGATCCATACAAAAAATGCCTGGCTAAAGTTCAGGGGTTGTCTCCGCCCCTTGCAGGAGCGGCTGCCTAGTCACGCTGCCGCCCGCCGCGGCGCTTGACCACGAGGCAATCATATTCGTCGTTGACCGTGTCTCAAATGTCATATATACCATCAAATCAGGACATGGCTCATGACAGGATTCAAAGTACCCATGCATACAATTGGTTTTGTTGTCTTCCCTAACTTCTATTTGATGGGCCTGGCCGCGGTCACTGCATTCGAACTTGCAAACGTCGTTCTCGAAGAACGGGCGTATGAAGTCACGGTGCTGTCGGAGGAAGGCGGCCTGGTCCTGTCGTCCGCAGGAATCCGCGTCGAGTCACAGCCGTTTGGTGACACCGCATTCGACACGGTCATGTTCGGCTCTGGTGTCGAGATTGACATCGTTTCCGCGGCGCTGACGGCATTCGTCAGACGCTCTCTGAAGACGTCGAGGCGCATCGCGGCGCCCTGCACTGGCGCCTTTATCCTGGCACACGCAGGCGTCCTCGACGGGCGGCGCGCGACGACCCACTGGCGGTTCGCACACGACCTGCAGCGGCACTTCCCGAAAATCGCTGTCGAGGAGGATCAGATTTTCATCGTGGACGGACCCATCTGGACGTCCGCGGGCATGACTGCAACCATTGACATGGCGCTCGCCATGATCGAAAAGGACCACGGCCAGGAAGTGTCGCGCGCCGTGGCGCGCAAGCTTGTCATCTACCATCGGCGCGCGGGTGGCCAGTCGCAGTTTTCCACCCTGCTTGACCTCGACCCGAAGTCCGACAGAATCCAGAAGGCGATCGACTACGCCAATGCCAATCTGCGTAACGCGTTGACCGTCGACGAACTCGCAGACGTCGCCGGCCTAAGCGCGCGCCAGTTCAGTCGGGCATTCAGCGCGGAGACCGGTCAGTCGCCCGCCAAGGCCATCGAGCATTTGCGCGTGGAGGCGGCGAGGCTACTGCTGGAGAAAGGACGTCTTTCGCTGGACGTGATCGCGCAGGAGGTCGGATTTTCTGATCGCGAGAGAATGAGGCGCGCCTTTTTGCGCACAATCGGGCAGCCGCCTCAGGCTGTCCGCCGCATGGGCCGCGACGTGCGTGGGCCTGTTCTGCGCGCCGATCCATGAAGTCCAATAGCCATCCACTCGTGCGCGTACCCGGGAACGCGCCGCAGGCTCGAAAGAAGCACTGCGCCAGTGCCTGCACGGGGACGCTGCAAACTGAGCAAGCTCGCGAGCGAGAATCCTTCTTGTAATATGACGAAGATCACCGTCGGCATACTGCTATTCCCCGGCTTTCAACTTCTGGACGTGGCAGGTCCACGTGATGCGTTTTCTGAGGCCGAAGCGTTGAGTCGCCGCGTGCACCAGTACAGCATCATGACGATTGGATCGACGCGGGGTAGCATTACTTCTTCGAGCGGCATGACAGTCGTGCCTGACCGCACGATTTTCGATCCTTGCCCAGAGTTCGACACTGTTCTTGTCCCGGGCGGCGTGGGCATCTTCGATGCAATGCAAGACATAAGTCTTTGCGAATGGGTTGCAGCCCGTAGCCGAACCTGTCGCCGGCTTGCCGCGATATGCAATGGTGCATTCCTGCTTGGAGCGGCAGGATTGCTCAACGGCAGAACGGCAACTACCCACTGGATCGATGCCATCAACCTTGCCCGTCAGTTTCCGCAGGCCATTATCGAGGCGGATCGCATCTACGTTAAGGACAAGAGCATCTACACGACTGCGGGGGTGACTGCAGGCATCGATCTAAGCCTGGCATTGATCGAGGAGGATTACGGCAGGGGACTCGCACTCGATGTCGCTAAGTACCTCGTCGTCTATCTGCGGCGTGCGGGTGGTCAGTCCCAGTTCAGCCCCTTACTGGATGCCCAGGGAACGGCAAACTCGGAAGTCGAGCGGATACAGCATTATCTGCAGGAAAACCTGCGTCAGCAACATACCCTCGATTCCATTGCAAAAAAGGCGCACATGAGCGCCCGCAACCTTTCACGGCTGTTCGCCCGCGATTGCGGCATCAGCCCCATGGCGTTCCTCAACGACGCGCGAATCGATGCTGCCAGGCGCTTTCTGGAAGAGACCGATTTCTCGATGAAGGAAATCGCCACGAAGTGTGGGTTCGATAGCCAGACCGGGCTGCGCCGCGCATTCCAACGGAGGCTTCAGCTAACGCCGCTGGAGTACAAACAGCGCTTCCGCTCCATGCAGCCGGAAAAGCGGAAGGCTAGCACAGCATCCCCGAAGATCAAATGATCAACCGGGCCTGACGAGCCGGCAGGATGCTCAAAGTGTCGCAAAGTGAGCATCCACGACGCCCGCCCTATCAGTTCCCTTTCGATCCCCCTCCAGAAGCGTCCCGCACAGAGTTGTCCGGATCGGTACACACAGACAGTTCCAGCCACGCTGGCGAACCGCTTTTGCCAATCTGATTACTGCGGCGGACACCATGCAACTCGTGAATTAAAACACCAAAATCCGCTCCTACAATCCAATCACGATATGACACGTGCACGGGCCACAGAATATGGCAGAGAGCATGGGTCGGCTCGTTCGCATCTTCGCTGGCCAATGAAATTTCCTTCGCCAGGCAAGGAGCAAGCAACATCAGGAGAAATCAGTGGATATCTTGATTCCTATCGCCATGGCGATTGGTACGGTGGCCGCCGGTGTATCAGTGACGATGCTCATCGGCACCTTTGTCCCGGAGAAAATTTTCCTTAGCGCAGAGAAGCACGGTCGATATTCATTAATAGACAGGCTGGAGGAAGACAATGCGTAATATCGACATACTCAAGCTCGCGGAAAGTTCGCGTTTTTCATCGCTGCACGGCGTGGTGCTCGCGTGGTGTGCGCTGGTCATTATCTTCGATGGGTATGACCTCGCCGTCGCGGGTCTGGCCTTGCCCTACATCATGAAGGATCTCAATGTGGGAGCCACGCATGCGGGCATGATGGTGAGCGCGGCACTATTTGGTGCGATGTGCGGTGCGGTATTCCTGGGGACCCTGGCCGATAGAATCGGCCGTCGCCGCGCCATCGCGCTCTGCGTCGCACTGTTCAGTGTGTTTACTGCCGCGGCGGGACTGACGCGCGACCCCGTGACATTCGGTGTGTTCCGCTTTGTGGCCGGTCTGGGTATTGGCGGTGTGATGCCGGCCGTGGTAGCGCAAATGACTGAGTTTTCGCCACGCAAGATGCGCGGCACGCTGGTTACCTTGATGTTTAGCGGCTATTCCGTGGGCGGCATGATTGCGGCGCTTCTTGGAAAAGGCCTGATCGAACACTATGGCTGGCAGGCGGTGTTCTTCGCCGCGGCCGCGCCACTCGTGATCGTTCCGTTCCTGCTCCGGTCGATGCCCGAGTCGATACCCTACTTGATCCGTGCGCGCCGGAACGTGGAGCTCGCCGCCATTGCCGTTCGACTGAGCGCCGACTACACGCCGCGCCCAGACGACCAATTCGTGATTCCCACCGAGCCGACTACCGTGTCCACGCCTATCCGGAGCCTGTTCGCAAACGGCCGTAGCGTGAGTACGTGCATGTTCTGGGTAACGTTCTTCATGTGCCTGTTTATGGTCTACGCGCTGAGCTCCTGGCTGACGAAGATCATGGCCAATGCAGGCTACAGCCTCGGATCTGCGCTGACCTTCGTACTGATCCTCAATCTGGGCGGCATGATTGGCGCAATCGGCGGCGGCATGCTGGCCGACCGGTATAGCATCAAGCGCGTGCTGCTTTGCATGTTCGCACTGGCTGGCATCTCGATTACCCTGCTCGGCTACAAGCCACCTTCTGAGGCGCTGTATGTCCTGCTGTGGCTGGCCGGAGCGTCAACCATCGGCACGCAGATCGTGGTCTACGCTTACGCCGGCCAGTACTATCCTCTGTCGATCCGCACCACGGGCATCGGTTGGGCGTCCGGCGTTGGCCGCCTGGGAGCGATCTCGGCACCAGTGATTCTTGGCTTCGTTGTAGCCATGACCCTGCCGCTGCGACTGAATTTCCTCCTGATGGCTGTTCCCGCTGTCATCGCATTCATCGCGGTTCTGCTGATCGATCGACAACCGCGCCCCCGCGACACCTGGGCGTCCCATGGCAACTTGCCGCACGGGCCGGCCACGGCAACCGCCGTCAATAAGCGCTAGGCGCGACACCGTGGCCCACCCATACCGGACACCGTACCGGGCCCGCAACAGCAGAAAGAATTCCATGACGCATTCAGGACAAATCTTCAGCCCAAGCGACCGTGCAATGAGCACGTGCCATCTTCCCACCTCCAGCGAACCATGGCGCTGGCACGCCACGGAAATCAGCGCAGCGATACATGCTGGCCATGTGTCCAGCGCGGAGGTCGTGGAAAGCGTCTATGCGCGGATCGAAAGTGTGAATCCGTCCCTCAATGCCATTGTCCACATGGACCGCGACCGTGCCCTCGCCAGCGCGGCCATCATAGACCGGCAACGCAGCCAGGGCCGTGCGATGGGGCCGCTCTCGGGCGTGCCCGTCTCCATCAAGCTGAATGTCGATGTACAAGGCGAGGCCACCACCAATGGCACTCCCCTGTGGAAAGCGCGGATTGCGCCAGACGATAGCGCCGTGGTGACCAATCTGCGCCGCGCAGGCGCCATAGTCATCGGGCGCACCAATACACCGCCCCACTCGTTCCGCTGGTTTACCGAGAACACGCTCCATGGCCGCACGACCAATCCATGGATGTCGTCGGTGACCTCCGGCGGGTCAAGCGGCGGCGCTGGCGTCTGCGTTGCTGCGGGCATGGGCCCGATTGCCCACGGCACGGACATTGCCGGCTCCATTCGCTATCCCGCGTACGTCAACGGCGTGGTTGGCCTGCGTGCGACGCCCGGCCGGATTCCTGCCCATCACCCCACGACGCCCCAACGATTCTTCGGTTTGCAGGCGATGTCTGCCCAAGGACCGTTGGCGCGCAGTATCGCGGACGCGCGGCTGGCGTTGGAGGCCATGGCCGCTGGCGGTGGCGTGGATCCGTTGTGGGTGGACTCGCGGATGCACTACGGCGACGATCGCGCACCAGTGCGTGTAGCGTTAGTTGACGAGATTCGCGGTGTCGAGCTGGATCCGCCGGTGCTCGACGCCCTGCGCAAGGCCGCCGCCGCCCTGACCGCTGCCGGCTACCAGGTGGAACGCGTCAGCATGCCTGACTTGGACCGCGGCGTTGACATCTGGCAGCGCATCGTCATGACAGAGTGCAAGTTCGGGATGATCGCCGCTGCGGATGCCATTGGCGATCCAAACATCAGCATTTCGGTGCATAACATGGCGCGGTGCGTGCCCGAGGTCGACTTGGCGGGCTATGCACAGGCGATCGCCGATCGGGACAATTTCCGCCGCGAATGGTGCGAACGATTCGCACAGTACCCGCTCGCGCTGTTGCCGACCTCATGTCACGCCCCACTGCCATGGGGCAGCGACCTCGGCTCCGTAGCCGAAATGAAGGCCCTGCTTAGGGTGCAAAGTCCGCTCATCGCAGTGGCGGCAAGCGGCTTGCCGGGGCTTCATGTGCCGACCGGTGTGGCCGATGGCCTGCCAGTGGGCGTGCAATTGGTCGCCGGCAGTTTCCGCGAAATGCGCCTGCTTAACGCGGGAGAAATCATTGAGACCGAATGCGGACATCTCAACGAGGTGCGTTGG
Source organism: Cupriavidus sp. L7L (assembly GCF_004353535.1). Classification (NCBI taxonomy): domain Bacteria; kingdom Pseudomonadati; phylum Pseudomonadota; class Betaproteobacteria; order Burkholderiales; family Burkholderiaceae; genus Cupriavidus; species Cupriavidus sp. L7L. The sequence continues at coordinate 8,252 of NZ_SMNY01000064.1, forward strand.
ACACAGGAATGACAGAGTGTTGCCGCCACCACTAAGTTGATCGCCCTGGGATCGGCCGCTTCCCCTCCTCTGTCGGCACACAGAGCCGGTCACTGACGGTGGACGGCATTACATGCTGAAGCATTGCTTGGTGGTCCATTGGATCGGCATCACATTCTGCCGGCTCGCAGGTAGAGTCTTCCCTCACGAACGGCGCCACAACCCCAGGCTGGAGTGCATCTTCGCCACGACCCTCGCGTTGTGGGGGCGCTCCCTTGCTTCAATCCACGTGCGCCAGAAAACAACGGAGACAAAGATGAAACTACGACGAAATTTGCTCGTCCTTGCACCGGCAGCCCTGGCTTGCGCCATGGCAACTGCACAGCCGGCACCCGTTTATCCAAATAAGCCGATCAAGATTGTTGTCCCATTCGCGCCCGGTGGCACGACGGACGTGCTGGCTCGCCTCCTGGCTCACCGCATGACAGTGGCTTGGGGCCAGCCTGTGATAGTGGAGAACAAGCCCGGTGTGGGTGGAACAATCGGTGCGAGTATGGTCGCCAAGTCGCCGGCCGACGGTTACACGCTGCTGCTAGGAACGGTTCATCATACGATCGCCCAAGCGGTGTACAAGACCCTGCCCTATAGCTTCGAGCGCGACTTCGCACCGGTCGGCGTGATCGCAATGGTGCCCAACGTGGTGGTCGTGAACACTGCCGTGTCCGCAAGGACAATCGGGGACTTCATTTCGCTTGCCAGGTCGCAACCGGGAAAGCTCAACTACGGAACTGCTGGCGCGGGAACGGCGCACCACCTTATCGGCGAGATGTTCAAGAAGCGAGCGGCCGTTGACTTTGTGCACGTGCCATACAAGGGCAGTGGCCCAGCCGTCACCGATCTGCTTGGGGGTCAGGTGCAGGTGATGTTCGACACCGTTGCCTCTGCTCTGCCGCATGTCAAGGCAGGCAAGACGCGGGCCCTGGCCGTGACTACGGCAAGGCGCTCCTCCGCTTTGCCCGATGTTCCCACGCTGTCGGAAACCGTGCTGCCCGGCTTTGATGTCGGAACCTGGTTTGGCATCGTTGCTCCCAGGGGGACGCCCACGCCGGTCGTGCAGAAAATCTATGGCGAGATAGACCGCATGGCAAAGGCTCCTGACATTCGTCGGCAACTGCTCGAGCTAGGGGCTGAGCCCATCGGCAGCACACCCTCGCAGATGAGCGCACAAATCAAGGCGGAGTTGAGCGCCTACGAGGTGCTAGCCAGGCAGGTCCACGTGGTTATCGAGTGACCAGGCACGGTTGAACCCGGATTACCGGTTCACGACGACCTGCAATCCGGCTTCCGGTCTCTCCAGCGTTCATTGCTTGCCGAAACGTTGATGACATGGAGAGGCGATACACGGCCACGCAGCGAAGGCATCGGAAGATTCAGTTGCCAACTTATAAATCATGACAACAGGCTTTTGCATGCAAACTGCTTTTGCGGCACGTACCCTTTATGACAAACTCTGGCAGAGCCATCTCGTCGACATGAATGAAGACGGTGAGGCACTGCTTTACGTTGATCGACATCTGCTCTACGAGGTGACCAGTCCTCAGGCCTTCGAAGGACTTCGCCTGGCGAACCGCAAACCGTGGCGGCCGGAAACCGTACTTGCCACCGTGGATCACAACGTTCCGACGACTAGGGCTGAGCGGACAAGCATAGACAGCATCCCGGATCCGCTGTCACGACAGCAGATTCGGCAGCTCAATACGAACTGCCGCGAGTTCGGCATCACGCAATTCGACATAATCAGTTCCCGGCAAGGAGTCATCCACGTGGTGGGGCCCGAACAGGGGGCAACGTTGCCCGGGATGACCGTTGTCGCGGGCGATTCGCACACGAGCACGCACGGGGCATTCGCAACAATGGCCTTTGGTGTCGGTACATCCGAAGTCGAGCATGTTCTTGCCACGCAATGCCTGGCCATGCGTCCTATGCGAACCATGCTCGTTCAGGTGGAGGGGGCACTTCCTCAAGGCGTGACCGCAAAGGACTTAATCCTCGCCATCATCGGTCGCATCGGCACGGCCGCCGGCACCGGCTTCGCCATCGAGTTTGCCGGCAGCACAATCAGGTCGCTGTCGATGGAAGGTCGCATGACGTTGTGCAATATGGCCATCGAAGCGGGTGCTCGCGTTGGCCTGATCGGTGTCGACGAGACGACTATCGAGTATTTGCGCGATCGGCCCTATGCTCCTCGCCCGGATCAATGGGACGCAGCAATTGCCTACTGGCGTACGCTGGTGAGCGACAACGGGGCCGTGTTCGATCGCACGGTCGAGATCGATGCAAGTGAACTGCGGCCGATGATCAGCTGGGGAACGTCGCCGGAAATGGTTGTCACGGCGGATGAGCGAATTCCCGATCCCGCCCAGGAAGCTGACGCAGTCAAGCGAGCTGGCATGGAGCGCGCCCTCGCCTACATGGGGTTGAAGCCCGGCACTGCCATGCGAGATATTCGTATCGACAAGGCATTCATCGGTTCCTGCACCAATTCCCGGATCGAAGACCTGCGTGCGGCCGCCGCCATCGTGGCAGGACGACGGATTGCTTCGTCCGTTCAACTCGCACTCGTCGTTCCGGGGTCGGGACTGGTCAAGGCGCAAGCCGAGTCCGAGGGCCTGGACCGCGTGTTCATGGCTGCCGGTTTTGAGTGGCGCGAGCCCGGTTGTTCGATGTGCCTCGCCATGAACGACGACCGTCTCAACCCCGGAGAGCGTTGCGCGTCGACTTCGAACCGTAACTTCGAGGGCAGGCAAGGCGCAGGCGGGCGAACGCATCTTGTCAGTCCCGTCATGGCGGCCGCGGCAGCGATTGCCGGGCACTTTGTCGATATCTCGCGGGAGGAAATCTAATGCAACCGTTCACATGTCTTGAAGCCGTCGTGGTGCCGCTGGATCAGCCTAACGTCGACACGGATGCCATCATTCCGAAGCAGTTCATGAAGGCCCTCTCCCGCACCGGATTTGGAGATAACCTCTTTGATGAATGGCGCTATCTTGACCGTGGCATGCTAGGACAGGATGCCTCGAAACGCCCTAAGAATCCGGATTTTCCGCTCAACCGACCTTGCTATGCCGAAGCCCAAATCATACTTGCCAGAGACAATTTCGGCTGTGGATCGAGCCGCGAGCATGCTACGTGGGCGCTGCATGATTACGGCATCCGGGCTCTGATCGCGCCGAGCTTTGCGGATATCTTCTATGCCAACTGCTTCAAGAATGGGATTTTGCCCATCGTTCTGCCTGCGGATGTGATAGATGCGCTTTTCACGCTGGTTGGGGAGAGCCCCGGCACCAAGTTCCATGTTGACCTGCAGGCCCAGATTGTCACGCCGCATCGCGGCAAGGCGATCTCGTTCGAGCTGGGTGCCAGCCGCAAACAGCGACTCCTCCATGGATTGGATGACATTGCCCTGACGCTCCAGAGCGCGGAAAGCATCCGATCGTACGAGGCGAGACGCAGATCGAATGAGCCCTGGCTCTTCAACTGAGGTGGCAGTACGGATGGTGAAACACCGTTCACGTGCCGTCAGGCGAGTGGCTCCTTGCGAGAAACCATGGATTGAAGCGTTGTGAACGTCTTGACGCCATGAAACTGGACGCCATTGATCTCCGTATCCTGGACGAGCTTCAGAAGGACGGCGCGCTTTCCAATGTCGAGTTGGCGCGCCGGGTCCACCTATCCCCGTCGCCTTGCCTGACGCGTGTCAAGGCCCTGGAGACCGCCGGCGTGATCGAGCGCTATGTAGCGCTGGTCAAAGCACAGGCGCTGCACCTGGGCCTCAATGTGTTCATCTCCATCAGCCTGACCACCCAGTCCAAGAAGTCGCTTTCCGAGTTCGAGCGGTGTATCGCCGAGCACGACGAAGTCATGGAGTGCTATCTGATGTCGGGGGACAGCGACTACCTGATACGAGTCGCCGTGAGCGACATTCCCGCGCTGGAGAAATTCATTCTCGAGCAACTGACGCCGATATCGGGCATTGAGAAGATCCGTTCCAGCTTTGCGCTCAAGCAGGTCCGGTACAAGACTGCGCTGCCGCTTCCATTACGTAAATGAGGGCTCAGCGGCGCAGATCATCGTTCACCTTCCCCACCATCCCTTGGGGTGCGCGGCATGCCCGGGGCCTGCCGTTGCGACATTGGGCGCGACTGATTCAGGACCAGCGCATGACGCCGGCGCGGGCCGTTGCGGCGGGGAACTTTCCGCAAATCGAAGTGGAACTAGGAGACCGCGCCAAACCGGGGGCTGACTAAGCGGCAAGGCGGTGGCCCCCTTCTCCGGCGACGGACGGATACCATCGTTCAACGTAAGACCGGAGCTGGTCATTGAGCACAGCAGTCCGGATTTGTAGCAGGTTGTGCGCGTGCCGAGGCCGCCAGGCCATCTGCTGCCGTTTGACGAATCGCTTGCTGACCACCTGGTTGACAGCTGACTCGACAAAACCTGATGCAATGGGCTCCCCATGCCGATAGCGGTCACCGTAGTTCACGATGAAGTGCCGATTGTTGTCGAGGTAGACAATGAACTCCTCGAGCTTGCCGAGGAGTTTGGCCTCTTCGGGGCTGGCCTCGGCGTCCAGATCCCAGCCCAGGCTTTCCAGTCGGCGCAACGCCGGATAGGGGCAGCCGTGCCACAGGTGCCACTTTGCGCCATGCAGCGCCTTGATCAATGCCGCGTTGGTCGGGCCGTCGCAGTATGCCGGCCGGCCCTTGATCATCTGTTCGAGGTTCTGTACCCGCATGGCGATGTGGAACCAATCGAGAACGTACTCACCGCGGTCACCAAAACCGAGCTGCGCAAACCGTACGGTATCCCCGCCGTCCGACAGAAAGGTCACCGGCTGACTGGGTTGCACACCCTCACGAAGAAGGAAATTCCACATACGATCGGCCGGTCGGCGCTCCAGTTTATGCACGTAGGCAAAACTATGCCCGCCATCCTGATTCCGCAGGGACTTCCCAACAATCACTTCAAACCAGCCGTCCTGGCGGCGCCGGTGTCCGGCCCGCCGAAGGAAGCCGTCAATGCCAACCGCGCGGACCGGACATCGGAAGCCATGCGCGCATTTTAGGTGCCTCCTTGGCCTCTCGGTAGCGGTCCGGCCGTCAGCCCCCGTACATGGACGCCCCCAGTTTGCCAAGCGCTCGTTCAATGATGACCGGAAGGTGGATTGCAACCGTACATTCGGACTTTCGCTGCGGCATCGCCGCTGTCCCTGATGGGTTTCGCTGGCCAGATCCCTCTCGCTTTGCCGCACTCAGAAGTGCTTGGGGGCTGTTGCCATCATTTCATGATTGCCTGAGCAATCTGTGGTCTGCTTCTCCTACTGATACCGCTTCACGCCTTAAATGAGAGAACTGCCTACGCTGCTGCAGCCGCAGGAGTGTAGGCAGGTCGGTACTGCCTGTCATGCCTCCATAATGCCCACACAGTTCGAGCGATCTTGTTGGCCAGCGCGACAGCGGCTATGTTGCTATTGCGCCGACGCGCCACGTCGTGGACCCAACCTTGCTCCATACCCTTGCGTCGTGACGCGAAGATTGCTGAGCGCGCACAGTGAATCAACAACGTCCGCAAGTAGGAGTCGCCACGCTGACTTGCTGATTCCAAGCAGATTTTGCTTTCCACCGCTTGAGTGTTGCCTTGGCACCAGGCCTAGCCAAGCGGCCAACTCTCGGCCGTTCTTGAAGTGCTTCGCGTCCCCTATAGTTGCCACCAGCGCAGTGGCTGTCACGGGGCCGACACCTGGTATCTTCTCGAGCTTGCAGGATAGGTCGCTCTGCCTGTGCCACGCCCTGATCTCTGCATCGATTTCTGATACCTGTTGGTGAAGCGCTTTGAGATGTGCCATCAAGCGCTGTATGAGCTGCCGGAACGTCCCCGGTAGCTCGTTCGAGCCGTCCTCAATGATGTCGGGGACCTTTTCCGCAATGCAGGCGATTCCTTGAGGTAGGACGAATCCATACTCGCTGAGCAGGCCACGGATCTGATTGGCCTGCGCGGTGCGAGCGCTCACAAATCTCTGGCGAGCCCGATGCAAGGCCAACATCGCCTGCTGCTCGACATTCTTGATCGGTACAAAGCGCATGTTGGGACGGGTTACCGCTTCACAAATCGCCTCTGCGTCGGCGGCATCGTGCTTGTTGGTCTTGACATAGGGCTTGACGAACTGCGGTGCCATTAGGCGGACCGTGTGCCCCATGCCTTGTAGCCTCCTGGCCCAGTAATGTGCACTGCCGCACGCTTCCATGCCAACAAGGGCGGGCGCAAGGTTCGCGAAGAATATTGCCACCTGATGGCGTTTGAGTTGTCTTCTCAAGACGATCTTGCCGTTCTCAGAAACACCATGAACCTGGAAGACGTTCTTCGCCAGATCGATGCCGATGGTAGTAGCCTTCATGATGGATGCTCCCTTCCGTGAAGTGGTGATATGCAACTCCACTGTGGCACATCGATGCCGTTTGGTTGGGGGCGTCCATCCCATTGTTTTGGCGCACTCTCCTTATCCGACGCAGTAGACGCTCTGCCCCGCATTGACCGCCCGCCGCAGCCAATCGGGCATCTCGCCCTGCCCGTCCCCTCTACTCCGATTTGGCGCGGTCTCCACTATTGCGCTCCTGCCGGTTGTCGCACATCTTCAGATTCGATCAGTCTTGCTTCGTCTACATAGGTGGGATGAACATTTCTCGGAAAGTATTCAATCGTGCTTGAACCCGCATAGGGTCCGATTCGCCATCACGCAAAGCGAATCGATCACCGAAGGCCATATGCTCCAAGAGCAATTGGTATTTGACCTCGTCGTCAAAGACCTCACAGATCTGCGTACGCGCCTCTGCCGACGCAATCGCGCTACTGTCCTTCGCCAGCAGCGCAGCAGCGGCGAGATCGATATCGAAGCCATACTGCTCCATGAGCCCGCTTTCCTGGCCGTAGAGTCGATCCTCATTGCCAGCACCGGCGTAGCTGCTCAGAAGAATCAGGAGATCTGTTGCATCACGCTTGCTCTCATGATGACGATCTCTCCAAGCGAGCAACTTGAGAATCGCCATTGCGGGAAGCGACGCAAATGGAACAAGTAGATCAGCGTCGACCTGGACGGGAACAGCAGCCTGAGAGGCTTCGCGAAAGCCCGCGACATTCATGACCGTATCCATATCCGGTGGCCACGCTATGCTGGCCGCAGGATTTTCGACGTTACCAAAAGGGATGATATCAAGCTGCATTGCCTCCGCAGGGGCAGAACGATAGATCAGCTTATGTGGGTTCTTAGGAATTGTATGAAAGCGTCCAGTTGCCGTCAGACTCTGCTTAAATGCGTTATGCAAGGCCCAATCAGCAACACAGATGCCAATATCCACGTCTAGGGTTGCGCGGCCAGGCGGAGCACCAAAGACGTGCTCGAGGATGACAATCCTCGCCATGGCCCCGCCCACAAAATACTCAATTCCCATGGCCCTCGCGATCTGGTCCACTTCGCGGAGTAAAGATATTGTGGTGGCATCAATTGGCCGATCAAGTCGGAGTGTATGGGCGATGGCCAAGATAGTCCTCTTTGATTTTTCGGGCTAGGTCCACGTTGCGAGATTCGCGGGAATCAAGTAGATCCGCATAAACGAGAATAGGGTGTGCCACGTCCGCTGGCACGCCCATCGGCTGCGGAGAAAGCGTGGGCCAGAATGCCTGGACGATCTCGATTTCACCTTGTGGATCAGCGCGCAGACGTGCCTCGAGGATCAACTGCTTGGGCGACGTTGAGGCAGCGTACAGCATGACACGCTGAGGTCGCAAATGATGGGTCAACTTTGCCGCTGCGACTTCGGCACTGAAAACTGCACCGTGCTTTGAGATATCGCTGGATTGCCACCAGTCTGATCTATCCGCGGAATAGCGCCGGCAAGCCAGTTTTGGCCTTAGTTTGATGGGATAGAGAGACACCCACTCTTCTACCACGCGATCCCAATCTCCAAACTGGCGCTTGCCGTTTGCGCCCACGATGAGTAGTTGGCGTTCAAGGAAGTCGTCAATCGCTACGTTGACAGTGCTGATTGCCACCTGGGCAACTGAGGCAATAGCTCGATACGGCGCACTCACGAGTGTGGGATTCGTGATGAGTGCGTATAGCACCTCAAGCTGTTTGGGGCTGCCGGTGCGCCTAGGCAAGGCAGTTTTTTTTCGCTCGCGATTGCGACGGCCGGCGATGTAGAGCAAAGCCTCCGGCCGGTTCAGCGAGACATTTCCTGCAGTGTCGAGGAATGAAAGCTGGTTGTCTCGCAAGCTTTCGGCCATCTCGGGCGAAAGATAGTCCGTGACCAACAGCAGTTGCTCTCCGAGTTCCTCCTGAGCTTCCTTGAGCCTAGCAACGGTAGCAAACCTATCAATGCGGGCTTTCACTTCGACCGGCATCGTGAATGTACGGCCGTGCCCGAGATCAAAGTGCATCAGTCCGCCCAACAGCGAGCGTGGGCCCGAGGAAACTGGTCCCTCGGACACGGCCCGCATGCCGGTGGTCTGCTCAAACGCCAGAGCGGCGTCTTCCAGAAGAAGTCTCTCCAATTCGCTGTGATAAGGGTTCTGCATACGCTTGCTGTACGATTTCCATGCAGTGTACGCGTTACGTGAACAAGCGGCAAATATCGCATGTTAAGTGTTTCAAGCTGCACATAATGTACGCGTTCCGCGTACATCTGCAAGTTTCGTACAATCAGCTATCCTCGTCCTCTGAGACCGAGCCGATCGGCACCGAATCAGATCAGGAGACCGCGCCAAAACGAGGGCTGACTAAGCGGCATGTTGGCGTTTGACGAACCACTTGCTGGCTACCTGGTTGACGGCCGACTCGACGCACCCCGATGCAGTGGGCTCCCCATGCCTATGGCGGTTACCGTTATTCACGATGAAGTGCCGGTTGCTGTCCAGGTAGACGATGAACTCCTCCAGTTTGCCGAGGAGTTTGGCTTCTTCGGGGCTGGCCTCAGCGTCAGATCCCACCTCAGGCTTTCCAATCGATGCAACGCCGGATAGGGGCAGCCGTGTCAGAAGTGCCATTTGGCGCTATGCAGTGCCCTGATCAATGCCGCAAGCGTGGCCGTCCTCCTCTCGTGAACAATCTGCGACGACCAGTCTACGCCCGGATCTGTCGCAACCAATCATTGACAGTTTGGCTGACGACTCGATAAGCACAACGTTATCGGGCCGTATCGACGTGCGCGGCAGAGCCAGCGTTTCAAGGCAGGCTTTCACGTAGGTGTCTGGCGTGGGGATTAGTCAAGATGCTACAGACTTTCCTGGTCGACAAATCGGCCCAGCCTACGTAGCGCTGGGAGCAGCACTTCATCCGCATAACGGCAACCGGTGAGGCCAGGATCGGTCTGCCCCGACTTCCTTGCTTCATCCGGCGCGTGGGACTCCTCGGCGAGCAGGCGTGCGAGCAGCGCCTCGTAGCCAGCCTTCCACGCTTGCGCGCCTGGGAATACCACACGCAACTCCTTGAGAATAGCCATCCCAGCAAAATCCAGGTCGCCCCAGAAATGAACAGGGCGCGTGACGTCGGTCCCATGCAGCCATGCAAGAACGGTAAGCCCCAATGCCGCATTCCGCTCAAACACGCCCGGGGCAAAATAAACCGAGCTGCCACCCTGCTGGCGCAGCCGCCTCGCGCTCGCCTTGTATCCGGATGCGTATATCAGGACAAAGCCTTCGGCGGCACTCAGCCTCCCTGCCGCCATCGCTTCAAATGTTGCAGCGTTTTCCACAAACAGAATCGGGGCGGCAGGATCGGCTGTACGGGCGGCTACCAGAAGTTGTACCGGCTTGTCCGAAAAGGGGCAGACATCCGTGTCAAGCAACAGAGCAATGGCTTCCTGCTGGCCGTTGAGAATTTTAGACAAGCCCCAGAACTGCCGACTTGCCACCTCATGGAGCATGAGGCTCTCGCCCACAAGCGCCGGAATGCCCGCGAGACGCTCCAGTACCTGCTCAGGTGAACGTGGCAGGATGAGGATCGGACGAGACAGCAGCCGCTCGCACAACGCCGCGTTGCTGAAGCGCGCCGGCACAGCCTGCCGCCACTGAGCCATCCAGGCGACCAAGGCACTGGGCTGGCGCCCCGTCTCATCGCGAAGAAACGCTTCCGCTTGCGCGGCAATGACGAGCTTCGGTGACCGCTCCCAGATATCAAGATCCCGCTGGCCGCGACGCTGGTCTAGCACCAGCGCCAACCCGGGCTGCGTCTGCAGCGCTTCGAGGGCGCGCCACACGAACATACGTTCCCCGTGCAGGGCGATCGCGAAAAAGTCCGGCCACGTCCCGGCACTCAACGGGAAGCTGATATCGCGGCGCCTCTCGGCAAACGGCTTCGCCTCGATGCGGTCCACCAGTGCATTCAGCAACGCGGTGAGGGCAGCCGGCCGGCTCCCCCGAATGCCGTCGACGCTCATGTCCCCATGTCCGAGAGCAACTGCTTGCGTGCCTCCTGCAAGTCGAACTGCCATGCCGCTTCACGCCGCACAGCCTCCCGGCGTTCAGTCCAGAGGGCATGCAGCCGGTCGGCCTTCAACAGGGAGCTGTCCACCTCTGTAATTTTATCAAGTTCCCCTGCCAGACCCTCAACCTTCATCAGGGAAAAACGATGCTCGAAACTGAATAACTCGAGCAGGGGGCCTGATGCGCGGGACGGCATGGCAACCACCAGTTGCAGGCCAAGGTTCTCATTGAGATAGCGCATCACGGCAGCGGTGCGGCCCTCGTCCATCTTGTCGAAGGCTTCGTCAATCATCATGAGCTTCAGGCTCGGCGTCTTCTCGAACTGGCGAAATGCCTGGGCCAGCACCGCGGCCCGTACGAGATAGGCCGGCGTCATTAGCTCGCCTCCCGAGAACGTCGCCATTCTCGCCAAGGACGCCTCGCGTCCATCTTCCGAATACTTGCGGATGTCATACTGCCGATAGTTGCGGTAGTCCGCTATGTCCTTCAGTCGTCGCAACGCGTGGTCGCGGTTGGTGTCGAGCAATAGCAGCTTGATGTCGTCCAGCGCCACGACGCTGTCGGCAGACAGCACGCCTTCGGCCGCCGAGAACAGATCCACCGGCGTTTGCGTCTCGGCCAGCCGGTTCAGTTCCTGGAACAGGTCGAAATACTTCTTGTACTCCTTGACCATCTGCCCATATTCGATCTCGAAACGGTCTTCGCCGAATGCCAGGCGTTTGAGTTTTTCATTGAGCCGCTTGAGCGGATCGATGCCCTGCTCCACCGCGGTGCGTACGGCCAGCGCAAAATGCGTACTGAAGGTATTGTTGAAGTTCTTCTCGGCGCCGCGAAGCTCGCTGGTGTTATTGAGAATGCGCACTTGGTCGAGCCGTTCGAGCATGGCCGAGATCTGCCGCCGGGCGGCGGGCACGCCGCCATAGGCATGCCACTCGTACTCCTCCTGGGTCGACTGGCAAGGCTGAAAGTCGACCCGCTCATCGAACGAGGAAGACAATAGGTTGTGTGCCTCCAGCTTCCGCTCGAATGCCTCGCGCTCCTGGCGGTAGAGGCCGGCCTGCTGGCGCCGCCGTCCATCGAAGGACGCGGAAGTCTGCTCCCTGGCTGCATCCCGGGCGCGCTGATCCAGCCGGATGGGGTCAAAATGCGGATTGAGCCGGATCAGTTCAGCCACGCGAGCGTTGACCTGTCTCACGCCGTCCTGGCACCCAGCAAGCTTAGCCTCGGCGTCAGCGATGTTCGCCTCAAAGCCACGCGCTTGCCCCTCCGCTTCGCCCGCTAAGCGCGATGCGGTATTGGATAAGCGGTGGTGGCCGTCCAATAGCTGCTCTGCACGCGCCACGCGGCGTTCCAGCACGATAAGATCGGCGTCATCCAGGCTGGCGAGCTGCGCCGCGAGACTGCTCAATTCACGCTGCGTCTCACCCAGCTTGTCCAGCATTGGTGCGACAGGCACAAGCTTCAGGCCGAGCAGACGGGCACCCCATGCAGCCAACTCCGTGGCGCTTGCGCGATGTGCGTCCCTTTCCCGCGTCTTTTCGTCGATCTCACGGGAAAGCCTCACCACGCGCTTGCGCCGAGCCTCTGCACCGAAGGCAAGTTCGCCGTCCTCCACCCATGACGAAAACATCTTGAACCCGCCGCTGGCCATACCGTCCACGGTCAGTGCCTGTGGCGCGCCGCGCAGCGCCTGCGCATCCGCTACCTTGACATAACGCCCGTAGCTTGCAATCAGATAAGCGCGCGCAGTCTCATCAGCGATCACCAGCTCCTGCAGCACGGCATCGGGCGACAGCGCCTGATTTTCCGCCCGCCGCTTGGCCAGTTCGCCCTGTACCACGGAAGCCTCTCGCCCTTGCCTAGTCGCCGGCATCTCATGCCGCAGCGCCCGGATGGCGCTCCCCTCGTACTGCGCGTCCACCAGGATCACGAAGCGGTTGCCGCCCAAAAGCCCTTCGATGGCGTTTTGCCAACGTGAGCCCTCCCGCGGCTGGACGAGGTTGCAAAGCACCCTGGGACGGGCGCCCGGCATCTGGGCTTCGAGATATCGGACCGCGGCCTCCACATGCGCCGGCAAGTCAAAGTGGCCATCTTCCAGCCCTTGCCGACGCCGCTTCAGGTCATCGATTTCCCCTTGCAGGGCGGCCGCGCGATCTGACTCTCGCGTCTGCTCCTGTACTACTGCCCCATACAGGCCGTCGGCACCGTGCAGCTGCTGCGCAACAGGGGCCAGGGCGGCATCCAGCCTGGCAAACCGGTCGCGCCGCAGGCTCGCCGGGTCGATCTGCGCGCCTGTCAGCATCGCCGCCAGTTCACGCGCGGCGGCGTGGCCGTCGGCGGCATCGATCGCCGCGGCCTCGACAACCAGCCGTTCTACATGGGCTGCGTAGGCGCAGGCCGGCCCTGCAGGCAGTTTAGCCAGGGCAGCCAGTTCGTCCAGCACGCCGCGCAAGCCCGTCAGGGCGGCCAGGACGTCCAGCGCGATTCGGGATCGATCATCGGTGGCGGCGGCCATCTCGCGGCTGAGCCGCTCACGATCCTGCGCCACCGGATTGCCATTGAGCCGCCCCTTGGCAGTGCCGTGCAACTCCGTGGCGCGCTTTAGCGCCTGTGCATGCCGGTCGGCAAGCGCCTGCTGCTTTTCGACATCGGCCAAGGCGCGGCGCCGGCAGGCCTCCAGTCTTTGGATTTCCTCCTCGACATCCTGCTGCCGGCGCAGCGCTTCGCCCAGTTCGGCCTCCATGGCCTCTTCGAACGCAGCAAGGAACGCATCCGCGTGTGCCTTCAGCACGCCCAGCCGCTCCCGGCATGCCAGTAATTCGGTGGCGATCTTGCGCAGACGCTGCACGTTTTGCATGAGCGAAGCGATATGCCCGATCTGATCGGAGAAATCAGGCTCGGCCAGCACTTGCTCCCGAATCAGCTCGTCCACCGAGCCGACGGTCTTGCGGGCAATGGACTGGACGAAAGCACGTGCCGCTGCTTCGGCCTCACGCGGCCCGACCAGCGTCTTGCCGCCACCGCGAAACTCGGCATAGAGCTTGCACAGATAGTCTTCGATGCTGTTCTCGAACGGCAGGACGCGCGGATAGCGCTGGCGCAGCCGATGGTAGATATCCTCGACCTTTACCGCCGTAATCGAATTGCCCTTGCGCGACTCGATGAAATCCGCCTCCATCGCGCGGCTGCCGGGCAGCACAAAGTAGAGCTTGCGCGCCACGTCGACGCTTCGACCTTGTTCGCGCGTACCGGACACGGCGGCTTCCACGGCCACCACGGCGGTGAATGGCTCGGCGGACTCCCCGTCATCGGGCGCAAAGACTGCGACGACATAGGTATGTGACCCATACGGCCGGACGCAGAGATTGTCGCGCATGCCTACCGCATACGACGCCAGCGTCCGCCTCACCTTGCCGCCGGCGCGCGAGGCGCCGCTCTCGTCCTGCGCGGAGTTGAAAACGTTGATGTGCTGCTTGCCTCCGGTCATGACCAGCTGGATCGCGTCCTGGAAAGAGGACTTCCCAACGCCGGTCGAACCCGACAGCAAGGTGGTGTGACCAAAGGGGTATTCCCGGGACACCACGAAACCCCAGTTGACCAGGATGAGCTTCTCAAGCTTCATCGTCAGGCTCCGGCGACGTGACGGCCGACACGGGCGTCCGTGTTTCGACCAGCAGGGCATCGATGGCGGAATCCGTCACGAACTGCAGGATCGTTCCACGAATGGCCACCAGAGCGTCGGCATCTTCCACCTCGGAATCGGCCCGGTAGTCGATCAGGCGGGCACGCTTCAGGTCGGCGAAGAGCTTCTCCCGTGCAGTCTTGGCCGGCAGTGAGCGGCGCGCCTGCGCGGTCAGCGTGGCATTCAGGTATTCCACGGTGACGAGCGCCTCGTTGCGCTCGTTGATCGAGCCTTGCCGCAGGCTTTCGTTGTACAGCAAGCGCAGCACCAGGCAGCATGCCACGAAATCGGCGGAGAGCTTCGCCCGCACGGCGTCCACCGCGATAGCATCGTCCTCGGCGGGCAGTCCAGGCACGCGCGCCCCCGGCGGGTAAAGCCGAAAATAACTCTGATGCCGCTCGTGCAGCAGCCGGAACCCGCCCACGTCGAAGTACGCATTGAGCAGGCCCTCGATACGCACAGCGTCGTCGTAGAGCTGACGCTCGATGGCGCTGTCCTCCCGATGCAGGATGGACAGCCCGAACAGGCGGCCGAGAATCTGCCGGAACGCCTCCGGCCTGACGCCCGCCGCCTTCAGTTCCGCTTCCACCAGTTGGCCAATCGTAATTTCATCCATGGCCGATGTGTCGCCTCCTGATTGCATAGTCGGTGCCCGACATGATGGCATTGTCCAGCGGCTCGGCGTCTAGCCGCTCCACGTCCAGTCCCTCATGGTCCCGTGCCGCCTCGACGGCCCGCAACAACGACAACGCCTGGATGGCATCGTCGACCGGCAACTCGGACAGGCGCAGCGCACCCGTGCCACGCATGGAACCGAGCAGGTAATCCACGACGTCGTGATGCGACAGGGAGAAGGCCCGCTCTTCCGCTTGCCGTACGAACTGACGCAAACGCTCTTCCTGCGTGATCTCCGGAACAATGCTCACGGCCTGTGCCCGGTTACGCTCGCCGGCCTTTCTCGGCTGTACCGCGGCGGGATCGTATAGTGCCACGCTTACCGGTGCGAGCGCGGCCCCCTGCCGCTCCAGCCACGCGCCCTGCTCCCGCTCTGGCATCTCCCCCAGCCGGCGGATCAGGGCGGACAATGCCGCCCCGCTGCCCGATGCCCCCATGAACAGGCTCTGCGACAACAAGACCACATGGCGGCGGACATAGCTTTCCATGGCCCGGAACAATTCCGGCTGCTTCGTCCGACAGGCCGCAGTCACCATCTCGTCGATCCGATCAAGCATCCATCTCAAGATAGCCCCGTCCGGCGCGGACTGCGCGGCCCACGCCGCGTGGTTGGCCAGGTCATCGTCAATGGCCTGCATCTCGGCCGCGCTCAACTCGTTAAGACGTTCGATCAGTGCCCCGATGTCCAGCCGGTGGCGCTCGGCATTGTCATAGACCAGCCGGGGCGAGAACTCATCACGAAAACGTCGCTCTACGAACTCAATGAACCCATCCCAATTTCCCTGCACATGCGCATCGAGCAATATCTTGCGGGCCAGGTCATAGAAGAGTTCGATGTCCTCGGAGAGGTCGGCGATGACCCGATCAGCATACTCGTAGGCGTCGAGCAGGTCTTCCACGTCGCGGCGCTCGATGAAGGCGCTCAGTGCATTCTTGCAGGAGCGCATGTTGCGCTGACGGGTCCGTTCGCGTGGGCGGTCGGCCAGCGTCAGCGCCTGAGCGAAGATCTTGCCGGCGCGGGTGAAGCGATAGGCGGTAACCAGTCTGACGCGATCCTCGGCGGTTTCGAGCCAGCCATCCGCGACGAGAAGGCGCACGATGGCGCTTGCCAGCTTCTGGTCGTCGGCAAGGTCACCGGCGGTGAATCCATCTTCGCCATCTTCCCCGGCAGGGTCGGCCGGCAGCGTGGCAGACTGCATGGTCTGAACAAACAGGTCACGCAAGTCCTCGCGCCCGAGGATGGAACGGTAGTCGGCATGGGAACCATAAAGCCGCGCATAGAATGCGCGGATGCAAGCCGCGATCAGCCGGCGCCTCTTCAGCGTCAGCGGACGAAAGAACTGCGGATAAGCCGAATCCACCATGGCGGCTGATGTCCCCTCTCAATACTCTGTCGTTGCACCTGCGTACCACCGACGCAGCGACCAAACGCGTACGATACCACCCCCTCGCTGCGCTGCCATGCGCGACCCGCTTCAGGGATTCACCATTACCGTCTGCTACCGGCGCGCCCCCGGTTGCGCCTTGTTGTTGTGCCTGCCGAGCACCGCATTATGTTAAATATAAGTCATGCAGGTGTGCCCGCGGTCGATAGTCGGTGACCCGGTATGTTCCGGGGAATGACGAAACTTGAACTATTCCATTAGCCCTCACCGCCGGCGGCCACCCCTGGCATGGCACAGCCGACCTGTGCAAACCTCAGGCCATCATCCCATAGCCCAACGCGCGAATATGTGTCCGAAATTTCTCTTCATCCTCGAGCCGCACGACCACATGCCTATCACCGGCGCGCAGGCACAGACGGGCGGTCTCCTTGCGAGTGGCCAGCATGGCTGCCATTTGCGCGTCATGGCAATCAATCAGCAGCGTGGTCCCCGCGACTTTCAGCGCCTTGCCCTGCTTGCCGGTGCTCTTGATGAAGGATTCCACCGTATCTGGCAGCGGCTGGTCGTCCCGGGCCTGCAGGAATTCGCGAAGTTCAGCGATGTCATGCCCCCTCTCGACCGCTACGATGGCCTTCTGAAGGTCAAGCCGCCAGAGCATGTCCACCTCTTCTGTCGCCCACATGTCCAGAACCAGGGATTCTTCCGCCGAAAGACCGTCCCCGATGACCTTGATCTGCATGCCGGGCATGATAGACAGCCTAACGCTGGACCGAACCGGCGCCGGCGTGTAATGGGCGCTGGCGCCAAGGCAATAGGCGCCCAACGAGGTCACGCGAAAATAGGCCAGCCCATCGTAGCGGCTGAGGAACTGGAGTTCATCCGTTCCCCACATGTCGCGAAAATTAGGCCGAGCCCCCGCCGGTTCGGTGTATGCGACGTCGATGATGCCAAGTGGCGCCGCATACTCGAGCAGGAAGCAGAGTATGTAGCGCAACTGCAGGATGTCCCAGTCATGGTAGCCACTGTGTCCCAGGCTGCCGTAATCCGGCTCGCAGATGTAAAGACTCCAAGGGTCGCGGGCCACGTCGAAAGTACGCCCGGTTGCCACCATGAAGCGGGAAAACGCGTCGATGCTGACCCACTCGCCGGGCGGGCAACGCTGCAGCAATTCGGTGATCGCCGCGCGGCGCGGCGCCACGGCAGCCATCGCACCGCCCTTGGCCTTTTGCCCCTTGATGACATCGATGCGGCTGAATTCATCCAGCAGCGTCGCCTTCAGCCATTTTCGCCAGATTGTGCCAAGCACGTCAGCCGTGGGCGCCGTCAGGGCTTTCAGTCCTGCCTTGCTCAGCGCCAGCTTGCTGCCGTTGCATTGTACAAGTCCGGCTGCCTGAAGCAGTATCGGCCAAGAGAATGCCTTGATCGGACCAATCTCCTGATCGGTGGGATTCGGCGCGTGGTAGGCGTAGTAGTCGCTACCGGACAGTTGCCCGCACAACAAACGCAGCGTCGCCGTGCCCGGCAGCGATGTCTTCTCGCTGACCTGAATCTTTCCCTGATCCACCAGGCGCAGCAGCACCGGTAGATCCGCCAGGGCATCGCGCTCGCACAGCCGCACCGTCAACGGGCTTTCACCGTGCATGTCGGGAAGCGTAGCGGTCGTGTCCAGCCGGACAGGCTCGGGCGCCGGCACGAATGCCATGAGCCGCTCCTTCAGATCGGCAGGCACGCAGCGCCATCCGTTCTGATAGTACAGAAACAGGCACAACGCCGTGGGCGGCCCAGAGTGTTGGTGTCGGCGCTGCTCGTCGCGGACAAAAAAGTTCGGCAAACGCCCATACTTCGCTCGGAACCGCATGGCGTTAAAGCAGCCATCCTCGGCATACGTGGCCTCTGCCACCGCCAGACGTTGGGTCTCGTCCAGGCCTTCCCACAGCGCGCACAGCCTGTCGCCGGCAAGGTTCCGCAGGACCTCTTCAACCAGCACACCCTTCTTTCCGATGCGTGACGCCTCCGGAAGCCAGCGCATCAGCGATTTCAGATCGTCTACGGTCAAATTGTTCAGCGCTTCAGGGAGGGAACTCATGAGCATACGTAATGATGGAAATTTTTCAGGCCGTGTCCGGCCTCGGGGCAAAGGCGGCCAGGGACCAGCAAACGTGATGATAGTCCGGACAGTCAGGAGTCGAGCGTCTGCAGCGGATATTTGCTCGCATTCATCCCAATTCGCACCGCCGCATCCAGGTCCACGCTCGGCGCTCGCCACGAGCTGTGTCAGGTGGATGTGATATCTGCCAGCCCTGCTCCCGAAAGATAAAGATGCGGCCCTGACCTCGCAACACCCGGGCCCTATCCTCCTGCTCTCGCCCCGGAAAACTACACGTTCTGCCCCGCATTGACCGCCCGCCGCAGCCAGACAGATCTCGCCTTGTCCGTCCCAACTCAGCCCCCTCGGCGTTGCGGTAGCAGACTGCAGGAGGTGTTGGCGGCGAATCGACGCAGCCCGCCGGTCCGCCATCTGGGCCTGAATTCAGCGGATCGCTCCGACCACCTCGTCGGCTAAACTGGCGCACGAAGCCACATGGAGCCACGATGGACCCAGATGACGTGATACGAGATTTCGAGCGCCTCGCCTTGGATGACGCGACGGAATTGGAGGTCGACGACGCAATTGCCGGCTTGGCGGTGCTGTTGGCCGATCCAGCGATCGCGGGGAAAGAGCGGGCCTTGTTGATCCAAGTGGGCGCGACACTCTACCGGTTAGGCCTGAACGAAAGGGTGGTGGCGGCATTCAAGAAGCGAGGCGACACAGCTCAGTGACCGTGCCCCCCGCCCCGCCGCCGCCGTGATGTCCCCGGAGTTGGAGGACAGTGGTGGAATGCGGGAGCACCGGAACCCGCATTCCAGACAGTTCGGCCGCTGCGGGACCCGGTCATTGGCCAGCTTGGACGCATTGTCCGCAGCGCAACGCGGCACATCTCCATCGTGCCGTTCCAGGGAGGCCCGGCGATGGTGACCAACTTGGTCGGCAATCAAATCGGTTCGGCCGTCGATGGGCTCGGCGTGTTTGTAGAGCAGCATCGATTGGATACGAGCCCCTGGCCGGTTCGACACCGGCGGAGGTCACTCAGCAACAGAAGCGGTTGGTGGTCGTTTCCCTCGCAGTCTCAGTCGCCTTTGAAGCCCACGGATTGGACGATGGGAGCCCAGTATTCCCTTGCAGCCTGCGCGCCGCAGCCACAGCCCGGTACAGAGACCGATGAGGATTACAAGAGGACCGCTGGGATTATCGGCTCCCGAACGCCTCGTGAATTCGAATGCCATCTACGATACGCTCGCCCCCGGGGGCGGTGCGTCATTCGGCAATGCCGGGTTAAGCGAACAGGGATACGAGCCGCGCCATGGCTGTTTGCATGGCTGCGCGCCAGCAACCATGTTCTGAATTCGACTTTTGACATCCGGCATGGCCAGGACCCATCCACCGCACCTGGCAAACGCGTGATTCAGGCGTCACGCGCACTACGTGCTCTGCACGCGCCGGCCTTAGAGGCCTATCGCGAGTTACTAGGTAAGAACGGCTGTGACGAACTGATCAGGCCCGGCGGGCAACTGCATCTGTGGTCTGCCAGCAAGGGCCGATCTCGGGCCGACCGGCTTGTGGATGAATTGCGCCGGCAGCAGGACGTTAAGTACGAAAGTCTGAGCGAGGCACGGCTCCGGGAGATGATGCCGAGCCTGGCTGGCCACGTGCGCGGCGGCATATGCTTCCCCAAGCACGCGCACACCGTAGATCCGCAGCGCCTGACTGGCGCGCTGGCCGCCCAGTTCGAGCGCGAGGGGGGCGCATCCTGCAGCGGCGTATTGTGAAGCTGCAAGCGGATGGCACCGGATTCCGGCTGTGGAGTAATCTTGGTGACGACCGTGCGGAGCGCGTGGTCGTGGCCGCCGGCGCCTTTTCCGGAGAGCTGTTGCGACCGCTCGGTATCCGCCTGCCTCTCGAAGCGGAGCGCGGCTACCATGTGCAACTCCCCGATCCCGGCGTCACGGTTCCCTGTCCCTTCATTTACAAGGACAAGGCCGTTGCTGTGACCCCGATGGACGGCGGCCTGCGTTTTGCAGGCACCGTAGAAATCGCAGGCCTGAGGTATCCGCCCGACGAAAGGCGGGCGGATGCGATCCTTGCTACTGCTCGGAGTCTATTCCCAGGCATTGCTACCAGCGGCGCCAGCACATGGTTTGGGCTTCGTCCCTCTACGCCAGACAGCGTGCCAATCATCGACGAGGCACCCAATCACCCGGGACTTTACATTGCGAGCGGTCACGGTCATACCGGATTGACAGGAGCGCCAATGACCGGGCGGCTAATCACACACCTCATTTCCGGCGGCCCCGCCCCATTAGACCCTGCCCCCTATGGACTGGCGCGCTTCCGCTAGAAGTCCTTGGCCGCCATCTCTGCCATGATGTCGCGCGCCAGCGTGACCAGCGGCTGGGGATCGAAATCCGCTGTTTTGGATTTTGGCCAGTATGCCCGGTACGTCAACCGGCGCGACGCCGCGAACCGCCTCACGCTCAGGCGAGCGGGATCATAGATTTGTGCCGGCAGACAATCAAACAGGGTAAATCCAATCCCTCCCGCCACCATGCCGCAGGCCGCGATGGCAGCCGGGCATTCCGCCACCGACACCGGAGTAGCCCCGCAGTCTCCAAACGCGGCCCCCACCAGTTCCTCGATACCCTCGATACTCGATAGGGAAATCATCGGCTCGCCGAGCAATTGCTCCGGGGTAACTTCATCCTGTCGTGCAAGCGGGTGGCCGGGCGGCAGGTAGCACAGTAGCGGGAGTTCGGCGATCACCGCGCTCTCCACGCCAGGCACCGGCGGCACCTCAAGTGCGAAGCCAATGTCGGCCTTTCGGGAACTAATCAAGGCGGCGACATGATGCGCGTCCCTAGAATGGACTGACAGGAATACATCCGCGCAGCGCTGCATATAGGCGGCTGCCAGCGTCGGGAATACGGCGGCAGCAAAGGCAGGGGTGCAGGCAACCGACAGATGCCTTAGCTGGTTGCGTTGAATGCGTTCACAGCAGGCGTTAATGGAGTCCAGTCCGATAAAGGAACGCTCGATTTCCTCGAACAACTGATCTGCGCTCGGCGTCGGTAGCAAACGTCCGCCACGCCTTTCAAAAAGCACAAAACCAAGGCGCTCTTCGGCGTCCCGCAAGATGTTGCTGATCGCTGGCTGCGTGAGATGCAGTCGCGCCGCTGCCCCTGTCACCGAGCCCGTCAGCACGATCGCGTGGACCGTCTCGATATGGCGAAATCCTAGTTTCCGTTTCATGGAGGGAATTCTGCCCTTTTATACTCATTTGAACCATAAGAAAGCCCAAGCCCCGGCAGTTTGGGTACCGGAGGCGGCTGAAAAGCTGTTCGCGGGCCGGCCCTACCGCGAAGCTATGGAGGCTTGCCAAATATGAGCGTAGCCCCCTGTACTTGCCAATGGGCCAACTTCCTGGCAGCGCTACCCGACTTGGACAACTCCGTTCTATGCCGCGCATTGACCCCCCGCCGCAGCCAGTCGTGCATGCCGCCCTGCCGGTCCCAACTCTGCCCCGTAGCGTTCCGGTAGCACACCGGCGCTGGCGCGGGTGCCGGAGGGGGCTGCGGATCGAGGCACCCTGCTGCTGTCAGCTCCTCCATGCGCAGCCCAAGTCGGCCATCGCCGCTTGGATCCAGCGGATCGCCGCCGCCCGCTCAGTTTTTTCGCTCTCATCGTGGGGTTTCAGCCTACGACCACGGAAACGCGTGTCGGCTCCTCTGGGATTGCCGATTAATTTGTGTCTTATTATTCACTTCCGTTAAAAATATTTATGAATAATGAAAGTATTTTTATACTACACTACTTGTAGCATCAGAGCGGCTGAGAGCGGACGGTCATCTAGGAGACTGGACTATGGAGCGAGGCAGGGCGAGGAAAAGCACAAGCGCAATCGACGCGTTGATCGAGCATGTCTTCTCCGTCGGGTATGAGGACTTGCCAGCCGAAGCCGTGGCCGCCGCGAAGACTTTCATTCTGGATAGTGTTGCCGTTGGCATTTCCGGCGCGCGCCACCCATGCAACGCGATGGTCAAGGGCGTGGCGTTGGGATGGGGAGGGGAGCGGCATGCCCGCGTGCTGGGGACGGGCGAGTGGCTGCCCGCACCATCGGCGGTGATGGTCAATGCCTACCAGGTCCACAACCAGGAGTTCGATTGCGTGCACGACCGTGCCGTCGTGCATACGCTGGCGAGTATCCTGCCGGCCTTGCTCGCGCTTGCCGAACGCAAAGGGGGCGCAACGGGGCGAGATTTGATTGCTGCGTTGGCCGTAGGTGTTGATGTCGCCGCCTTCGTTGGCATGGCGCAAGGTGCACCCATGCGATTCTTCCGGCCGGCCATGTGCGGGGCACTTGGTGCCACCGCCGCACTAGGCAAGCTGGCCGGGCTCGATCGGACAACGCTGCACAATGCGCTGGGCATCATGTACAGCCATCTGTCCGGCACCATGCAGGCGCATATCGAGGGCACCCCCACTGTGGCTCTGCAAGTTGGGCTGAATGCCCGAGCTGCCATGACGGCATTCGAACTGGCCGCCGCAGGCTTTGTCGGTCCAAAGGACATATTGGAAGGTCCATATGGCTACTTTGCCTTGTTTGACGGGCAAGCAAACTGGCACGCGGAAAGCCGGAACCTGGGCGAAGTCTTCCAGATTGCGCGCATGAGTCACAAGCCGTTCCCGACAGGGCGAGCCTGTCACGGCGGCATCGAGGGCGTGCTGTTGCTGAGGGAGGAGCAAGGCTTTGGCGCCAGGGATGTCGAGCGCGTCCACGTGCGTGTACCTCCGCTGGTGCAGCGTCTCGTTGGCCGGCCCGCGCTTGCCGGCATGAACGTTGGCTATGCCAAGCTCTGTCTGCCCTACACCGTTGCCGCCGCGCTCCAGACCGGTGCGGTAAGCCTAATCGATTTCGATCCCCCGGCCCTGGAGAGCCCAGACCGCGTTGCGCTCGCGCAGCGTGTAGAGGTCCTGGTCGATGACTACGCCGGCGAGAATGCCCTCAGCCCACAATCGGTAGAGGTCATGCTGACGGACCGCCGCACCTTGTCGATCGCTCTTCCCACCCTGCTCGGTCATCCCGACAGACCATTTTCGCTAGCCGGCCAGGTTGCCAAGTTTCACGCCTGCCTTGACTCCGCGCCGGTGCAATTCGCACCCGGCCGGCGCGATGACCTCTTAGATACGTTGACGAACCTAGAAGGTCTGGCGGATGTTCGAAGCCTAGTCGATCTGGCGATCGGCGAGCTGCGTTGATGGACTTCGATAAGTCCTTTGTGCACCTCGGCAGAGGGCTTTGATATATTTTGCCGACTGAAGAGTATTTTCCAGACGATAGCACGAGTGAGGACAACGACTTGAAGGTTGCGGAACGCATAAGGCAAGCCATTGAAGATAGCATCCGTACGGGTGCACAGCTGCCGGGTACTCCGATTGATGAGGCGGAGCTGATGCGCCGATACAAGGTCTCGCGCACTCCGCTGCGAGAAGCCATGCTGCAACTGCAGGCGCAAGGGCTACTGACCAGTCATCCGCGGGGCGGCATGTCCGTGACAAAGATGAGCCTGCAGCAACTGCTGGCGCTGTGGGAATTGCTTGCCGAAATGGAAGGATTGTGCGCGCGCCTTGCATGCGAGCGCATGACCGAGAAGGAGCGCCAGGAACTCATGGCCGTGCACGAGGCCGCCACCGAGGTGGTGCACGGTAACGATCGCGAAGGCTGGCGCCAGGCCAACCTGGCCTTTCATGAAATCCTCTATGCGGGATCCCGCAACCCATTCCTGCGCGAGGAAATTCTGCGCATACGCGCTCGCACCGGCGCCTATCGACAGCATGCTTTTGCCGCCGTGGGCCAACTGCCTGCCTCATGGGCCCAGCACGGCGACATCGTCAGCGCGGTATGCGCACGGGATGCCGCTGCCGCCTACGCTGCTATGGTTAGGCACCTTAGTCCTGGTCTCGGCATGCAAGGCTTCGCTTCGTTTGTGGCGGCACTTCCGCAGGAGTTGCTAGCCTAGCGCGCACCGCCCCGACATCTAGCGCCCCATCTCACAAAAGACCAGTCCTTGCGGCTGGTCTTTTTCGTTCATTGCCGACTACAACTGGCCTCTCTCCCACGAGCGGGAGGCATGGTTGACGCATTCTCGGTGCCAGGGTCTCCAGTGCGCGGCTGCAGCCCCGCACAATCAACTGGCCATTCGGCGCAGGCACCTCGGCATTGCCCCTTGCTCGCGGTGGCCAATCTTTGCCCGTGCATCGCGAGCATTAACTTGCACTTCCCTTCGACTCCGCCAACCGTTCGCCCGGCTCTCCGAGGTCACCCTAAGGGCTGATCATACCCGCCCGCTACGTGCCTAATCAGCCACTGTGGTGGTCTGCCTTGCTCCACGTCGAGCGGCCTAGGCCGGAACCTGATTGCAAATTGTTTTCTTATGATCTATAAATATATTTATGAGGCAGTAGATTGTAATGATGATGTTTGGATCTTCATGCTGCCTGGCACGCGGTTGATTAAAAAACAACTTTGGAGACAACATGACTTCGGCAGCTTTCCCGCATCCCGCTCCTCCGGTAGCCGTCCATCCGGAAATATCCATGGAAGCCACATACCGGAAGATCGCTCTGCGGTTGATTCCCTTTCTGGCCCTTCTGTTCTTGCTCGCGTGGCTGGACAGGGTCAATGTCGGCTTTGCCAAGCTGCAGATGCTGGACGACTTGAGGTTCAGCGAGGCGGTCTACGGCTTGGGCGCCGGCATCTTCTTCCTGGGCTACTTCCTGTTCGAAGTGCCCAGTAACTTGTTGCTGGAGCGCATCGGCGCCAGGCGTACGCTGGCTCGCATTGCCATTCTGTGGGGCCTCGCTTCGATGGCAATGGTCTATGTCCAGACGCCAACACAGTTCTATGCGCTGCGCTTCTTCCTTGGCGCCTTCGAGGCTGGCTTCTTCCCCGGTGTCATCCTCTACCTGACCTACTGGTTCCCAGCCGCGCGGCGCGCTTCGATCAACGGCCTGTTCATGACCTCGTTCGCCCTCGCGGGCGTGATCGGCGGGCCGCTGGCAGGGTTGATCATGAGCGGCATGGAGGGCGTCGGAAAGTTCGCAAGCTGGCAGTGGCTCTTTCTCATTGAGGGAGCTCCCTCTGTGCTGGCGGGCATTGCCACGCTGTTCTACCTGCCGGAAAAGCCCGTGAATGCAAAATGGCTGACGCCGGCGGAGCAGAACGCAGTAACCGCAGCGTTGGAAGCCGAAAACCGCGACGGACACAAGCATACGTCGCTGAAGGCCGCGTTCACGAATGCGAGGGTCTGGCTATGCGCGGCGATCTACTTCTGCATCGTCAGCGGCAATGCCACCATTGCCTTCTGGTCGCCGTCGGTCATCAAGGAACTCGGCATTGCGGACAAGCTGCATATCGGCCTGCTTTCATCGCTGCCCTTTATCGTCGGCACGGTTGCAATGGTCTGGAGCGGCATGCACTCGGACAAGACCGGCGAGCGCCGAATGCACTGCGCATTGGCTACCCTCACTGCGGGCGTTGGTCTGTCTCTGACCGGAATGCTGCTGGGCAATGCCATTGCCGCGCTGTGCGCGCTGTCACTGGCCGCGATCGGCATCCTCGCCGCGTTTCCGGTGTTTTGGTCGCTGCCCGCGGCGTTCCTCGCCGGAACGGCGGCTGCGGGCGGCATTGCACTGGTTAACTCGATCGGCAATCTCGCCGGTTTCGTGGCGCCATACCTGATCGGCACACTCAAAGCGTCCACAGGGTCTTTGGCGTCCGGCCTTTACTTTGTTGCAGCGCTGGAGGTAGTCGCCACACTGCTGGTACTGACCTTTGTGCGCGGAGGCAAGTAAATGGCTGCCCCAACGTTGAGCGAGCCGCACGGCGCCGCAGTGGCCGCCCTCCTGGCCTTGCAGTGTGTACAGGCATCCGGCGCGGAGCTAGCCATGACAGGCAAGACGTTGAAGCGGCTGGCCGACACCTTTCCCGTCACGCCGACGCCTGCCCAAGCAGGTGGCAAGGCCGCGCCAACCGTACCAACGAAGGAGGCAGCATGACCGGCCTTCCAGCCACGATCGGTGGCCTGCGACGCGCGATGGCGCGCGCGGCGATCAGCGTCGACGAAGCGCTGGCGACGCAAGCGGCCGCAATGCGCGCCTACGGGGTGCAATATCGCTGCGTTGCCACATTGCACGACCTGTCGGCACCGGCGAATCTTCGTGGCAAATCGCGCAAACGCGTCGCAGATCCATCCGACCCGGATCAGTTTCTCGCCGGCGTCGGGCTCGCCCACAAAGACATTTTTTACCGGGAAAGCGTTGCGCCAGGCTGCGGCCGGCCCGTGCCGGTCATTGCGCCAGAGGTCCCCAAATCAGGCTCGGCGCCGGTCCTGATGCGGCTGGAAGCCGCTGGCGCCGCCGACCTTGCGGCGTTGCAGATGGCCGAGTTCGCTTGCGGGGCCACCGGCGAGAACGCATGGGCTGAAACACCGGTCAATCCCTTGGGGACAGGCATTGCAGTGGGCGGATCATCCAGCGGCTCAGCGGTCGCGGTAGCCGCAGGGCTGTGCTATGCGTCGCTCGGCACCGATACCGCCGGGTCGGTGCGCATTCCCGCTGCCACGTGCGGCGTGCTGGGACTCAAGCCGACACAAGGCCTGCTGCCGACCACGGGCGTGTTCCCGCTCGCCCCTTCGCTAGATACGGTCGGCATTCTGGCGCGCTCGGCCGCCGACATCGCGGGCACCCTAGCCGGGGTCGCAAGCCGGCAGTGCCCCGCCCTACGCGCGGCCGCTGGCGAGCCCGGCGGCATCGAAGCGTTTCTCCTGTCGCGCCCGACGGCTCGCATCCGGCACGGCCTGGAAGAAGTGCCGTTGCGCGACGATGTGCATGCGGTGATTGATACTTTCCTTGCGCGGTTGCCAGGCATCCAGCCAGCTGCCTTGCCGGGACTGAGCGACATGCATCGGTGCGCCGAAGTCGTCTTGCATACCGAAGCTGCGCAAGTCCATGCAGCGCGCTTGCGCAGCGACGAGGTACTGGGGCGCTTTGTGCGCGCCGTCGCCTTGCCGGGCATGGCGCTGCCCGCCGTCTGGTACCGCGAGGCGATCCGCCGCCGCGCCCGCTACCTGGCGCAGGTCATGGCAACGGGCTTCGGAGATGCCGACATCCTGCTGCTGCCAGCACTCCCCCAAGGCGTGCCGGATTGGGCCGAGGTGCACTCCGGCTCTGCGGCGTTTGACGGCCGGGCACTGACTGCACTCTATGCCTTGATGCCCTTCATCAACTATCTGGGTTTGCCGGCACTTGTGTTTCCGCTTGGCAGCGACCAGCAAGGGCGGCCAGTGTCGGTACAGGCAGTTGGGCGCCCCGGCGCCGAGATCACCCTGCTTGCATTCGCCTATCGCGTGGAACGCGAGCGCTTTGGCAACGAAGGCGTTCCTGTCGCTGCAGAACCCCTCAAGCCTTAATCCTGACCAAAAGGAGACACCATGCCAAGAATCATGGCCTCACACGCCCTGTCCCGCTTCCGCGTACTCGACCTTTCGCGTGTGCGCGCCGGTCCCACCTGTGTGCGGATGCTGGCCGATTTTGGTGCCGACGTAATCCGGGTGGAGCCGCCACCCGGAGTCGACCCTAACGAAGCCATGTTTGCCGCCGACCGCCTGGGCGGCGACTTCCAGAACCTTAATCGCAACAAGCGCTCACTGACGCTCAACCTGAAAAAGCCGGAGGGGTTGGCGGTCTTCAAGCGGCTGGTGAAGGACGCCGACGTGGTGGTCGAGAACTGGCGTCCGGATGTGAAGCAGCGGCTCGGTCTCGATTATGAATCCCTGAGTGCGATCAACCCTCGCATTATCCTGGCCAGCATCTCCGGCTTCGGGCAGAGCGGACCCTACGCATGGCGGCCTGGCTTTGACCAGATTGTGCAGGGCATGGGCGGACTGATGTCCGTGACTGGCTTCCCCGAACAGGGGCCGGTACGCGCCGGGCTGGCGGTAGCCGATTCTAGCGCGGGCCTGTATGCGGCGCTCGGCATCTTTATCGCGCTGCTAGAGCGGGAAGTCTCTGGCAAAGGCCAGTGGGTCCATACCTCGCTTATTCACACCATGGTCGCCATGATGGATTTCCAGGCAGCGCGATACCTCAACGAGGGCGACGTACCGCAGCAAGCCGGCAATGACCATCCCACCAGTTCCCCCATGGGCCTGTTCGAGGCGGCTGACGGCCGGTTCAATCTTGGTGCATCGGGCGAAGGCAACTGGCGGCGCTTTTGCGTCGCCGTAGGGCAAGAGGCTTGGCTGGACGATCCGGAATTTGCCAACGAGAAGCTACGCGTCAAAAATCGCACCAGGCTCAATGCACAGATCCAGGCGCTGTTCCGCAGTCAGCCGGTTGCCCACTGGGTCGAAATCCTGAACCGGGCGGGCGTGCCAGCCGGCCCGGTGTACTCGGTGCCCGAGATGTTCGACGATCCCCAGGTACGCCACCTAGGCGTAGTCAAGGCGGTAGGCGGTGCGCAACAGGCGCTGCGCCATGTGCTGACCCAACCGGTGCGGCTGGAGCGCACCGCGGGCGAGGTCGTCGCGCCGGCGCCCGGCTGGGGCGAGCACACTGAGGAGATTCTTGGCGAGATTGGCTATTCCGGCGAGCAAGTCCGCGCCCTGCGCGAACAGGAGGTGGTCTGATGAGCAGCGGAGCGGTTCGGCTGGACCTTCTGGATACAGTTGCCTATCTCACTATCGCGAACGAGGCCAGGCTGAACGCGATGTCCATGGAGATGTGGAAGGCGCTTGCCGCGCACGTTGAGGCGCTGGATGCCAGGGACGATATTCGCGCGGTCGTGCTGCGGGGCGAGGGGCGCCGCGCCTTTGTGTCGGGCGCGGACATCTCCGAGTTCACCGCCTTGCGATCCGGCGCAGATGCCGTGCGCGCCTATGACGCATTGGTCGAGCGGGCACAGGCGGCGCTCGAGCAGTGTCGGCATCCGGTGATCGCGGCCATCCAGGGTTTTTGCCTGGGCGGTGGCATCGGGCTCGCCTTGTCCTGCGACCTACGCTACGCCGCTCGAGGAAGCCGCTTTCGCATGCCGGCAGCGCGGCTTGGCCTAGGCTACGGCTTTCGCGGCATGCACCGCGCCGTCGCGTTGCTAGGGAGTGCCAACGCCACGGAGATGTTCTTCACCGCCCGCGACTATGACGGTACCGAGGCCGCGCGGATTGGTCTGGTGCACGAGTGCTTCAATGACGAGGATTTCGAGCGTGCAATCGAAACACTGGTCGCACGCGTGGCGTCGAACGCGCCGCTGACCTTGCGCGCCGCAAAGCTGGCAATTCGGCAGGCCACGGCGTTACAGCCTTCCTCTGAAGTACTTGCCGAAATGGCCCACAGCGTGCAAACCTGCTTTGCCAGCCGCGACTATGCGGAGGGACAGCGCGCCTTTGCCGCAAAGCGGTCGCCGGTATTCCACGGGGCCTGATCCGGGTGCGGGCTGCGCCCGCATCTTCACAGAATCTGATGAGAGAATGAGCCAACCATGGCGAACCCTAGAATCCCATACCTGATGGCGAGCGAACGGCCACAGTTGGTGCCGCCCTCGGCGGGTAGCATCCTCGTGCACCTTGTCGTCAATGTGGAGCACTGGCGCTTCGAGCAGCCCATGCCCAGGACCATCATCACTCCGCCGCACGGCGTGGCGACGCTGCCGGATGTTCCGAATTTCAGCTGGGTGGACTATGGCATGCGGTGCGGACTGCCGCGTTTGATCGAGGCCATCCAATGCCGGGGCATCGCA
The DNA here is from genome assembly GCF_004353535.1 of Cupriavidus sp. L7L. NCBI lineage: Bacteria > Pseudomonadati > Pseudomonadota > Betaproteobacteria > Burkholderiales > Burkholderiaceae > Cupriavidus > Cupriavidus sp. L7L. The sequence continues at coordinate 38,395 of NZ_SMNY01000064.1, forward strand.
GCATCCACCAGCTTCAATGCCAGCGTGATCGAGGCCTATCCCGGCGCAGCGCAGGCCATGCTGGAAGCAGGCTGGGAATTCATCGGTCATGGCGTCCACCAGAAAAGCATTCAACAGTCAGCCGACGAGAGCGCCCTTATCCACGAGGCATTGGACCGCATTGAAGCATTCACCGGCACGCGGCCGCGAGGCTGGCTGAGCCCCGGACTACGCGAAAGCGAACACATGCCGGAGTTGCTGCGCGAGGCTGGGGTGGACCATGTATTCGACTGGGTGGTCGATGATCTGCCGAACTGGATGCGTACCCGTCACGGACCTTTGCTCTCCGTACCCTATAACCTGGAACTGAACGACTCCATCATCTACGCCATCGAAAAGCACACTTCGAGCGAATTCCTGCATCGCTTGCAACGTACGTTAGCCGTATTTAAGCGCGAGTCAACGCGGCAGCCGCGCGTGTTGGCCCTCGGACTGCATCCGCACCTGATGGGGGTGCCCCATCGCTTTTCCTACTTTGAGGAGATGCTGGAGCTGCTTATGGGCACGCCCGGCGTTTGCTTCATGACTGGCAGCCAGATCGCTGACTGGTATGCGGGGCAGATGCCCCCACCTGCAGCCTGAGTACTTAACGGTATGGCACATCAAGCAGCTAGCGGCGATCGCGCCGCACGAGGGAATATGCCGGACGACCACCCCGGTGCGGCGCTTGCCCGCTTTGCCGCAGGCCTGCGCTACGAGGCGATTCCACAGCCCGTGGTAGCGACCGTTAAGTCACTCTTCCTCGACTGGATCGGCTGTTCGCTCGCTGGAAAGGGACATCGTGCGATTCGTATGCTGGAGTCCTTTGCCGAGCGTATGGGACCCACCGATGGAACAAGCGAGCTTCTTATCTCGCGACGGCGGACATCGCCCTTCTTTGCAGCCCTGGTCAATGCCGCCGCCTCCAACGTGGTCGAGCAAACTGACGTTCACAACGGCGCCGTGCTCCACGCCGGTGCAGTGGTGTTCCCCGCAGTCCTGGCCGCTGCCCAGGATGCCGGCAGTCCGGGGCACGAGATCATCGCGGCAGCCGTGGCGGGATATGAAGTGGGAGTTCGCGTTGCGGAATACCTCGGACGGTCGCACTATCGCATCTTTCACACGACTGCCACGGTGGGAACGCTTGCCGCAGCGGTTGCCGTGGGCAGGCTTCTACGGCTCGATTCGCAACGTATGCTAGCCGCGCTGGGTTCAGCAGGAACGCAAGCCGCAGGGCTGTGGGAATTTCTCGGTGATGGGGCCGATTCGCGCCAACTCCACATTGGCAAGGCCGCTGCCGACGGACTGTTATCCGCCTATCTTGCGCTCGACGGCTTTACCGCCGCCAAGCGCATCCTGGATGGCAGGCAAGGATTGGCCGCGGCCATGTCCAACGATGCCGATGCCGCCCGGCTACTCGACCGACTGGGCACCCGATGGACAACGGCGGAGACGTCGCTCAAATGGCATGCATCGTGCCGGCACGCCCATCCTGCCGCCGATGCCCTGCTCGCCTTGATGCGCGCCGAAGGACTGCAGGCCGGTCAGATACACCACGTGACCGCGGGCGTGCACCAAGCCGCGCTCGACGTGCTACATGGCGGCGTCGGCGAAGAAACGGTCGACCAGGCAATGTTCTCTATCACAACGGTACTGGCATTGATCGCCGTTCATGGTCGCGCTGGCACCGAGGAGCTCTATGGCGCCATGCGGACAGCACCGGAGGTCGAGGCCTTCCGCACCCGTGTGTCAATGAAATTGGACAACGAGGTCGATGCCGCGTATCCGCAGCGATGGATCGGCAAGGTACGCGTGGTCACGGCCGACGGCCGCGAGCTCGAGTCCGTCGTCCGTATGCCCAAGGGCGACCCCGCCAACCCGCTTACTGACGAGGAGATCGAGCAAAAGCTGCTGCGGCTGGCCCGCTTTGCCGGAGGAGCAAGCCCCGACGAAATCGCCGTTCTCATCCAGCAGGTCCGGAACATGGAGAACTGGTCCCGGACACCGCGGATGCTGTCGTAGGCGCGACGTGACCGATCGGATTTGCCGAGCCGGATGCACACCGTCTGGGAACGCAAAATTGGTTGAAAGCACCACAACTGCGCGTTATCGTGCCCTATCGCCGCGTCCGGGCAACGCGACCTTTAACTACCTCGGCCTCGCGCGCCCCGTCTCACCTTGCAGGCCAAGGCTAGCAAAAGCGCGACGGCTGTACCCCGTTCCTACCGTTCGGCAGGCGCAACATCTCAATGGGACCAACCATTGGGGACGCCCGACGAGTTGGGGCATCGCTGCACCCTGCAGCTCCGCATCTCGACGCGCGACATGTCTGTCACCAGGGTTACGACCGGTCTCCACCCTCCTCCGCAAGCTTGGCAATCAGCTCCACCAGCCACCTCAGGCCGGCGTCGCTGTCACGAGCCGCGGTCCAAATCGCCGCCACGGTGAAGTCCGGCATTGGCACAGGCGACTGAAACTGGTGCAGCCCGTGGGCCGTGCACCATTGCTCGGCCAGTACCTCTGGCACCGTTGCCAGCGCGGCAATGCGCTGCAAGATCGCCGGCACGCTGGCAAAACGTGCGCTGCTGTAGCACACGTGGCGGGCGCGTCCCTCCGTGGCCAGCCAGGCGTCCGCGGCACTGTCGAAGGCGCCGCGATAGGACACCAGCACATGCGGGAGGCGCAGGTAGTTGGGCAGCGACAGGCATTTGTCGCCATCGAGCGGGGCAGCGCCATAGACACAGCGAAAGCCCATGGTGCGCAGCTCGCATTCACGGCGCCAGGCCGGGCCTTTGGCGAAAGGGCCCACGCCGAGATCCATCCCGTTGCGCTCCAGCATGTCGGTGCCGCGGAACGGGTCGGTTGGCACGATTGAAAGTCGCACCTGCGGCGCGAGTTCCCGGAGCTGCGTAAGCATGCGCGGCGCCAACCACAGTTCGACCCAGTCGGGCATGCCGACCACGAAGGTGCGGTCTGAAGTTCGCGGGTCGAACTCGCGGCGCTGAAGCAGCGCGGCCTCAATCTGCGCAAGCGCCGGCATCAGATGCCGTTCCAGTTCGAGCGCCCGCTCGGTCGGCGCCATGCCTTGCGCGGTGCGAACCAGCAGCGGGTCGTCGAACAATTCGCGCAGTCGCGCTAGTGCACCGCTGACCGCGGGCTGGCCAAGGTGCAGGCGCGCCGCGGCGCGCGACACGCTGCGTTCGCACAGCAGCACGGACAGCGTCACAAGCAGGTTCAGGTCGACACCACGAAAATGGCTTTCCTTGATACTCACGCTGGTTTCCTTGTCTGGTGGACGCTCGCACTGAAGCATCACCCGAAGCGGGCCGCATGGCAACTGATCGCTACAGCGCGGGCGTGGTGGGCGGTGCACGGCGGTGCCGGGTCAGCTGCTCGAACGCCGATGCCATGGCCAGCAGTTTGGCATCGCTGCCGGCTCGGCCCAGCCAAGACACGCCCGCAGGTATGCCCGCGGCGGTAATGCCCATTGGCACGCTGACCTCGGGAACGCCGGCGGCGCTGGCCAGATGCATCGCGGCGAGCGGCTGCTCGGCATGGCAATGGTAACTGGCATCGGCCATGTCGAAGCGCGGCGATGCCGGGCACGCGAGCGTCGGAAAGACCAGCGCATCCAGGCCGTTGGCCGTCAACTGTTCGTCGAGCAGGCCACGCCAGCGCCGCGCCGCGGCAACGCCGGCTCCGGCCCGCTGGTCTCGTGTCGCGATTGCGTGGCGCAGTGCAGCCAGGGTCAGCGGGTTGACCACGCGCGCGCCGGCGTCGCCACCGGCTTCCATGCGCATGAGAAGTTCAGCGGCGCTGTGCGGCGCACCAGCGGCGGCCTGCGCCAAATACTGGTCAAGCCCGCGCACCGATTCAACACGCGTGATCTCGCCGAGTACATCTGAGTACAGCGTCAGCGCGCCAGCGGGCAGGCGCACGGGAATGACCTGGGCGCCAGCGGCCTGCATCGCTGCGGTCGCGACGTCGAGCAACGCGTCGATTTCATCGTTGCCACCGGCGAAATCCGCCACAATGCCGAGCCTGCGGCCGGCTAGCGTCTCCGTTTGCGTGCCAAAGCCGTGCCCTGGGGCCAGCACGGCCATCACCAGCGCCACATCGGCCGCACTGCGGCCCAGCGGCCCGACGGTGTCGAACGACGCCGCCAGCGGCAGCACGCCGGCGCTGTCGAGCAGGCCATGGGTTGGTCGCAAACCTGCCAGAGCGTGCACACAGGCCGGCCCGCGCACTGAGCCGAACGAGTCGGTGCCGAGCCCGAACGCGGCGAAGCTGGCTGCTACCGCCGCACCGGTGCCGCTGCTGGAACCGCTGGCATTGCGCGACAGGCGATAGGGGTTCAGCGTGAGGCCGTTCGCCGAGCTATAGCCGAAGCGTCCGTTGGACGCCGCCAGCTCCGACATATTGGACTTGGCCAGCACGATGGCGCCGGCCGCACAAAGCCGCGTCACGCACGCGGCATCGGTGCGCGGGTAGGCCTCCCGCAGCGCCGTGCAACCGGCCGTGGTCGGCATGCCGGCAACATCGATGTTGTCCTTGACTACCATCGGTATGCCGTGCAACACCCCGCGGGGGCCGTGTGCGCGCAGTTCCTCGTCGAGCATGCGCGCATTGTCCATCGCGGCGGCGTTCACGCCGCTGATGGCGTTGATGCAGGGGCCGGCCTGGTCGAAGGCAGCGATGCGGGCGAGAAAAGATGCAACCAGCGCCTGCGCGGACGTTCGGCCGTTGCGCATGGCCTCGGCGATGTCGCTTAGTGAAGCCTCAAACGGATCAAGGTGAGCAAATTGAGCAGGGGAAACGGCGGGCATCGGTCTCACTGGCGACAATGGGATGCATTGCATATTGGCTACTCGGCGCCGCCTAGGCAATGGATGTTTCATCGCAGGTTCTTTCCATACCGGAATGAATAGATGACAATACTCAGCCCTCCACACTGCACCGCCCCATGAAAAGCACAACCGGACGCCACTTGCCCGCGCTGGCGAATCTGATCGCGCTCGAGACCACGGCACGCAATGGCAGCGTCACCGGCGCAGCCGAAGAGTTGTGCCTGACGCAGAGTGCGGTGAGCAAGCAGATTACCGAGCTGGAAGATTTTCTCGGCGCGCGCATGCTGAATCGCCGCAAAGGCGCGGTGGCGGCGACTCCCGCCGGCGAGGAATACCTCAGGAGCGTGCGCAAGGCGCTCGCCATGCTCGAGGAAGCGACGCTGGAAGTCCAGTCAGGCCGCGCCGCGGGCGGCCGGCTCAACCTGTCGGTGCCGGTGTCGCTGGGCAATATTTGGCTGCTTCCGCGCCTGCTCAGGTTTGCCAAGGAACAGCCACAGATCCAGCTAAACGTCACCACCAAAGTCGGCCCGGTCGACCTGGAAAGCACCGGGCTCGATGCCGCGATCATGTATTGTGGCGCGCCGCCGCCGCGCCATTTCGCACTGAAGGTCATGCCGCTGGAACTCTATCCGGTGTGCGCGCCCGAGCTGTTGCCCGGCGGCGGCACGCTGGCCAAGGCGCTCAAGCGCATGCCCTTGTTGCACCAGATCGCGGCGCTGGAGGCGTGGCCGGCCTACTTGCAGCAGATGGGGATACGGCTGGCGCATCCTGACGATGGCCCGCGCTACGGCCTACTCACCATGGGACTGCAGGCCGCAGTGAGCGGCATGGGCATAGCCCTGCTGCCCGACTACGTGACCACCGATGACATCAACGCGGGACGATTGCTGCGCGTGGCCACCGAGCCCTACGTTTCGCCCAAGGCTTACTACTTCATCTGCCTCGAAGAGAAACGCGACAGCCCGGCGATGCAGACTTTTATCGCGTGGCTGCAGCAGCAAACCGCATGCGAGCGCCAGGCGCCGTAGGCTACTGCGTCCCCGCCGAGTCTGCCCGCACCAGCGTGGACGTGACGAAACGCCCCGGGCGGCTGCTGACAGGTATCCCGTCGCGCAGCGTGGCCTGTCCGGCGACGAACACATGGCGCACGCCTGTTGCGGGCCGCTGCGGGTCTTCGAACGTGGCACGGTCTTGGATCGTTGCCGGATCGAACACAGTGATATCCGCGACATGGCCGGTACGCAACTCGCCGCGCCGCTCCAGCCCGAAGCGCTGCGCGGCCATGCCGGTCATCTTGTGCACCGCGCGCTCCAACGGAAACAAGCCCAGGTCGCGCGAATACAACCCTAGCACGCGCGGAAATGTACCCCACAGCCGCGGGTGCGGCGTTTCGTCCGAAGGGATGCCATCCGAGCCGACCATGGTATCCGGATAGGACAGGATGTCGCGCACGTCGGCCTCATCCATGATGAAGTACACGGCGCCGCCCGGCACCAGTGCCTGCGCCACCTCGAGTCGAGTCCGGCCCCACTCCTGCGCCAGATCTTCCAGGTAGCGCCCGGCGGCTTCCGGATGCTGGGCCGACCAGGTGATCAGGATGCGGTCGCATTGCGTGACGCGCTCGGGGCGCAGCATGGTCGACGACGCCGCGTACGGATAGCAGTCGAGGCACAGCGGCATGGTCCGGGCCAGGCTGCGCACCTGCGCCAGCGTGTCGCGGCTGCGTCCGTGATTCTGCTTGCCCACCAGCTTGTGGTGCGAGATCACCGTCGATACGCCCAGCGCCTTGCCAATGCGCGCGGTCTCGTCAATCGCCTCGGCGATTTTGTCGCTCTCGTCGCGGATATGCGAAACCAGCACGCCGCCGAGCCGCTGCATCGGCTCGCACATGCGCACGATTTCTTCCTCGGGTGCCGCCGCCGAAGGCGGATAGAAGGTGCCGGTCGACACGCCGATCGCTCCTTGCAGCAATGCGTCTTCCACGTCCTGCCGCATGCGCTCGATTTCCGCGTCGCTGGCGGCTACGCCAAGCTGCGGCACGTGCCGTGCGCGCAGCGTCGACTGGCCGACCAGCACCGCCACATTGACCGCCGCGGGGCTGGCCGCGAACGACTCGCGGTACGCATGCACCGAATCGAAGCGGTACCCGCCACGCATGATGTCGAGCGGCGCCGGCGGAATGCTGTCGGTGACCAGGGGAAACAAGCTGATGCCACAGTTTCCGGCGATGATGGTGGTAACGCCCTGCGTCACCTTGGGCAGCATCTCGGGCGACTGGAACACCATCCAGTCGTCATGGGTGTGGGTGTCGATAAAGCCGGGCGCCACGATCAGTCCGGCGGCATCCACCTCGGTGCCGGCACGCGACGGGCCGAGGTCGCCGATTGAGACAATCTCGCCGTCGCGAACTCCCAGGTCGGCCGTGCGGCGCGGTGCGCCGGTGCCATCGATGAGGTCGCCGTTGCGGATTATCAGGTCATATTGCGAATGCATGGTGCTTGGATTTCCTCAGTTCAGTCGACCCTGGCGCCGCTCTTGCGCACCAGGTCGCCAAACTTGACGGTTTCAGATGTGATCAGCGCCCGGAAGTCGCGCGCGCTGCCGCCGAGCGGTTCGAACGACAGCTTGTCGAGTTGCGCGCGGAATGCCGGATCGCGGATCAGCGCGTTGACTTCGCGGTTCAGCCTTTCGATGACCTCGGCGGGCGTGCCCGGCGCCGCCACCAATCCGGCCCAAGCGGTCAGCTCGTAGCCCTTCAGGCCCGCCTCGCCCATGGTCGGCAGGTCGGGAAAGTGCGGCGAGCGCTGACTCGACGTGACCGCCAGTGCTCGCACGCGCTTTGACGTGATATAAGGCCCGATCGACGGCACGTTGTCGAACATCAGTTGCACGTTGTTGCCAACCAGATCCTGCAGCGCCGGCGTGCTGCCCTTGTATGGCACATGCGTGATATTCAGATTGGCCATCACTTTGAACAGCTCTCCGCCGAGGTGGCTGGTAGTGCCGTTGCCGGCCGAACCCATCGACAGCTTGCCGGGGTTGGCGCGCGCATAGGAGATCAGTTCCTGCGCCGACTTTACCGGTAGCGAATTATTGACGGCGAGGATATTGAAGGTCGTGACCAGTCCAACGATGGGGACTAGCTTGTCGGGGTCGTAGGGCAGCTTGCTGTACAGAAAGCGGTTTGTAGCCAGCGTGGCATTGTTGCCATAACCGATGGTGTAGCCGTCCGCAGGTGCCGCCAGCAGCGCCTGCATGCCTATATTGCCGCCGGCACCGGGCCGGTTCTCGACTACCACCGCCTGGCCTAGGCGCCGTGACAGCCCCTCGCCGAACAAACGCGCGACGATATCGGGCGCGCCGCCCGGTGCGGTCGGCACGATCAGGCGCACCGGCTTGTCCGGCCACGCCGCCCCTGCCATGCCTGGCGTCCCGGCCATGATGCCTAGAACGCCGATCGCCCCGGCGGCCAGGCCCTTTACCGCTAGTTTTTTCATCTGCTGTCCCCTTCTGTGGTGTCTTGGTGTGATTCAGTATCAGCGACGCACCGGGGACGTCCTAGTGAAGTTTTGTGGGTGATTATTTCCGTGGCGGAATGCACGGCGGTGTGCCGGACGACATCACCTGTGGCGATAGTCCCGATCAGTCCAATCGATTTGCGCGATGCTGGACCGACTACCACAATGGCGCCCATGTTCGCGAGTCACTACGAGGCCATGCCATGAAGTTGTCCCATTCCGCATTTATGCAACGTCTGTGGCGCGGCGCGCTGCTGGTCGGTGTGATGTTGTGTTCATCATTTGCCCTGCCCGGCTACGCCGCCGCGCCGCAGGTCGGTGTCCAAGCGCCTGGCTACTACCGGATGATGCTCGGCAAGTTCGAGATCACGGCCCTGTCTGATGGCACCGTCGACGTGCCGCTGAACAAGCTGCTCAAGGGCGCCCCGCACGAGCGAATTACCGCGCTGCAGGCGCGCGCCCATCAATCCGCGGAGGCCGCAGAGACATCGATCAACGCCTTCCTGATCAACACCGGCAATCAGCTGATCTTGGTGGACACCGGCGCCGGCCAGTTGTTCGGGCCCACTGCAGGCGGACTGCTGCCGCAGAATATCCGCGCAGCGGGCTACCAGCCCGAACAGATCGATGCCGTACTGCTGACCCACATTCACGTCGACCACTCCGGCGGCCTGTCGGTCGACGGCAAGGCGGTGTTCCCGAACGCAGTGGTCTATGTTGACCGCCACGACGCCGACTACTGGCTGAATGCGGCCAATGCCGCCAGGGCGGCACCGGGCCAGCGCCACAACTTCGCACAATCCGAAGCGGTGTTCGCGCCCTACCTGCGCGCCGGCAAGGTCAAGAGGTTTGATGGCGAGCAGGAGCTGTTTCCCGGCATCCGGCCGTTGCGCATGCCCGGCCACACGCCTGGTCATGCGTTCTTCGAAATCAGCAGCGAAGGCCAGCGCCTGCAGCTATGGGGCGACACCATCCATGCGCAGCACGTACAGTTCCCCGAGCCCGGGGTCGCCATCGATTTCGATGTCGATTCCGTCGCCGCCGTAACAATGCGCAAGCGTGCGATGGCCGATGCTGCCGCTAAGGGGTATTGGGTCGGCGCGGCACATATCGCGTTTCCCGGCATCGGCCATGTCCGGCGCGAGGGCGAGGGATTCGCGTGGGTTCCAGTGGAATACAGTCTGAACCGCGCCGCGGCGCAGGCAGACATCAATCACTGAGAAAGCGGTCGCCGTCGTGCTCGGGAGAGCGGCTATAGTATGGTTTGCCCCGCGTCGCCGGCTTCTCTCCGGCTGACCGCCACTAGCAGGTTGCTGAAGTACTCCCCGTACAAGAGGCGAGGCTTCCCCCTGCAAGGCAGTAGGCTTGCGATTTTTCACAATCTGGAAGCGGGACGTCCCTACATCGATTTTTTCGGCGGTTTGGCGCCCGATTCCGGCCTCATTACCGCGATTACTGCAACTGCGGACGGATTTGTCCCAGTGAGCGCATGCGCACGAGGTTGTAGGCGGCCATGCTCAGCACGAACATCTGG
>NZ_SMNY01000065.1:0-1113 GCF_004353535.1 Cupriavidus sp. L7L
GATGCTGGGCTGGCCACCCTTGATATCGGCCTCGTACATCTGTGCGAACAACCGGTCCATCTTTACCAGCGCCTGGTTGGCCATGGCGCGGATCGAGCGCAGCGGGTGGGACTTCGGCACGAAATCATCCAGCCTCCGCATAGTGAACAAACTTTCTGTGAAGGTATCTGCGCCGCGCATGAAAGTGGAGTTGGATGGGCTCCTCAAATCAACGCTTCAGCCAGTTGTGGCGCTGACGTCCACCGGAGGTATTTCAGCGGCCTGCTAAGTCGAAGCCGGGTGCCGGCGCCTGCACCGCAAAGGGGTTCATATCTTCACTGATGCAGTGCGGTGTCGTTACGCGGACTCGTGGATGCGGGTTAGCACGAATTCACGGTGGCCGAGCGCCTCAGCCGCGGTCCAGCGGCCATTGACAGTCTCCAGCATGCATTCCAGCAGCTTGTCGCCAGTCTGGTCCAGCGTCTGTTCGCGTTGCAGCAGCCCCGAGCAGTCCACGTCCATGTGCTCGCTCATGAGACGCACCGTACGCGGGTTTGCGCACAGCTTGATGACGGGGACGATCGGGTTGCCGATCACATTGCCTTGGCCAGTCGGGAAGAAGTGGACGACATAGCCGGCGGCGGCGCAGAGCGTGACCATCTCGGCCGCGGCCGACGATGAGTCCATGAACCAGAGGCCCGGATGGGTCGGCTCTTCTGCCTTATCCAAAACACCATCGACGGTGCACCTCTTACCGATCTTCTGGATGTTGCCGAGCGCCTTCTCCTCAATCGTGGTGAGACCTCCAGCGATATTTCCCTTGGTCGGCTGCGACTCGGAAAGGTCTGAGGTCTTCCAGCGGTCGATCATGCCCTGGTAGCGCTCGAACATTTCCATGAACTTACTGCGCACGTCGTCGTTAGCGCAACGGGCGGCGACGATGTGCTCGCCGCCAGTCAGCTCTGAGGTCTCGCCGAACACCAGGGTCGTGCCAAGCGGATGGAGCTTATCGAAGGCATTGCCAACCGTCGGGTTGGCACCGCAGCCGGAAGTAGTGTCCGACTCGCCGCACTTGGTCGACACCCACAGTTCGCTGATCGGGCACTCGACGCGTTGCAGTGCAGTGGCGTACTG
>NZ_SMNY01000066.1:0-28546 GCF_004353535.1 Cupriavidus sp. L7L
CAGCCCGATGCGCACGTTCTCCATCACCGTCAGGTGCGGGAACACCGCCGAGATCTGGAACGAACGGATCACGCCGCGGCGCGCGATCTGCGCGGGCTTCTCGCGGGTGATGTCGATGCCGTTGAATACGATGGTGCCGGTGGTCGGCTCCAGGAACTTGGTGAGCAGGTTGAAGCAAGTGGTCTTGCCTGCGCCGTTAGGGCCGATCAATGCATGGATCGAGCCGCGCCGGACTTGCAGGTTGACGCCGTTGACCGCGGTAAAGCCGCGGAACGACTTGCCGAGATCGCGGGTCGCCAGGATCAGGTCGTCATGCGGCATGGCCGTGCCTCCTTATCGTTGGCCGCCACGTTGCCGTGGCGAAAGAGATAGCGCGCCATGCTTAGCCCTCCACCGGCAGCGTCGCGATCGCGTACGCGTGGCGCAGCGTGCGGCCCAGCACCGGGTCTTCCAGCTCGATCTCGAAGCGCTGCGCCGGGCGGATGCCACCGATGGCCGGCAGCGTGCCGCACAGCATCGCCGAGCCCTCGCCAAAGCTGCCGCCATGCCCGGCAAAGCGGTCGAGCAGGTCGGCCGGCGAGCGCATTGCCGTCACCGCGCCTTGCTGGTACAGCACGCGTTCGCCGTCGATGGTGGCGTAAGAGCGCAGCACCAGCCGGTCCCAGTGGCCTTCCACTTCAGCCAGCTTCCACAGGGTCTGCGCACAGGGCTTCTCGCACATCTGCTTGGACACAGTGATGCCATAGATCTCGGCCTCGCGGTCGGTGTGGTCCGAGGCGATGCCCACCAGGATCTCGCCGCCGTCGTTCACGAGCAGGAATTCTGCTTCGCCGCTGCTGGCTTCGCCGCTGACCTGGATCTCCGGCGCGGCGCCCAGCCGTTCTGCGGCGACGCGATAGAACACGGGCGTGTAGGGCGGGCGCTTGACGCCAAGTTCTTCCAGTTCGCGGATATGGGCTTCCATGGCCTCGACGTCGCGGCCGGTCCATCCCGCCACCACCAGCTGGCGAATGGCGACGGCGCGTTGCGACTTGCCCTGGCGGCTGTCGATATCAAAGGTAAGGGTCTTCATGTTCGGGGGCTCTCTGTGCGGGGGAGGGGCGGCCAGCGTCAGCGCCGGCCGCATGGACGGGTTGGCTTACTTCCTGACCAGCGGACAGGCGCTGGCGCTGAGCGGCCGGAACGCTTCGCTGGCGGGGATCACGCTCTTGATCTTGTAGTAGTCCCACGGGCGCTTCGATTCCTGTGGCCGCTTGACCTCGACCAGGTACATGTCATGCACCATCAGGCCATCGGCGCGAATGGTGCCGTTGGTCGCGAAGAAGTCATTGACCGGCGTGGCGCGCATTTTGGCCAGTACCGCGTCGCTTTCGTCGGTGCGCGCGGCCTGGATCGCCTTCAGGTAGTGCATGGTCGACGAATACACGCCGGCATGGACCAGTGTCGGCATCCTGCCGGTCTTGGCGAAGAATCGCTGCGACCACGCGCGCGTGGCGTCGTCGCGGTCCCAATAGAACGAAGTCGTCAGCGTCATGCCTTGCGCGGCCTGCAGCCCCAGGCTGTGGATGTCGCTGATGAACATGTGCAGGCCCGCCAGCCGCTGCTTGCTGCCGTTGATGCCGAAGTCCGCCGCGGTCTTGATCGCGTTGACGGTATCGGCGCCGGCGTTGGCCAGCCCGATCACGCGGGCGCCGGACGCCTGTCCCTGCAGCAGGTACGACGACAGGTCGGCGGAGTTGATCGGATGCTTCGCCTTGCCCTTGAGCGTGCCGCCGACGCTCGACAGCGCCTCGGTGCCATCCTTCTCCAGCGACGCACCCAGGGCGTAGTCGACAGTCAGGAAGTACCAGCTGTTGTCGCCGCGGCGGGTCAGCGCCTTGACCGTGTTGGCGGCGAAGGCGTAGGTGTCGTACGAGTACTGGATCGTATAGGGCGAGCAGTCCTCGTTGCTCAGCCGCGTGGTGCCGGCACCACTGGCAATGACGATCTTGTGCTTGAGCTTGCCCAGGTTGGAAACGGCCAGCGCCACCGACGACGGCAACGCGTCCTGGATGACATCGACCTTCTGGTTGTCAAACCAGCCGCGCGCCAGCGTGGCGGCCACGTCGGTCTTGTTCTGGTGGTCGGCGCTGACCACCTGCACGGGTGCGCCGAGCACCTTGCCGCCGAAGTCGTCGACAGCCATCTGCGCGGCGATCACCGAGCCCTTGCCGCCGATATCGGAAAAGATGGACGACATGTCGGTGAGCACGCCGATCTTGACGACGCCATCGCTGACGGGGGCGGGATGGGCCGCCACGGCGGTTCCCGAGATGAGGGCGGCGCAGGCGAGCGCGGCCGCGCCGATGCGGATATCAGGCATGTTGTCTCCTTGGGTTTTGTAGGAATAGCGAGTACTGCTCAGGCTGCGGCTACCTGTGGCACTGCCGCAGCGCCGCTTCCACGGCCATGCCGATCGCCAGCAGCCTGCGGTCGGCGCCGTGCCGGCCGAACAGCATCAGGCCCACCGGCGCTTCGCCAGGGCGATGGCAAGGGACCGACAGCGCGCAAAGGTCGAGCATGTTGGCGATGGCGGGGTTGCGCAGCAGCAGGCGGTTGGTGGCGAAAAAGGCGTCGTCGTCATCGAGGTCGGCGATGCGCGGCGCCAGGATCGGCACGGTTGGCAGCACCACGGCATCGAAGCCCGCCAGTTCGGCATCCGCCTGCCGGCACAGCGCGGCGCGGCGGTCGCGCATGCGCAGGTAGTCGGCGGCGAGCTGCCCGTCGGCCAGCCGGATGCGCGACAGCACGCGCGGGTCGTAGCGGTCGGCGTGCGCCGCCATCAGCTTGCCGTGCCAGGCGCTGGCCTCGGCGGCCACCAGCCCGCCGCCGTGGCCGAGGTCGCCGAGCTGGCCCCAGGTGTCGAAGTCCACGTCGTGCAGTAGCGCGCCGGCGGCGGAAAGCCGGCGCAGGGCGTCGCTGAACGCCTGCGCTACCGCATAGTCGATGGCATCCAGCACCATCCCGCCGGGCACGGCCAGGCGCAGTCCGGCCAGGCTGGCCGGCGCCGCGGGCGGCGCTGCGCCGGCCATTACCGCGTCGACGGCGGCGCAGCACGCCACGGTATTGGCCAGGCAGCCGACCGAGTCGTAGCTGGGCGACAGCGGCACCGCGCCTTGCAGCGGCACCCGGCTCGCGCTGGGCTTGAATCCGACGATCCCGCACAGCGCTGCCGGGATGCGGCACGAGCCGCCAGTGTCCGACCCAATCGCGGCCAGCGCCATGCCGTCGGTCACCGAGACCGCAGCGCCGGACGACGAGCCGCCCGGAATGCGCCCGGCCTGCCGGTCGAACGGGTTGCGCGGCGTACCGTAGTGCGGGTTGATGCCGACGCCGGAATAGGCGAACTCGGTCATGTTGGTCCGGCCGACGAAGACCGCGCCCGCGGCGCGCAGCCGCGCAATGGCCGGGGCATCGGCGCTGGCGGCGCGTTCCGGCAGTACCTTCGCGCCGGCGCGGGTCACATCGCCCTGCACGTCGAACAGGTCCTTCACCGACACCGGCACCCCCGCAAGGGCACCGGCCACGCCCTGTTCGCGCAGCATGTCGCTGGCCTGCGCCTGCTTGCGGGCGGCCATGCTGACGCCGTGCGGGAAGACGCGCGCGCCTTCGCCGCCGGGATTGCAGATGCGTTCGACACAGGAGGCCAGCAGGGACAGCGCATTGGCGCTGCCGTCGGCAAGCTGGCGCCTGGCGGTGGCTACGGTCGCTTCCATGATCAGGCCGGGTCGTAGTAGTGGATTTCCAGCAGCATGCAGCCGCCGTTGGACCGGAACGGGCCGTGGAACGCGCCGGGAGGGCGGCAGGCGTAGGTATTGGGCGCGAAGGCTTCGCCGCCGTCGCCGTTGGCATCGTTGCCGACGGTCAGGTCGCCGCTGAGCAGGTACACCTCCTCCCAGTACTCGTGGACGAACGGCGCCCTGGTGAAGATGCCCGCGTCGAAGCGCAGCAGGCGGGTACGGCTGCCGCGGCGGCCGCTTTCGTCCAGCGCGCCGGACAGGATCTTCTGCTGGATGCCGGCGGGGTAGCCTTCGGGCACTTCCCAGCCGGAGGCCAGGTCCAGGGTATGGAACTCGTCGTGAAGTTTGTTGATCGCCATGCTGATCTCCGTTATCGAGGCAAGGGTGGGGAACGGGAGGGAAGCGGGTCAGGCGGCCTGCGGCAGCCGGGCCAGTTCGTCCTGCAGGGAATAGCTGCCGAGCATGCTGTCGACCAGGCCCGACGCGCGCTTCCAGTCGTAGGTGCGGTAGGCATGGCCCTTGGTGACGAAGGTGGCGCCGGCGTAGAACATCTCGTACTGGTTGTGGCGCGAGGCAAACTCGGAGCCGACCGCGTCCCAGGCGAGCTTGAAGAACTTGACGCGCTCCTCCGGGCTGCACACCGGCGATTTCTGCGTCTTGGCGATGATGTCGGCCAGCGTGGGATTGGCGAAATCCTCGATGCTGGAGGGCAGCATGATCATGCCGCCGCCGGCCAGCTCGCGCAGCGTGTTCAGCACCTTGGCGTAGAGCTGCTGCGTCACCACCTGCGAGCCGTACAGCATGCCGCGGTCGGGAATGAAGTAGCCGTTCTGGTTGACCTGGCCCTTCGCTTCCATTCCATAGACCCAGGCCTCGACCATGCCTGCCTCGGCGGCGAGCTGGCCCAGAAGCTCCTTGACCTGCGGGAAGCCGGCAGTGCCGTTGATCTCGGTGATGCGGTGCGCCAGGCCGACCAGGAAGCGCAGCTTGACCATCAGCCGCACCTGGCACTGGTAGTTCTGGTAGACGTGCGCCGGCGTGGCATGGAACTGCTTCGCGCACATGGCGACGTCGCCCGCGACGAAGATCCGTTCCCAGGGCACCTTGACGTCGTCGAAGTAGAGCACCGCATCGTTCTCGTCGAAGCGGCTCGCCAGCGGGTTGTCGAAGACCGAGGTGGCGCTGGCCTCGTACGACTTGCGCGACATCACCTTCAGGCCCTTGCTGTTCATCGGCACCGCGAAGGACAGCGCATACATCTCGTCGCCCTCGCGCAGCGGCTGGATGCAGCTGCAGAACACTTCGTTGGCCATGATGCCGCTGGTGGCGAGCATCTTGGCGCCGCGCACGGTAATGCCTTCCGCGTCCTGGTCGACGATGCCCACCGCCAGGTACTTGTCTTCCTGCTCGTGCGCCGCCTTGGCCTGGTTGGCCTGCGGGTTGACGATCACATAGGTGAGGAACAGGTCGTTGTCGCGGGCGTAGCGGTAGTAGTCGCGCAAGGCGCCGGCGCGCGCCGGGTCGGCCTGCTCGAGCACGTCGATGCCCATGTACATGCCGGAGATGCACGACGCGACATGATCGGGCGAGCGGCCCATGAAGCCGTAGTGCAGCGCGGTCCAGGCTTCCAGCATCTCGCGGCGCTCGACCAGTTCGTTGTAGCTGGTGGGCAGCTCCCAGATGCGGCTGACGCGCCGGTCGCTGCCTTCGGGCCGGAAAGTCATCTTGTCGGCATTCTCTGGACGCGCCTGGAAGTCGTAGAGATTGGCATAGCTGCGGATCGAGTTGCGGAAGGCGGGGTGCGCCGTGACGTCGGTGACGCGCTTGCCATCGAGGTACACTTCGCGCCCATCGCGCAGCATGGCGATGTGCTGGGTGCCGGTCTTGATCATGTCGTTCTCCTGTAGCTGACTGCTTGTGTTGTTGGGTTCAGGCCGCGGTGGGGCTGTATTCCAGCGCCCGGTACTTGCCGCCAAAGAAGATCAGCGGCCGGCCGTCATGCCGGGCCTGATGGCGGACCACCCGACCGATAAAGATCACGTGGTCGCCGCCGTCATGCATCGCATAGGGCTCGCACTCGAACGTCGCCAGCGTGTCTGGCAAGAGCACATGGCTGTCGCTGACGTTGCCGAAGTCGATGCCATCCCACTTGCCCGAGCTGGCGCGGGCAAAGCGGTTCGAGAGATCCTGCTGCGCCTCGGCCAGCACGTTGACCGCGTAGCGCGGCGCGCTGCGCAGGTCAGCCAGGCTCAGGCAGCGGCGATCGACCGAGAACAGCACCAGCGGCGGATCCAGCGATACCGAGTTGAACGACGCCACCGTGATGCCGACCGGGACCTCGCCGGCGCGCGGCGCGGTGATCACGGCGACGCCGGTGGCGAACATGGCCAGCGCGTTGCGAAAGCGGCGCTGCGCGTCGGCGTCCGTTACGACGCCCTGATCGACAGATGACTCAGCCATCACGACTCCTACGCATGTTTGGGCAACCGCTGTGGCTGCCGCGGTTTGTTTTCTTAATTAGCTTTGTAACTTAGGTTTCATTGAATGCTAACAAACTGCGGTATTCAAGTTGGTGGAAACCCTAGGCGAGGAGCCTGGCGCGCACGCTGCGCCGCCGCGTGAATGCCGGAAAGCCTTGTGGCACAAAGGTTTGCGGGAAGTGGAATTGGGGGTTGGGGCGTTGCGGATGGCGCGTGCGACAGCACGGAGCAACCCTATCGGCAGCATGGCGGCCCGCCCCCGGGCGCGCGGCCCGGTGCTAGACTCGGCCGCACTTTCCCTGACCAGCGGGTTCGCGCGGTTCGCGCGGTTTCACTTTCTCCCCCGGTCGTACTCCCTCCGCAGCCAGGAATGCGCCCCATGCAAAACCAGCAAGACAACCTTCCCATCTACATGGACTACAGCGCGACGACGCCGGTGGACCTCCGCGTCGTCGACAAGATGGTGCCGTTCCTGCACCAGCAGTTCGGCAACCCGGCATCGCGCAGCCACAGCTATGGCTGGCAGGCGGAAGCGGCCGTGGAAGCGGCGCGCGCGCACGTCGCGGCGCTGCTCAATGCCGACCCGCGCGAGATCGTCTGGACCTCCGGCGCCACCGAAGGCAACAACCTCGCGATCAAGGGCGCGGCGCATTTCTACCGCGGCAAGGGCAATCACATCGTCACGGTCAAGACCGAGCACAAGGCCGTGCTCGATACCTGCCGCGAACTGGAGCGGCAAGGCTTCGAGGTGACGTATCTCGATGTGGGAACGGACGGCCTGGTCGATCTCGATGTGCTGCGCGCGGCGCTGCGGCCGGACACCATCCTGGTGTCGGTGATGATGGTCAACAACGAGATCGGCGTGATCCAGCCGGTCGCGCGGATCGGCGAGATCTGCCGCCCTGCTGGCATCGTGTTCCACTGCGACGCGGTGCAGGGCGCCGGCAAGATCCCAATCGACCTGGCGGCGCTGAAGATCGACCTGCTGACCGTGACCGCGCACAAGGTCTACGGGCCCAAGGGCATCGGCGCGCTGTACGTGCGCCGCAAGCCGCGCATCCGGCTGGAGGCGCAGATCCACGGCGGCGGCCATGAGCGCGGCATGCGTTCCGGTACCTTGCCGACGCACCAGATCGTGGGCATGGGCGAGGCGTTCCGGCTGGCGCGGCTGGAACTGGAAGAGGAAGGACGCCGTGTCGGTGCGCTGCGCGACCGGCTGCTGGCGGGCCTGTCGCGGCTGGACGAGGTCTACGTCAACGGCAGCCTGGAACACCGCATCCCGCACAACCTGAATATCAGCTTCAACTACGTCGAAGGCGAGTCGCTGATCATGGGCATCAAGGACGTGGCGGTGTCTTCGGGATCGGCCTGTACCTCGGCCTCGCTGGAACCGTCGTTCGTGCTGCGCGCGCTGGGCCGCAGCGACGAGCTGGCGCACAGCTCGATCCGCTTCACGCTGGGCCGCTACACCACCGGGGCCGAAGTCGACGAAGTCATCCGCCAGGTCAGCGCCACGGTGTCGAAGCTGCGCGAGCTCAGCCCGCTATGGGAGATGCATCAGGAGGGCATCGATGTCGGCACGGTGCAATGGGCCGCGCATTGACAGGGGCATGTCCCTAGCCTTTCAGGCGGCGCGCCTGCAGGTGCTCAAGGTCGAGCGCGGCACGGTCGCCGTTGGCGACAAGGCGATCGACCACCGAGCACAGCACCTTGAATTCGGTGCGCGTGACGCCGTCGAACAGCACGTCATTGATCTGCTGCTGCACCGGCAGCAGTTCATTGAGCAGCTTGTTGCCCGCCGTGGTGATGGTCAGGCGCATCTTGCGCTTGTCGTCGGGGTGCGCCTTCTTGTCGATCAGGCCGAGCTTCTTCAGCTTGCCGGTCTCGATGGTGATGAACGGCCCGCTCAGGTGCAGGTGGTCGGCCAGCTGGTTCACCGTCACCTCGCCCTGCTGCGACAGGTGGGCGATCGAGCGGATCAGCGAATATTGCACGCCGGTCAGCCCGACCAGGTTGCCAAAGCCGTCCCGCACCGACAGCAGCCGCGCGGCAAACGGCAGCAGGCCATTGACGAGGTGCCGGAACTCGCGGTCCGAGCCATCGATCAGGCAAGCCGGATGCGTGATTGTCAGGGTCTTGTTTGCAGGAGTCGTAGCCATCGGCGGATTGTTCAATTAGCTTGTAATGCAAGCTTTGTGCCAAATTCTACCAAACTCGCCGCGCGGCCTGCCGTGCTGCCCGGCCTCACTTTTTACGCCAACGCGTTGCCTGTATGAACCCGATCTCCCTACCCGAAGCGCAAGCGCTGCTGGCCAGCTATGTCGAGGCCAAGGACAACAACCGTCCCGCGCTGATCCACGAGGCGTTCGCGCAAGATGCGACGCTGACCTTCTCGATCGACACCGACACCATCAGCTTCCCGGCAAAGACCGAAGGCGCCGCGGCGATCGCGGCGACGCTGGTGACTGACTTCGCGCAGACCTTCGACCGCTGCCGGACCTACTACGTCGGCGACCTGTCGCTGGCGGAGGCGGGAGCCACGCTGACGGTGCCGTGGCTGGTGCTGATGCGCGAGAAGGCGGCGCATACCTTGCGCGCGGGGAAGGGCGTCTACCGCTGGGGCTTTGCGCGGCAGCAAGATGGGACGTACCGCATCGGCAGCCTGCACATCCATATCGCGCGGATGGACGTGGTGCCGGATGCCGGCGCGGCCATGCTGGCGGCCTTGCAGGCTGCCTTGCCGTATCCCTGGCTGCCGTCGCAGACGCTGCAGGCGGCAGTTCAAGCCCAGGCATCGGCTGACGCCAGGCTGGCGTTCCTGAAGGAATTTGTCTGAGGCCTAGCCGGCAGGACCAACCTGCCGGCACGCCACGTCAAAGCCCCAGCACCAGCTTGGCGATGATATTGCGCTGGACCTCGTTTGATCCGCCGTAGATCGACGCCTTGCGGTAGTTGAAGTAGCGCGGCGCCAGCACGGCCGCATAGTCCGGCCCCACGCGCAGCGCGGCCTCGCGGCCCTGGATTCCGGCCCAGGTGTCCTGCACGAACGGCAGTGCCGCGGGACCGGCGGCCTCGACCGCCAGCTCGCTGACGGCCTGCAACGTCTCCGTGCCGGTGAGCTTCAGCATGCTCGACGCGGCCCCGATCGACGTGCCCGATTCCACGCCCGAAAACACGCGCAGTTCGACCGCCTCCAGCGCGGCGGTGCGCACGTGCAGCGTGGCCAGCTTGCGCCGGAAGGAGGGGTCGTCGAGCAGCCGCCCGCCATCGTCGGCGGTCTGCTCGGCGGCGATCTGCGCCACCTTGGCCAGTTGCTTGCGCAGCATCGGGCTGTAGGTGCCGCCGCGTTCGAACTCCAGCAGGTACTTGGCATAGGTCCAGCCCCTGCCTTCGTCGCCGATGCGATTCTCCGCCGGTACGCGCACGTTCTCGAAGAAGACCTGGTTCACTTCCTGTTGCCCGGCCACGGGACCGTCCAGCGTCGGCAGAGGTGACACCGTGATGCCGGGGGTATGCATGTCGAGCAGCAGGAACGAGATCCCTTCCTGCCGCTTCGACTCGCGGCTGGTGCGGACCAGGCAGAACATCCAGTCGGCCCACTGCGCATGCGTCGTCCAGATCTTGGAGCCGTTGAGGATGTAGTGCTCGCCGTCGCTGTCGGTGCCGGGATCGGCGCGCAGCTGCAAGGACGCGAGGTCAGAGCCGGAATTGGGCTCTGAATAACCCTGGCACCACCACACGTCCGATGCCAGGATCGGCGGCAGGAAGCGCGCCTTTTGCGCCGGCGTGCCGTATTTCATGAGCACCGGCGCCACCATCTTCAGCCCCATCGGCGATACCGGCGGGCAGCCGGCCGTGGCCAGCTCGGACTGGAAGATAAAGCGCTGCGTCGGCGTCCAGCCCGGGCCGCCGTATTCCTGCGGCCAGTTGGGCGCGGCCCAGCCGCGCGCATGCAGTGCCTTTTGCCAGCGCACCTGGCCGGCCTTGTCGAGATAGCCGTTCTTGGACTGCGCCATCATCGCGCGCAGTTCGTCGTCATACGCCTCGGTGATCCAGGCGCGCACGTCTTCACGGAATTGCTGGTCTTGCGGGGAAAAATCGAGATGCATCGACGGGCCTCGCTGGGGTAGTCGTCAGGGGTTGGCGGTTCAGGCCGCGACGGGATAGAGCAGGTCGGCGTAGCGGCGCAGGTGGTGCTCGGCCGAGCCGAACTGCAGGTCGATCGCCGTGACGCGCTTGAAATAGTGGCCCACCGCCAGCTCCTCCGTGACCCCCATGCCGCCGTGGATCTGCACGGCGCCCTGGCCGACGAAGGCCCCGGCCTGGCCGGCCTGGACCTTGGCCGCGCACGCCGCCTGCGCAAAGTCCGCCTGCGCGCCGTCGGCCTGCATCGCCGCGACCTGCGTCAGTGCCACGGATTGCTCCAGCTGCATATACATGTCGGCCATGCGGTGCTGCAGCACCTGGAACGTGCCGATCGGCACGCCGAACTGCTTGCGCTGGCGTGCGTAGTCGATGGTGTCGGCCAGCATGCGCGCCATCGCGCCGTTGGCTTCCGCGGCCAGCGCGACCAGGGCGTGGTCGCACAGCCGCTCGATCAGCGCTAAGGCCTCGCCTTCTGCGCCGATGCGCTGGCTGGCCGGCACCTGTACGTTATCGAGCAGCACCTCGGCCGCGCGCATGCCGTCGAAGGTGGGATATTCGCGCAGGGTCACGCCGGGCGTGTCGCGTGCGATCCAGAACAGGCTGATGCCCTCGCGGTCGCGGCGCGCCCCAGCGGTGCGGGCGCTGACCACCAGGTGCGACGCGGAAGGCGCGCCCACCACGGCGTGCTTGTGTCCGCTCAGCTTGTAGCCGTCGCCAGCGCGCGTGGCGCTGGCTTGCACGTCATGCCGGCAATAGCGGCTGGCGGGCTCGGCATGCGCCCAGGCGGCGGTGACCTCGCCACCGATGATGGCGGGCAGCCACTGCGCCGCCAGTTCCGGGCTGCCTTGCGCCAGCGCGCCGCCAGCCAGCACCACGGTGCCGAGATAAGGTTCGAGCACCAGGTGGCGGCCGAACTGTTCCATCACGATCATGTGCTCGGCAGCGCCGCCGCCCAGCCCGCCGACCGACTCGGCAAAGCCCGCGCCCAGGATGCCGAGGTCGCGCGCGAACGCACGCCAGCAATCGGGCCGCCAGCCCGTTGCGGACTGGACCGTGGCGCGGCGCGCTTCAAAAGCGTAGTGGTCGGCCAGGTAACGCGCGAGCGTGTCGCGCAGCATCAATTGTTCTTCGCTGAACTTGAAATCCACCTCGGCTCCTTCGGGAATGGGGGATGGCGTGGCTGCGATAGTTTGCGTCAGCATGATCCGGGCACGCCGACGGGCGGCGCATCGTCGCATCGGACGAAGGTGCGCAGGCGCCGCTCAACGCCCGCACTTGCTCGTTTCATGCGGCGCCGCATCAAAATGCCGGCGCCACGCTTCGTCGCTTCCGACGATGGTTGAACCGGCGGGTCGTTCACAGAATGCGGGATCACCATCCCAATCCAGCGAACCCCTGTCGAGGAGCCCAACGCCATGCATCCGTCCATCCACGCGCAGCGCACGCCGGAGAAGCCGGCCGTCATCATGGGCAGCAGCGGCGCAGTCGTCACGTACCGCGAGCTGGACGAGCGCTCGAACCAGGTGGCGCACCTGTTCCGCACGCTGGGCCTGCGCCCCGGCGACCGTGTGGCGTTCATGCTGGAGAACCATCCGCGCATGTTCGAGCTATGCTGGGGCGCGCAACGCAGCGGCATCGTCTATATCTGCCTGAGCACCAAGCTGAACGCGGCCGATGCCGCCTACATCGTCAACGACAGCGCCGCGCAGGTGCTGGTGACCACGCACGCCCAGGCGGAGATCGCGGCCGCGCTGGTGGCGCAGACGCCGGCGCTGAAGCGCCGGCTGATGCTGGACGGCACGGTGCCCGGCTACGACGCCTATGAACCGGCCCTGGCAGGCTGCCCGACGACGCGGGTCGCGGACGAGGTGACTGGCGGCGACATGCTTTATTCCTCGGGCACCACGGGCCGGCCCAAAGGCGTATTCGCGCCGCCGGGCAGCCCGCGCATCGAGGATGCCACCACGTTGACCAGCCTGTGCCAGCGGCTCTATGGCTTCGATGCCGAGACCCGTTACCTGTCGCCGGCGCCGCTATACCATGCCGCGCCGCTGCGCTACAACATGTCGGTGCAAGCGCTGGGGGGCACCGCGGTGGTGATGGAGCATTTCGACGCGGAGAAATACCTGCAGCTGGTGCAGCAGCACCGCATCACGCATACGCAGCTGGTGCCGACGATGTTCTCGCGCATGCTCAAACTGCCCGAGGCACAGCGCCGGGCCTATGACGTGTCGTCGCTGCGCGTGGCGATCCATGCCGCGGCGCCATGCCCGGTGCAGGTCAAGGAGGCGATGATCGCGTGGTGGGGGCCGGTGATCTGGGAGTATTACGCCGGCACCGAAGGCAACGGCGTGACCGTGGTCAGCACCCAGGAATGGCTGCAGCGCAAGGGCACCGTCGGCCGGGCCATGGTCGGCAAGCTGCGCATCTGCGGCCCCGACGGCGAGCTGCAACCGCCCGGCGAGCCCGGCACCATCTATTTTGCCGAAGGCCGCGCCTTCGAATACCACAACGACCCGGCCAAGACGGCCGAATCGCGCCATCCCCGGCATCCGGACTGGAGCACCATCGGCGATGTCGGCTATGCCGATGCCGACGGCTACCTGTTCCTGACCGACCGCAAGGCCAATATGATCATCTCCGGCGGTGTCAACATCTACCCGCAGGAAGCCGAGAACCTGCTGATGACGCACCCCAAGGTGCTTGACGTGGCGGTGATCGGGGTACCTAACGAGGATTTTGGCGAAGAGGTCAAGGCTGTGGTGCAGCCGGCCGACATGGCGCAGGCCGGGCCGGAACTGGCAGCCGAGCTGATCGCGTTCTGCCGCGCCAACCTGTCCACCATCAAATGCCCGCGCTCGGTCGATTTCGAGTCCGAGCTGCCGCGCCTGCCGACCGGCAAGCTGCTCAAGCGGCTGCTGCGCGACCGCTACTGGACCGGCCACGGCAACAAGCTGGTGTGAAGGCGGCGCCGGCATCCGGCTTGTGCCCGGCGAGCGCAGCGGCGCTGCGGTCCGGGAGCCCCTTAATCCAGCCGGAAGGCCGCCTGAAGAGACCCCGAACCCTCGGCGGCGCGCGGCCGCGCGCGTTTACGCCATAATTCCGTG
Source organism: Cupriavidus sp. L7L (assembly GCF_004353535.1). Classification (NCBI taxonomy): domain Bacteria; kingdom Pseudomonadati; phylum Pseudomonadota; class Betaproteobacteria; order Burkholderiales; family Burkholderiaceae; genus Cupriavidus; species Cupriavidus sp. L7L. The sequence continues at coordinate 13,513 of NZ_SMNY01000066.1, forward strand.
TTCCATCACAGTCACGCCCGCCCGCGCTGCTGCGCGGGCGGGCGCATCGCTTCGCATTGCCCTTCGCATTGCCGCAAGGGCGCTGCGGCGCGGAAGACGACAAATCGCCAATGGCAAGTATCGAGGAGACCGGGCGGCGCATGCCGTCCGCCACCGGCGCCGCTGCGCTGGCCGCCAAGCTGCGTCCACCGCTGCTGACGCCGTTCCAGGTCGAGCGCGCGTCGATCTGCGACGCCGTGTGCGCCGCGGATTTCGTCAAGCTCGTGCTGGTGCGCGCGCCCGCGGGCTTTGGCAAGACCACCGCCATGCTCCAGTGCCGTGCGCGCCTGGAAGCCGCGGGCGGGCGCACCGCCTGGCTCACCCTTGACCGCTCCGACAACGATGCCACCCGCTTCCTGGGCTCGGTCGAGGCCGCCATCGCGCAGGCGCTCGGCGCAGCGGCCCAGCCGCCCCGCTCCGGGCTGATGCAGGATCCCGGCGAGCAGGCGCTCGCGCTGATCGACCGGCTGGGCAGCCACAGCGGCGCCTTCACGCTGTTCCTCGACGACTTCGAGTCGATCCAGAACGCCGCCGTCAGCGGCCTGGTGTGGCAGATGGTCGAAAGCCTGCCGCCGGGCTGCCGTGTCGTAATCGGTACGCGCTGGGTGCCGGAGAGCGGCCTGGGCCGGCTGCGCGCGCGCGGCGAGCTGCTCGAGATCGAGCCCGCGCAACTGCGCTTCAGCGCCAGCGAGACCGAATCCTTCCTGCGCGAGGCCCGTGGGCTCAAATTGCAGCCAGCCGCGATCAGCGCGCTGCACCGGCGCACCGAAGGCTGGGCCACGGCATTGTGGCTGGCTTCGGTGGCGATGGAGCGGCGCAGCCAGCCCGAGGGGTTCATCGCCGGCTTCTCCGGCTCCAACGCGGCGATTGCCGACTATCTGGTCGAAGACGTCTTCCTGCACCTGCCCGACGCGGTGCGGGACTTCCTGTTGCGGACCTCGATCCTCGACCAGCTCTGCGGCCCGCTGTGCGACGCGGTCTGCCAGGCCGCTCCGCCATCCGGGGGCGGCGCCGGCAGCAGCGACGAAATCCTGGCCTGGCTGGAGCGCGCCAACCTGTTCCTGCTGCCGCTGGAGAGCGAGCGCTACGGCGAGCGCGGCACCGGCGCGGCAGCGGAGCAGTGGTACCGCTATCACAGCCTGTTTTCCGGCTTCCTGCGCGGCCAGCTGGCGCAGTCGATGCCCGAAGCCGTGCCGCCATTGCACCTGGCTGCCTCGCGCTGGTACGAGTCTCAGGGCCGCCCGGTGCCCGCCATCGAGCACGCACTCGCGGCCGGCGCGCTGGGCCATGCGCTGGAATTGCTGGACAGCGCCGTCGATGACCTGCTGGGGCAGGGCCGCATGCGGCTGCTGACGCGCTGGCTGGAGGCGGTACCGGCCGAACAGCTGGCCCGCTGGCCCAAGCTGCAGATCGCGCATGTGTGGGCGGTGTCATTCACGCGCGGCCCGGCCGACGCGATCGCGCTGCTGCAGGCGATCCCGACCGAAGGCGCGGCCGGCGACTTGCTCGCGCATATCCGCGCGCTGCGCCACGTGCTGCTCAACATGATGGACCGCTTCGACGACGCGCGTGCCTTCGCCCGCAACGAGGTGCCGCCGCTGCCGATGGGCTACGCCTTCCCGGATGCGATCCTGGGTACGTCGATGGCGCGGCTGGCCGCGGTCATCGGCGACTATCCCGAGGCGCGCCGGCTGCTCCAGATCGCGCGCCAGGCCGTGCGCGGCTCGGACAGCAACTTCAACAAGATCTTCTCCGAATCGGTCGAAGGCCTGATCGACCTGCGCCAGGGACGGCTGCAGCAGGCGCTCGGGCGCTTCCGCATCGCCGCGCGCACGATGCTGCCGAACCGCTTCGGCCCGACCAACGGCAACGCCATGGCCGGCATTTTGTTGGCCGAAGGGCTGTACGAGAGCGGCGATACCGACCGCGCCAGCCGGCTGCTTACCGTGTATCTGCCGCTGTCGCGCGACCTCGGCCTGCCGGACCAGATCATCACCGGCCATACCGTGCTGGCCCGCATCGCCTTCGAGCGTGGCGAGACCGACCAGGCCCATGAATGGCTGGCGCAGCTGGAGGCGCTCGGCCACCACCGCGGCTTGACCCGGCTGGTGATGGCGGCGATGCTGGAGCGCGCGCGGCTGGCGCTGCGCCAGGGCAACGTGCACGCCGCGCAGGAGGCGATCGAGCGCGCCGCCGACCCGGCGCTGTGGCGCACGCGTCCGGGCGTCAGCTCGTTTGCCAGCGACGTCGAGGACATTTTTGTCGGCAGGCTGCGGCTGGACGTGCATGCCCGCCCGGGGGCGCAGGTACGCGACGCGATCGAGCGCGAACTGGCGGCCGCCACCAGCAACCAGCTGATGCGCCGCGCGCTCAAGCTGCGCATCCTGCTGGCACAGGCGTGCCAGCGCAGCGGCGACGGCGCGCATGCGCTGGTGGTGATGGGCGAGGCGTTGCGCTTCGGGGCAGCCGAGGGCTTCGTGCGGATTTTCGCCGACGAAGGTGACGACGTGCGCCGGCTGGTGGCCGACGCCTGCGCCCGCCAGGGCGCCAGCCTGCCATCCGCCTACGTGGAAAAACTGCTGCATGGATGCGGCCAGCAAGCCGGCGAAGCGCCCGGCGGGGCGGCCGGCCGCCCCGCACCGCCGGCGCTGGTGGAGCCGCTGACGCCCAAGGAACAGAAGGTGCTGCAGTTGCTGGCGGAAGGCTTTTCCAATGTCGCCATGGCCGAGCGCCTGTTCGTGTCCGAGACCACGGTGCGCACGCACCTGCGCAATATCAGCGCCAAGCTGCACGCCAGCAACCGCACCCAGGCGGTGGCGATCGCGCGGCAGCTGGGGCTGCTCTGATCCTGGCGCCGCGTGCGTAACTGCGCGCGGTGCCAGTTCTCAGATGCCGATGAACTCGGCGAACTCCGCCAGCGGTGCGCGCGCCGCGCGCAACTGGTTGGCCGGCGCCTCGGGATCCTCGAAGCCGATCGCCATGCCGGTGAACAGCATGCGCTCGGCCGGCAGCTGCAGGAAGCTGCCGATGGTCTCCGGATACATCGCCCAGCATTCCTGCGCGCAGCTGTCGAGCCCTTCCTCGCGCAGCAGCAGCATCACGGTCTGCAGGTACATGCCCAGGTCCGACCACTGCGGCGGACCCATGCGCCGGTCCACGGTGCAGAACAGCGCCAGCGGCGCGCCGAAGAACGTGAAGTTGCTGGCGAACTGGGCGAGGCGCCGCGCCTTGTCTTCACGCGGGATGCCAAGGTAGTGGTAGAGCGCCTCGCCCACCTCGAAGCGCCGGTCGCGATAAGGCGCAACCAGTTCGGGCGGATAGACGTTGTATTCGCGGTCTTCACCCTTGGGCGTGTGCGCGATGCGCTCGCGCATGATGCCGCGCAAGCGCTCCAGCGCCTCGCCGCCGATCACGTGGATATGCCACGGCTGCAGGTTGCCGCCCGACGGCGCGCGCGCCGCGGCGTCGAGCACGCGGCGGATGGTGTCGGCTGGCACGGGCTTGTCCAGGAAGCCGCGAACGGACTTGCGGCTGGCGACGGCTTGACTGACTTTCATGCTGACTCCGGTGGGGACGTGGTGGCGCCGGCTTCAGGCGCTTCAGGCGAACGGCGGCTCGCCGCGCCAGTCGAAGAAGTCCGGCAGGTCGTGCGAGACGGTGTCGGGGAACGCGGCCAGGCGCTTTTCCAGGAATGCGCTGACGCCTTCCTTGACGTCGGCGGAGCGCCCGCGCGACTGGATCGCCCGGCTGTCGAGCTTGTGCGCCTCCATGGGGTGGCTGGCCCCGGCCATGCGCCAGATCAGCTGGCGGGAGATCGCGACCGAGACCGGCGCGGCGTTGTCCGCAATCTCCCGCGCGATCGCCCGCGCTGCCGGCAGCAGGTCTTCGGGCGCGTGCAGCGAGCGCACCAGCCCGCGCTCATGCGCCTCCTGCGCCGAGAACACCCGCCCCGTATAGCACCATTCCAGCGCCGTCGAAACGCCGACCACGCGCGACAGGAACCACGATGATGCGGCCTCGGGCGTGATGCCGCGGCGCGCGAACACGAAGCCGAACTTGGCGTCGGTCGAGGCCAGCCGGATGTCCATCGGCAGCTGCATGGTCACGCCCACGCCGACCGCGGCGCCGTTGACCGCGGCAATCACCGGCTTGAGGCTGCGGAAGATGCGCAGCGACACGCGGCCGCCGCCGTCGCGGTGCGCGGTGTCGGGGCTGGCGCCATAGCGCTTCTCGAAATCGAAGGTCGAGCTGCCGCCGGACAGGTCGGCACCGGCGCAGAAGGCGCGGCCCGAGCCGGTGACGATCACCGCGCGGACGTTGTCGTCGGCATCGGTGGCGTCGAAGGCGGCGATCAGGTCCTGCATCATCTGCGCGGTGAAGGCGTTGAGCTGGTCCGGGCGATGCAGCGTGATGGTGGCGACACCGTCTTCGACGGCGTAGCGCAGGGTTTCGAACGAAGGCGTGGCTTGCGTCATGGCGACTCCTGCTGAGGGAAGGGGGCGGGTGCCGCGGGCCGGAGGGCGGCAAGGGCCCGGAACGGCGCGGGGACAGCCAACACTAGTGCAGAATGCGCCGCCCGCAATCGTCGCTTCCGACGAAGCATCGCGCACGCGCGCGCCGTAGACTGGCCCGAACGCCGGCAAGGCCCGCTAGCTGACAGCAAAAAGGACAATCATGAAGACTCGAATCACCGAACTGCTTGGCATCCGCTACCCGATCATCCAGGGCGGCATGCAATGGGTCGGCTATGCGGAGATGGCCGCTGCCGTCTCCAACGCCGGCGGGCTGGGCATCCTCACCGCGCTGACGCAGCCGACCCCCGAGGCGCTGGGCGAGGAAATCCGCCGCTGCCGCGATATGACCGACAAGCCATTCGGCGTGAACCTGACGCTGCTGCCTTCGATCAACCCGCCGCCATACGCGCGCTACCTCGACGTCATCATCGAAAACGGCGTCAAGGTGCTGGAGACCGCCGGCAACAACCCCAGGGAACACATCGCGCGCGCCAAGGCCGCAGGCATGAAGGTGATCCACAAGTGCGTGGCGATCCGCCATGCCCAGTCGGCCGAGCGCCTGGGCGTCGACGCGGTGTCGATCGACGGCTTCGAGTGCGCCGGCCACCCGGGCGAGGACGATGTCCCCGGCATGGTGCTGATCCCGCTGGCGGCACGCAAGCTGTCGGTGCCTGTGATCGCCTCGGGCGGCATCGCCGACGGCCGCGGCATGGCCGCCGCGCTGGTGCTCGGCGCCGAGGGCGTGAACATGGGTACGCGCTTCTGCGCCACCCAGGAAGCGCCGATCCACGACAACGTCAAGCAGGCGCTGGTGCAGGCCAGCGAGCGCGACACCAACCTGATCTTCCGCACGCTGCACAACACCGCACGGGTGCTGAAGAACGCCGTGTCGGATGAGGTCGTGAGCATCGAGCGCCGCCCCGGCGGTGCGCAGTTCGAAGACGTCAAGCACCTGGTTGCCGGTGTGCGCGGCAAGGCAGCGCTGAAAGCGGGCGAGACCGACGGCGGCATCATCAGCGCCGGCCAGTGCGTGGGCCTGATCGACGACGTGCCGAGCTGCGAGGAGTTGCTCGCACGCATGGTCCGCGAATGCCGCGAGCATCTTGGCTCGGCCTCGCGCTACTTCGCCTGACGCCATGGCTGAAGCCGGAATCGAGGCGGCGATGCCGCAGGCGGCCGAAAGCTCCAGTGGCTCTGCCGTGCCCGAGGGCTTCGTGCCGCTGCGGCAGCCGGGAGGCTACATGGCCAACTTCGGCCAGCTTTACCTGAACCGCGAACGCCGTACGCTGGCGGTGCGCATCGACGAGAGCCATCTCAACAACCTCGGCATCCCGCACGGCGGCATGCTGGCGACGCTGGCCGATACCGCCATCGGCATGATGATGTCGCTGGAGACCGGCCGCGAGAAGAGCGCGGTCACCGCCAACCTGAGCCTGGACTTCCTGGACTCGGCGCGCCTGGGCGACTGGGTCGAGGCGCGCGTGGAGTTCGACAAGCTCGGCTCGCGGCTGCGCTACGGCAGCTGCCGGCTGGTCAGCGGCGAGCGCTGCCTGCTGCGCGCCACCGCGATCTTCGCGGTGCTCGGCCCGCGCAGCTGACACCGCGCTGACTTGGCCCTGACATCGCCCTGACATCGCCCTGACATCGCCCTGAGGCGGCCGGCCAACTTCGTCGCTTCCGACGACGCTGGCCGGCCGGCCCGGGACAACAATAGGGTCCAACCTGCCGGCAGCCGCCGGCACCCCGCATCAAGCACCGACCGGCCGCGGGGCGGCTGGCACCGAACAAGGAGATCAAATGGCAGAGGCATATATCGTCGCCGCGGCACGGACCGCCGGCGGGCGCAAGGGCGGCAAGCTGTCGGGCTGGCATCCGGCCGACCTCGCCGCGCAGGTGCTCGATGCGCTGGTCGAGCGCACCGGCGCCGATCCCGCGCTGGTCGAAGACGTCATCATGGGCTGCGTCAGCCAGGTCGGCGAGCAGGCTGGCAACGTGGCGCGCAACGCCATCCTCGCGTCGCGGCTGCCTGAAAGCGTGCCGGGCACGTCGGTCGACCGCCAGTGCGGGTCGTCGCAGCAGGCGCTGCACTTTGCCGCACAGGCGGTGATGTCGGGCGCGATGGACATCGTGATCGCGGCCGGCGTGGAAAGCATGACACGCGTGCCGATGGGCCTGTCGTCGCAGTTGCCGGCCAAGAACGGCTTCGGCGTGCCCAAGAGCCCGGGCGTCGAGGCGCGCTACCCCGGCGTGCAGTTCAGCCAGTTCACCGGCGCCGAGATGATTGCGCGCAAGTACAACCTGTCGCGCGAGCAGCTCGATGCCTACGCGCTGCTCAGCCACCAGCGCGCCGCGGCAGCGACCAGGGCGGGCCGCTTCAACGCCGAGATCGTGCCGGTCGAAGTGCGCACCGCCGAGGGCGCCAACGGCGAAATGCATACCGCGGACGAAGGCATCCGCAATGACGCCACGATGGACAGCATCGGCGCGGTCAAGCTGATCGCCGAAGGCGGGCGCGTGACCGCTGCCTCGTCGAGCCAGATCTGCGACGGCGCCGCCGGCCTGCTGGTGGTCAACGAGGCTGGCCTGAAGAAGCTCGGCGTCAAGCCGCTGGCGCGCGTGCACCATATGACCGTAATCGGCCACGACCCGGTGGTGATGCTCGAAGCGCCGCTGCCGGCGACCATGCACGCGCTGAAGAAGGCCGGCCTGAGCATCAACGACATCGACCTGTTCGAAGTCAACGAAGCTTTCGCACCGGTGCCGCTGGCCTGGCTGCAGGCAACGGGCGCCGATCCGGAGCGCCTCAACGTGCATGGCGGCGCGATTGCGCTGGGCCATCCGCTGGGCGGCTCGGGCGCCAAGCTGATGACGACGCTGGTGCATGCGCTGCATACGCACGGCAAGCGCTACGGCCTGCAGACCATGTGCGAAGGCGGCGGGCTGGCCAACGTGACCATCGTCGAACGCCTGTAAGGCACTGGCGTCCGTGTCGGGCGCCCGAGCAGGAATGCAGCAGAAAAGGTAGTAAAGGGAGAAGGACCGGCGGCGCGGGCATGTCAAAGTGCCCGCGCCAGTTGCCGGAGCGATTGCCGCCGCATTCCACGCCAACAGAAACCTGCCGTCAGGCGGGTTTGTCATTGTTGCGCGTGGTGCCTGTGGCCTTCAGGCGAAGGTAAGCGCGCTGCGGCGTTCCGGCCGGTCCAGGTGCGGGATATTGTTGAAGCTCAGCAAGCGCTGCACGCCGCGGCCGACGATGATTTCGCAGAACGCGGTATTGCGGAACTGCAGGTTCATTTCGATGGCAGTGGCCGCGGGGGCGCCGAGCAGGTCGGCCGTGGCGCGGCCGATGGCGCCGCCGGAGCTGACCACGAGGATGGCGTCTTCGCGCGTGGTGCCTTCGCAGGCTTGCGTCAGCGCGCCGGCAATGCGCGCGCCGAAATCGGCCCAGCTTTCCGTCATGTCGGTCAGCCCATCCTGGGTCCAGGCATGGTAGGCGGTGCGGAAAGTGCGCCAGTAGTCGTTGTAATCGCCGTTCTGGTGGGCGCGATGGTCGGCGCCGCCGGTGTGGCAGCGGTACAGCGCCTCGCCGTCATATTCGTTCAGGCCGGGATGCGTGGCAATTTCCGCTTGCGGCTGGCCCATCGCGGCCAGGATCTCGCGCGCGGTGTCCTGCTGCCGCACGAGGTTGCCCGCGGCCACGCGTGCGAAGCGCAAGCCGCGCTCGCTGAAATACTCGCCCAGCCAGCGCGCCTGCTGGCGGCCTGTCTCCGACAGGCAATCGTAGTTGGCGGCGCCAAACGAGGCTTGTCCGTGGCGGACGAGGAAAAGCGTGGCCATGTGCGGTATCAGTGGGCGTGGATGCAGTCAGCGTGGACGCATTCTAGAGAGGACGTGCGCTGCCGCCAAGCAAGCACCACCGAATTCATAGCGGCCATGGGCGCGCTGCATTACCAGACTGCACTACCGCGCGAATTCAGGCCTGGGCGTTGCCTGTGACGCCGAGGTACCCCGCCATCATGCGGCTCAGTTCGGGGATCATTCGCTCATCGTCGAGATGCAGCGGCCCCGAATCGTTCAGCACCGCATTGACCAGCACGCTAAAGACCGCCTGCATGGCAAAGCGCACACGCAGATCGGCGATATCCGCGGGCAGCGACAGCCGTGGTACCAGCAACTGCACCATCCGCTCGACGATCGCTTCGCCATTCTGGCGGTGCGGCTGCCACTCTTCCGGCTTCGTCGAGGCATGCCGCAGCGAAGCGCGCATCACGCCGCGATTGGCCAGCGTGCCCAGCACCATGAAGCGCGCGGCCTTGTCTAGCAGTACGGCGGTCGGCACGTCTTCCCAGCGCTCCTGCGCGAGGTAACGGTCGATCGATGCCGAGGTTTCCTCCATCACCAGGGCGCGCAATGCCTCGAAATAAGCCATCTTGTCGCGGAAGCGGCCATAGAAAGCGCCCACCGACACCTGGCACGCAGCGGCGATCTGGGCCACCGAAACCGCGGCGAAATCGCGCTTCGCCAGCAGTTCACGGCCCGCGCCGAGCAGCGCCTGCTCGGTCTCGCGCGCGCGCCGCTGCCGCGGCGGCTGCAGGATCGAGGGCGTATCGATACGGGGAAAGGAAGAGGTGGCCGGAAGGCCGGACGACGTCGCTGGCATAGGGATTTTCCGTATTCGAATGCAGATTCGCTTTTGAAAAATACCGGTGCGCGCCGCGCGGCGTCAAGGCTTTTGTCGGGTGGCCGGTCGCTGCGAACGGGTGGGTCGCCACTCGTGCGCGCAAGGTACGCATGCCTGTTGCTCCGCGTCGTGGATACCCTGGCGGAGCGCATTGCCGCTGGGTCGGCGGATGAGGCGGCGCAAGCGGGCGCCGAAGCCCGTCGGAGTTGGAGCGCTGGCCAGGGGCATGGAATCGGCATCTCTGCGTCTTGGTCTTGCTCTCGCGCACCGCGGGAACGCTGTCTCAGCGAAAGCGCGGACCGAGGTCGTCGCGCATCCAGTCGATAAAGGCGCGCGTGCGCGCCGGCAGCAAGCGCGCATGCGGATAGATCAGCGACAACGGCCAGGCGGGCTGCTCGAACGTCTCCAGCACAATGCGCAGCTTGCGCGCCTGCACCAGTTGCGCCACCTGGTACGACAGGAAATTGCCCAAGCCGGCGCCTTCCGCGCAAGCGGCCACGGCCGGCGCGGTCTGGTTGAATTCGAGGTTGCCCGTCACCTGCACCTGGAACGGCTTGCCGTTTTCCTGGAACGTCCACCAGTGCGCGGCATTGCCGGTGAAGCGCACGCAATTGGCGCGCGCGAGGTCGTCGGGATGGCGCGGCGTGCCATGCTTGCGCAGGTAGGCGGGGGTGGCCACCACCACGCGCCGGATATGGCCGACCGGCTGCGCCACCAGGGTCGAATCCGCCAGCGGGCCGATGCGTACGCCGACGTCGAGCTCTTCTTCCAGCAGGTTCACCACGCGGTCGGTGAATTCCATGCGGCAGCGCACGCGCGGATAGCGCTGCACGAAGCGCGTGACTGCCGGCGCGATATACATCTGCCCGAACAGCACCGGCGCGGTCAGCGTGAGCTGGCCGCTGGGCTCGACATGGCTGGCGGTCAGGCCGGCCTCGACTTCATCGATGGTGGCCAGGATGCGCCGGCAGCTGTCCAGGTAGCTGCGCCCCTCGCCGGTCAGGGACAGCCGCCGCGTGGTGCGGTTGAGCAGCCGCACCTGCAGCTCGGACTCGAGCGCGGCCAGTGTGCGCACCACCGCGGGCAGGGAAGTGTGCAGCGTCGCCGCGGCGGCAGTCAGGCTGCCCGCGTCGACGATGCGCACGAAGGTCTGCATGGCTCGAAGCTTGTCCATGGCGCCACACATTACTCCGATTTTTGGAGTAGTCAAATATCAGGCGCCCCATTTATTGCAGCGCCTTCCGCGTCCAGAATCCCGGTATCCCAACCCCCGAGGAGTGTGTCATGCAAGCCGCCAGCCATCCCGCCGAGCCCCGCGTTCCGCTCGTCCTTTATCGCTCGCCGCTCTCGGGCCACGCCCATCGCGCCGAACTGTTCCTGTCGCTGCTGGGACTGCCGTACCGGCTGGTCGACGTCGACCTGCGCGGCGGCGAACAGCATCGCGAGCCGTTCCTGCGGCTCAATCCCTTCGGGCAGGTGCCGGTGCTGGACGACAACGGCGCGGTGATCGGCGATTCGAACGCGATCCTGGTCTACCTGGCCACGCGCTATGACGATGGCCGCTGGCTGCCGCGCGACCCGGTCGGAGCCGCGCGCGTGCAGCGCTGGCTGTCGGTGGCCGCCGGGGAAATCGCCTTCGGCCCCGCCGCGGCGCGCCTGGGCGTGCTGTTCGGCCGGCCGGTGCCGCTGGACGACGCCATCGCGCGCGCGCAGCGCCTGTTCGTGCTGATGGAATCCCTGCTGGCCGAGCAGCCGTTCCTGGCAGCCAGCCATGCCACGCTCGCCGACGTCGCCGCCTACAGCTACATTGCCCGCGCCGAAGAAGGCAACGTGCCCCTGGCGCCGTATCCCGCACTGAACGCGTGGCTGCGCCGCATTGAGGCGCTGCCCGGCTTCGTGCCGATGATCGTATCCCGGCCCGGCAGGGCTGCCTGAGGCCGGATAACCGGACGCCGCCGCGCGAGCGCCGGCTGCATCAGCCAAGGAGTCCATCATGGAACTGCCCGTCTGGCCGCATGCCGGCCTGCCTTTCCACGCCGGGGAACTGGCCGCGCAGGAGCGCGCCGGCAAGCGCGAGCGCATGGCTGCGGCCGGCGCGCGCGTGATCCGCGGCGAAATGCCCGCACAGCATCGCGACTTCTATGCCCAGCTGCCGATCCTGCTGGTTGGCGCGGTCGATGCCGGTGGCTTGCCGTGGGCATCGGTGCTTGCCGGTGCGCCGGGGTTTGCATATAGCCCCGATGCCACGCACTTGCGCATCGACGCCTTGCCGCTGCCTGGCGATCCGCTGGAACAGGCCCTGGAGCACGGTGCGAGCGTTGGCTTGCTGGGCATCGAGCTGTCCACGCGCCGGCGCAATCGGATGAACGGCATCATCGTGGCGCGCGACCAGCGCGGGTTCACGGTCGAAGTCGAGCAGAGCTTCGGCAACTGCCCGCGTTATATCCAGCTGCGCGAAGGCACCATGGCACAACCGGGAGCTCCCGTGCCGGCATGGCACGGCACGGTGCTGGACGACGCCGGGGCAGCGTGGCTGCGGGCCGCCGATACGCTGTTCATTGCCACCAGCCATGCTGCCTCGCCGGAGGAGGGCGCGCACACCGGCGGCGTCGATGTATCGCACCGCGGCGGCAAGCCGGGTTTTATCCGCGTGGACGGCAATGGCACGCTCACCTTCCCGGATTTCAACGGCAACAACTTCTTCAATACCGTCGGCAACTTGCTGCAGAACCCACGCGCCGGGCTGGTGGTGCCCGATTTTGCCGAAGGCGCGCTGCTCCATGTCGGTGGCCATGCCGAAGTGATCTGGGACGGCGCCGAGCTGGCGACATTCGCCGGGGCGGAGCGGCTGGTGCGGCTGCATGTCGAGCAGGTGATGCGGCGCCCGTCGGTGCTGCCGATGCGCTGGCAGTTGCGCGAATACTCGCCGGTCCTGGCTGCCACCGGCGCGTGGCCGGCGGCCTGAATGGCGCTTCCGCTCTGCGACGGGAGGGCAGGCGCAGCTGATGGCGGCCCCGGTCCTGCTGGTCATGCAGTACTTCAAGGACTTCAAGGCGCCGTGCCGCCGGTCAGCCGGGCCCTCGGTATTTCAGTGCGGCACAGCGGCCGACCAGCGTGCTGATGCAGCAGGCATCGCCGCTCCATTCGCCGCCGATGACAATGCCGTCCGGGCCCGCGATCAGCTTGCGCTGGCAATGGCCCGGCACCGGCGTGCGTTCCATGCCGGCATCGCGGGGGCCGCTGCCTGGCGCGCGGGCTGCCGGGATGGTCTCGTTCCAGACATAGGCGGTGCCGGACGGCATCGCCTGAACCGCCTGTGGCGGTCCCCACTGGCGCTTGGCCTCGTCGACCGAGACGTTCTTCCAGGAGTCGAAGATTTCCTGCATGGCGCCGCCGCCCAGGTTGGCACACGCGCCGGTGAAGGCTCCGGCCCAGAGGATGGCCAGGCACGCGCGCACGCGCGCGGCGCCGCGGGCCGATTCGGCAGGACGGAACAGTTTGGCAGGCATTGAGACTCCGCATCGGCGCGCCCGGCGGCAAGGGCGGTCCGTCGAGACTAACGGAAGGGCACGCCTGCCCACAAGCACGGTCTGCGCGCCAGCCCACACAGCGGGCAGCCGGCGGCGCGGTTCAGTCGGCGAACAGATCCAGGGCTTGCTGACCGGCCGCGCGGGCTGGCCTGCGTGGGGCGGTCGCCGCGGTAGCACGCACCGGCCGCAGTACATCCTGCTCCTGCGGCTTCGCCGGCGGGGTCAGCTCGAACAGGCTCGCTACCGGCAGCGGGACCGTTTCCGGCATCCACTGCGCCATGCGCGGGGCGAGGATATGGTAGGTGTCCAGGTCGAAGTGCGCTGGCGCAACGGCCAGCGCGCGGGCCTCGTCCAGCGTGAGTGAGCAGCCCAGATAGCACCAGTCGTTGGCGACATGCCACCACGTGCGTCCGGCATGCTCCTCGCGCCATGCCACCGGACCGTCAAATGGCCACGGCACCAGTGCCAGCGGCGCCAGTGCGGTGGCCAGGCGCGCGCGATGCGCGGCGGCCGGCTCGGCGCCGACGCAGGCGCCGGCGCAGCGGTGTACCTGCCGCGCGAAGCACGGGTTGCCTCGCGGCGTGGTCTTTTCCAGCGACAGCGTGGCCATGCACAAGCCGTGCTCTTCGGCCAGCGCACGCAGGCGCGCCTCGGCTGCACCGCGGCTGCCAAAGGCGCCGAACAGATCGCGATGCCGGCAGAAATCGGTGTCGCGGCTGGTGCGCAGGCGCGGCACCGGCAACTGCGGCGGCAGCTCCCATGCGTAGAGCCGGGCATTGCTACGCAGCAGCTGGTTGTGGACAGGCTGCATCGTCTTGACCAGCCTGGCCTCGAGCAACAGCGCGCCGGTCTCGCCGCCGGTCTCGCGCCACTCGACCCGGCGCACCAGCCGCGCCAGCCGCATATCCTTGCCGTAGCGGTAGTCGCCCGAGAAATGGGCACCGATGCGCTGGCGCAGGTGCACGCTCTTGCCTACATACAGCGGGACGTCGTCATCGCCGTAGAAGATATAGACACCGGGAGCGGCGGGCACGTCTTCCAGCGCGGTTTCGTCCAGGCCAGCCGGCAGGCTGGCGCGACGCACCAGGGTGCGCACCGCGGCCTCGACCAGCTCGACCGAATAGGTGTCGTGGATCTTCTGCCAGAACTGCCAAAGCAGCTCGGCATCGGCCAGGGCGCGGTGCCGCCCTTTAGGCGTCAGGCCAAAGCGGGCGATCAGCGCATCGAGACCATGGCGTTCCACCGACGGGTACAGCGAGCGCGACAGGCGTACCGTGCACAGCACATCCGCACGGAACGTAACGCCGGCGCGGCGGAATGCGTTCTTCAGGAAGCCATAATCGAAGCGTGCGTTATGGGCTACGAAAAGCCGGCCCTGCAGGCGCTCGGCAAGTGGCTCGGCGAGTGACTCGAACGTCGGCTGGCCACGCACCATCTCGTCGGAGATGCCGGTCATGCGCTGGATAAACGGCGGGATCCCCATGCCGGGGTCCAGCAAGGTATCCCATTCGGTAATTCCGTCCGGGCCGACCTCGACGACGCCGATCTCGGTGATCCGGTCCCGCTGGGCATCGGCGCCGGTGGTTTCGAGGTCGACGAAGACGATCGGGCGCGACAGCGCCGCGGCGAGCGCGAGGGCGTCTGCAAAGTGCTTGCCGTCCGCGGGCATGCGCGACGGCAGGTAAGTGGGCATATCCGGCATCAGCCGATTTTAAGTGCCTGGCGATGGCGGCACGAAGAAGTTTTCAGAAACCCCTTGCCAAGCACCTCCGGGTCCCTTAATATTCGCCCCCTCGCAACACAACGCGGCGCTGCAAAGCAGACGCAGCAAGGGTTGCGGGGTCGACCGCAAGGTTGGCGCAGCGAAGTTTGCAGCGCTGGCCGCAGCAAAAAAAGATTGCTGCAACGGTTGACGAAACGAAGAAAGCCCTGCATAATCTCGTTTCTCTGCTGCAGACAACGCAGCGCGCTGAACGGCAAAGCCGGGAAGCGAAGTTCTTTAACAAACAAACAACCGATAAGTGTGGGCGCTGGGTAGCGGGCGCCGCTGTCTTCGGACAGTGTTGCTTCACAAGTTATACAGTGCTCGCACAGCAAAACGTGACTGGGTCTTCGGATCTGGTCAGTCAGTTTTCTGAGAGTGAGCGACCGCTCGAAAGAGCGAGGGTCTTCGGACCCACACAGAGATTGAACTGAAGAGTTTGATCCTGGCTCAGATTGAACGCTGGCGGCATGCCTTACACATGCAAGTCGAACGGCAGCACGGGCTT
>NZ_SMNY01000067.1:0-541 GCF_004353535.1 Cupriavidus sp. L7L
CATCAGCACCCTGGCGCCGCTGTTCTCGGCGCCGAGGATGTTCTCGGCCGGCACCTCCACGTCCTCGAACACCAGCTCGCCGGTGTGCGAGCCGCGCATGCCCAGCTTGTCCAGCTTCTGCGCCACGGAGAAGCCCTTCATGCCCTTCTCGACGATAAAGGCGGTCATGCCGCGCGCGCCCAGCTCGGGCTCGGTCTTGGCGTAAACCACCAGCACGTCGCAGTCCGGACCGTTGGTGATCCACATCTTGGTGCCGTTGAGCACGTAGCGGTCGCCTTTCAGTTCCGCGCGCAGCTTCATGCTGACCACGTCGGAGCCGGCGTTGGGCTCGCTCATCGCCAGCGCGCCGATCCATTCGCCCGACACCAGCTTGGGCAGGTACTTCGCCTTCTGCGCGGCCGTGCCGTTGCGGTGGATCTGGTTCACGCACAGGTTCGAGTGCGCGCCGTACGACAGGCCCACCGACGCCGAGGCGCGGCTGATCTCTTCCATCGCGATCATGTGCGCCAGGTAGCCCATGTTGGCGCCGCCGTATTCCTCG
>NZ_SMNY01000068.1:0-693 GCF_004353535.1 Cupriavidus sp. L7L
ACGTCAGCCATCACCTCGCGGCGCATCCGGCCCCAGCTCACCGGCTTGGGTTCTTCGGTGCGCTTGCGGCAGACGTGGATGATGTCGTACTCGATTTTCTGAGAACCGAATTGGCCGTCCCCCTTGGTTTCGTCCGCCCGGATCGGGTAGGTAGCCTCGAGGTAAAAGCCTGCGTCGAACAAAGACTCCAGCACGGCCACCCATGGTTCGTCTTCACTGTGATGAAAAGTGAAAGCTAGGAGTCCTCCTGGCTTAAGAATGCGATGCGCTTCTCTCCAGCATTGAGTAAGCAGACGCTGATAGAAACCATCTGGATCGTCTGGCTCGCGAGACGCATTCGTAACTGCCTCAAGAGACTTAAGTGTCAAATCGGTAGAGAAGACCGTTGGGTAAATTTGCTTCAAACCGAGGCGGAGCCAGACATAGAAGAAATCGGAGAGCTCCGCATATTGGATGTTGTCACCGAATGGAGGGTCCGTAATCACCATGTCCACCGAGCCATCGGCCAAGTGATCCAGAGATGTAGACGATGCGAGCTTTACCGCAACCTCTTGAACTGGATCTCCGGGGCTAACTTTTTCACTCTTCCCCGAACATTGTTCTGCCAAGTGGGGTTGCGCCCTTGCAAGATGAGCTGTGCTCACCACATCCCAAGGCTTGCGAGCCCATTCGAGCCCCTCAAGAACACCTTCG
>NZ_SMNY01000069.1:0-25721 GCF_004353535.1 Cupriavidus sp. L7L
TCGGCGACGAAACCATCGCCGATGCGATGCTCGACCGTCTCATGCAGCGCCATCACCGGATCACGCTCACTGGCGAATCGCTCAGAAAAGCATCACCAAAACCCAACATCCTGGAGCCCGAACTCGACCAGAACTGATACGAAACCCTACAATCGACACCGCGCAACGCCTATCTCGCCAAATCGGTCACGTTCCCGAAATCGGCGGTCACGTTCGCCGAAATACGCATCCGGCCACGGCCGGCCATGGTTGCCGACACTTTCTGATGAAGAGGCTAAGGCTGCCATTGAAGTTGTGGGAACGGTGGCCTCCTACTTGTTGGCGAAACTCGTCAAGCGCGAGCGCCGTAGTCCGCGGTTCTGAGAAATCAGAGCCATTTGTGAGGCATAACGCCGACGACATCAGGGAGTAAGCATGGACGACCTGTATGTCCTTAAGGATCGCACAAGGTCCATTCGTCAATCCTACGAGTACGCGGCGCGGCGCTGATTACGTCCTTTGGCACGCCACAGGAAATGGTCTGAGGTCCCTCGGCTATTTGAGGCTGCACTTGCGTTGTGGCCGTGAGTCGCGGACGGCAGCGTAGTAGTGGCGTTAGTCCGTCCAAGGCACGCTTGGCGAGCGGTTGAATCCGCAGCCGATCTCCCCCGACGGCTCGTCGCGAAACAGCGACCGCCGCTGACCGGGTGCCACTCGTTTCATCAAAAGTGGTAGGTGATCGCCCCTTCGGCGTCGCTGATGGATCGATTTGCGATGAGCTTGGTGACAGCTCCCCGCCAAGCCAGGCGAGCAGTGGGTCGAACCCCTTGTCGCGGGACAGCACCAGCATGGGCCCCTTCTCCCCCTTCTCCACCATGCGGCGATTTCGAAGGCTATGTGGAAATCCAGGGCGTTGGGCCCAACCCCGCTTGAGCGAACCCACCGTGCGCGCTCGCCAAGCGCTTGCAACCCCATGGCCACTTCAATCGGGACTTTCCTCTGGACTTCGCCGGCGAACACTACAAGCGGCTGCTGGATTGCGCCGATAACAGTCATTCAAGATGTCGTGGGATAAGCATCAAAATAGGCGGCAGCATGAGTCATGTTCATGTCAGTGTAGAGATTGTAAATTTCCCACCAATCCAAACCTCGCATGGCGCCTTGTTCACGGGTGGTCCCAATGAAAAAATTTATCGCTTGCGGATGAGATCGAACGTTAAGGAACGACCATATCAAGGTCAAATTGAAGTTTTTCAAACTAATGACTCGTAGGTTGCTTGGGTGCTCCTCATTGGATGTGAATTCTTTACCTTTCTGACTAACAACAGCCATTAGTCGTAGTTGGTCACGATTTGGCCGAAGTTCACCAAGATCAACAATTTCATCATCACAATCGACTGGAATTGTAAATCTTTCACGGGAAAGGTCGCCGCAAACCATAAAGAATGCTGGCACGAACAAATTATCTTGTTTTATCCCTGTCGTAATTTGCACATGCGATTCAATACTTTTGTCACCAAAGACTAGCGACTTCTTTATTGTATTTGTCGAACTGCTTTTTGCGTTGCAGTGAACACTTATATGTTGATCGCACTCTCGAAAGTTTGCTTCATCTATGGTCGCAACCAACTCTCCAAAGGTGCTCGCTTTGTATGCCCGACCTCCGGATGTGGTGTGAAAATTCAAGTCAAATAGTTCATTATTATCAGAATTTCTCACTTGACGAACGGCAATTACGGTTCTTTGCACACCATCAACTTTGATAACTACTCTTATTTTTCTATCATTCATGCATTGAGTTCAAAATCTGAAAAGATTGATGATTGTCCGCTGTTTGGCGAGACAATGCATCGACGGTACTACGATTCAGTCTTGATTTTCAGCGTCCGCACGCACTTGCCGACGGTCCGCAACTGGCCCGGCTACGGCCCTAATGCACCGTGCCGGACCAACTGCTGCCGACAATCTGTGTTGATTGACCTGTTGGCCGTCACCGTACTTCGTACCTATAGCTGTTTCCGTAGCGCCCCATCCCGGTCCCCCTAAAGTGCAGGTCTCCGACGTTGAGCAGACGTGGCAATTGAAGAAGTTCGCCGTTGCGTCCCGCCTCTTCGTAGAGGTGTAACACTGCAACAAAGAGCGCGGCCACCGAGTTGATGCAGTTCTTCAAGTTTGCTTTTGGGAAGTGTTCGTCGCGGTGGTGCTTGACCTTGTTATGGTCTTTCCACCAAATCGGCGGCACCCCTTCCGCCCAACCACTCCAAGGGTGAAGAATCAGGCCATATCGAGGAATTTGAACTTCAAATTCGATGAAATTTGGACACGCCGCGGAAACCGCACCAAAGTAGGCGTTAATGCTTGTTGCATCTGATTGTGGATTGTGCTTTCTGCAGAGTTGCTTGAGTACCACATCGACCTCTGCACTCGCTCCGAGAAACAAGCGCGCGATCTCAATCGAATAGGTCGCGTCATTGCCTCCTGCAAGGTCTACATATCGAGAAAGCCGATCTAGATCCTCCTCAAGTGCGAGGAAATAGTTCCAATGGGCATATGAGTGAGATCTAAGTATCGCCACGACATTTCCTCTCTGCAATCTTCCGTATGATATTTACCTTTTACCGGTGGACCGTGGTTTCGAGATTAACGGACCAAAGGCGTGCATTTAAGTGAGTTGTTTGTTTCTCGCTTCGCTAGAGTCACAACAGCCCGCTTTCTACTTGGTGAAGGACGGCCGATTGTCACCGATTTGAGCGTTGACGTCGACCGTCCGCTTGCGGCCGATTGCAGTTACTCGTTATCTCTAGCCATAAAAAATGGGAGCCATCAGCTCCCATTTCTCATCATCAAAGCAAAACAACAACTCAATCCCAGCTCAACGCCCCACCCGTCTGATACTCAATGACGCGCGTCTCGAAGAAGTTCCGTTCCTTCTTCAGATCAATCATCTCGCTCATCCACGGGAACGGGTTCTCCTCGTTCGGGAACAGCTGATCAAGACCAATCTGCTGGCAACGACGATTGCAGATGAAGCGCAGATACGACTTAAACATCGGCGCATTCAGACCAAGCACCCCACGCGGCATCGTATCCTCCGCATAGCGATACTCCAGATCCACCGCCTTCTTGAACAGCTCAGTAATCTCAGCCTTAAACTCCGCCGTCCACAGATGCGGATTCTCCAGCTTGATCTGGTTAATCAGGTCGATACCAAAATTGCAGTGCAGCGACTCATCCCGCAGGATGTACTGATACTGCTCCGCAGCCCCAGTCATCTTGTTCTGCCGCCCCATTGCCAGGATCTGCGTAAAGCCCACATAGAAGAACAACCCTTCCATGATGCAGGCGAACACGATCAGCGACTTCAGCAGCTTCTGGTCGTTTTCCGGCGTGCCGGTCTTGAACGACGGGTCGGTCAGCGTGTCGATGAACGGGATCAGGAACTCGTCCTTGTCGCGGATCGACTGCACTTCGTGGTACGCGTTGAAGATCTCGGCTTCGTTCAGGCCCAGCGATTCAACGATGTACTGGTAGGCGTGCGTGTGGATGGCCTCTTCAAAGGCCTGGCGCAGCAGGTACTGGCGGCATTCCGGCGCGGTGATCTGGCGGTAGGTGCCCAGCACGATGTTGTTGGCGGCCAGCGAGTCGGCGGTGACGAAGAAGCCGAGGTTGCGCTTGATGATGCGGCGCTCGTCTTCGGTCAGGCCGTTGGGGTCTTTCCACAGGGCGATGTCGCGGGACATGTTGATTTCCTGCGGCATCCAGTGGTTGGCGCAGCCGGCCAGGTACTTTTCCCACGCCCACTTGTACTTGAACGGGACGAGCTGGTTGACGTCGGTCGAGCCGTTGATGACGCGCTTGTCGGCGGCGTTGACGCGGCGGTTGCTCTGCGCGGCGGCGGCGTTGGGGTTGTTGCCCAGGATGCCGGCTTGCGTGGCGGACGGCGGCAGGACGCCTTGCCGGTCAGCGGTGGCAGCCGATGCAGCGGGTTGCAGGGCAGGCTGCGGTGCGGCCTGCGGGGTGGCTTGAACGTCGTCGTCCCAGCTCAGCATGATGTTGTTCTCCGTGATTCGGTTTGGGGGCGGCGGTGGTCAGTGTTTTTTGACTCGTGCAACTTCGTGGTTGCGCCGGCCCTCTCCCCCGGCCCCTCTCCCGCGGGCGGGAGAGGGGAGCAAACCGGGGGGTTAGGTAAGACTTATTGGCAGGCTTCGCACTCTTCGAAGCCGGGGTCGCCCGGGCGCATCGTGCAGACCGCGCCTTCGGCTTCCGGCATGGCCGGGGCCGAGGCGGCCGCTGCGTCCAGGGCCGAGCCGCTGTCGCTGCCCGACGACACCGCATTCAGCGAGCCGCGTGACACCGTGGACTTCTCCACGTGCGTGGCAGCCATCGTGCGCAGGTAGTACGTGGTCTTCAGGCCGCGCACCCATGCCAGCTTGTAGGTGTCGTCCAGCTTCTTGCCCGACGCGCCGGCCATGTAGATGTTCAGCGACTGGGCCTGGTCGATCCACTTCTGGCGGCGGCTTGCGGCTTCCACCAGCCAGGTCGGCTCGACTTCGAACGCGGTGGCGTAGATGTCGCGCAGGTCTTGCGGGATGCGGTCGATGCGCGACAGCGAGCCGTCGAAGTACTTCAGGTCGGCAACCATCACCTCGTCCCACAGGCCGCGTTCCTTCAGGTCGCGCACCAGGTAGTCGTTGACCACGGTGAACTCGCCCGACAGGTTGGACTTGACGTACAGGTTCTGGAAGGTCGGCTCGATGCACGCGGACACGCCGATGATGTTCGAAATGGTCGCGGTCGGGGCGATCGCGATGCAGTTCGAGTTGCGCATGCCGTGCTGCTTGATGCGGGCGCGCAGGCTGTCCCAGTCCATGGTGCTGGACAGGTCCACTTCCAGGTAGCCGCCGCGCTCTTCGGCCAGCAGCTTGAGCGAGTCTTGCGGCAGGATGCCACGGTCCCACAGCGAACCTTCGTAGGTGCTGTAGCGGCCGCGCTCTTCAGCCAGCTCGGTCGAAGCCTGATAGGCGTAGTAGCACACGGCTTCCATCGAGGTGTCGGCGAACTGCACCGCGGCCTTGCTGGCGTACGGGGTGCGCAGCACGTGCAGGCAGTCCTGGAAGCCCATGATGCCCATGCCGACCGGACGGTGGCGCAGGTTGGAGTTCTTCGCCTTCTCGACCGCGTAGTAGTTGATGTCGATCACGTTGTCGAGCATGCGCATGGCGGTGCGCACGGTCTTCTGCAGCTTGGCGTGATCCAGCGCGTAGGTGCCGTCGGCCTGCTTGGCCAGGTGGGCGACCAGGTTGACCGAGCCCAGGTTGCAGACGGCGATCTCGCTCTCGTTGGTGTTGAGCGTGATTTCCGTGCACAGGTTGGAGCTGTGGACGACGCCGACGTGCTGCTGCGGGCTGCGGATGTTGCACGGATCCTTGAAGGTGATCCACGGGTGGCCGGTCTCGAACAGCATGCCCAGCATCTTGCGCCACAGTTGCAGCGCCGGCAGCTTCTTGAACAGCTTCAGCTCGCCGCTGGCGGCCTTGGCTTCATAGCCCAGGTAGGCGCGCTCGAATTCCTTGCCCACCTTGTCGTGCAGGTCCGGGCAGGTGGCGGGCGAGAACAGCGTCCACTCACCACCTTCCATCACGCGCTTCATGAACAGGTCCGGAATCCAGTTGGCCGTGTTCATGTCGTGGGTGCGACGGCGGTCGTCGCCGGTGTTCTTGCGCAGCTCCAGGAATTCTTCGATGTCCAGGTGCCACGTTTCCAGGTAGGCGCAGACGGCGCCCTTGCGCTTGCCGCCCTGGTTCACGGCGACGGCGGTGTCGTTCACCACCTTCAGGAACGGGACCACGCCTTGCGACTTGCCGTTGGTGCCCTTGATGTGCGAACCCAGCGCGCGCACGTTGGTCCAGTCATTGCCCAGGCCGCCAGCGAACTTGGACAGCAGCGCGTTTTCCTTCAGCGCTTCATAGATGCCTTCCAGGTCGTCCGACACGGTGGTCAGGTAGCACGACGACAGCTGCGAGCGGCGGGTGCCGGAGTTGAACAGGGTCGGCGTGGACGACATGAAGTCGAACGACGACAGCAGCTGGTAGAACTCGATGGCGCGCGCTTCGCGGTCCTTCTCGTTCAGCGCCAGGCCCATGGCCACGCGCATGAAGAAGGCCTGCGGCATTTCGATGCGGGTTTCATCGATATGCAGGAAGTAGCGGTCGTACAGGGTCTGCAGGCCCAGGTAGTTGAACTGGAAGTCACGGCCGGCGTCCAGTGCGGCGCCCAGGCGGGCCAGGTCGTAGGTGGCCAGCTTTTCGTCCAGCAGCTCGGCTTCGATGCCGCGTGCGATGAACTTGGGGAAGTACTCGGCGTAGCGGGCCGACATTTCCGACTGGGTCACTTCGGTGCCCAGGATTTCCTTGCGGATGGTGTGCAGCAGGATACGGGCGGTGACCTGGCTGTAGTTCGGGTCCTTTTCGATCAGGGTACGCGCGGCCAGGATGGCGGAGTCGTACACCTGCGTCATCGGCACGCCTTCGTACAGGTTCTTCAGGGTTTCCTTCAGGATCGGCTCGGCGCTGACCGCATCGCCCAAACCGGAGCAGGCGTTGTCGATCAGGGCGTGCAGCGCGACGATGTCCAGCGGCTTGGTCACGCCGGCGTCTGTCACATTGATCTGGATGCCGGACTGCTGCACGCGGGCCACGGCCTGGGCGCTGGCGCTGGCGCGCTCCTGGGCGCGCTTCTCGCGGTACAGCACGTAGGCGCGGGCCACTTCATGCTCGCCCGAGCGCATCAGGGCCAGCTCGACGTGGTCCTGCACGTCTTCGATATGGATGGCGCCACCGCTCGGGCGGCTGCGCACCAGCGCGCGCACCACGCTGTCGGTCAGTTGCTCGACGATCTCGCGCACGCGCGCGGAAGCTGCGCCCTGCCCGCCGTTGACGGCGAGGAAGGCCTTGGTCATGGCGACGTTGATCTTGGACGGCTCGAACGCCACCACGGCGCCGTTGCGACGGATGATCTTGTGATCCGGGTAGCTGGTGGAAGCGGCGCTGGAGGTCTGTGCGTTCGGTGCCTGGCTGGCAACGCCGGCGGCGGCGCCACCCGTGGTGAGTTCGTTCTGGGCCGTTTGCATGTGAAGTCCTGTTTTTACCCTGGATTTAAGAGACAAAAGAGTCCCTGGCGAAATGCGGCGGAAAGAAGGATCCGTTTCGGTGTGACCGCGCACGGACAAACTGCCTTTGCGTGAACATTTCGCCAGGGACTCTTTGTGATTCGCCAGCTTTGCGGAGGTTTCCGGACGGGTTGCACTCGCTGTGCAACCGCCACCTCACACTTGGGCCAGCTCCCCGGTTTGACTACTAGATATAGTGGGTGCTGCTGAAAACTTGGCTAAGTATAGTGAAACGAATCCGAATGACCAGTCTTGACAACCGCTATTTCGGGGTCGTTTCGCGGTCGGGCCGCCGCGTGCGGCAGCGCCACATGCCCGGGAGCCTAGTACACACAAGGGTTTCAGCGAAACCGTTCGCAACTGCACATTTCACAAAAATTTTTTTGATTGTTGCGAGCATGCGATAGCCCCTAACCTGCTTGGGGCATGTGTGCCAAAAAGGGGCGCACGACCATGGGGAATGACGTTACGAATTAATCACCCCATGGTATGCCGATAGGGCAACATGCCTGGCGGCACTGCTGCACCGGCGGCGAACCGGTCCCAGTCGAAATGCGGGCCGGGATCGGTCTTGCGCCCCGGGGCGATGTCGCTGTGGCCGGCAATCGCGCGCACCGGGTAGGCCGCCATCAGGGCCGGGACCAGGGCGGCCACGGTGTCGTACTGGGCGGGGGTGAACGGCAGGTCGTCGCAACCCTCGATCTCGATGCCGATCGAGAAGTCGTTGCAGCGCGTGCGGCCGAAGAAGTCGGACTGGCCGGCATGCCAGGCCCGCTGCGTGCACGGCACGAACTGCACCAGCTCGCCCTGCCGCGTCACCAGGAAGTGCGCGGACACCTGGACCTGGTGGATGGTGGCGAAGAACGGGTGCTTGTCCGGGTCGAGCCGGTTCTGGAAGAACGCTTCGATGTCGCCGCTGCCGAACTGGCCGGGCGGCAGGCTGATGTTGTGCAGCACCACCAGGTCCACGGGCATGCCGGTGGGCCGTTCGTCGAAATTGGGCGACGGCACGCGGCGGGCGGCGGGTACCCAGCCGTCTGCGTCTGGGAGGAAAGCACGCACCTGTGCAGGCAGATTGGGCTGGCTGGGCCTCGTCATGGCGTGCCCTCGCCCGCGCCGTCGCCGTTGTTCTCGGCCACGCCGCGGTCAGCGGCGTCCATGGCTTCGCGGATGCCAAGCTGCTGGATGCGGTAGCGCAGCTGGCGCAGGTTCAGGCCGAGCAGCGGCGCGGCAGCGGTGCGGTTGAAGTTGGTCTGCGCCAGTGCCTGCAAAATCAGTTCGCGCTCCACGGCTTCGAGCCGGGCCGGCAGGTCGATTGGGAAGACGATGCCGCGGCAGGCGCGCTCGGTGGCGTCGCCCTCGGGTTCGGGCTGGGTGGCGGGCGGTGCGGCAACCTGTGGCGCGGCAGCAGGTTCGGCCACGGCTGCGGGCGTGGGTGTCGCCGCGGGCGCCATCGGCGCCCACATGCCCGGCGCGCCCCAGGGGGCGTACTGGGTCGCTGGGACCGGCGACGCCATCGTGGGCGCGGGGGCCATCAGCCCGGCGCCGGGCGCGCCGGCATCCAGCGGGCCGAGGTCGGCCACCTCGATCTGCTCGCTCTCGGCAAAGGCGTAGGCACGCTCGAGCAGGTTTTCCAGTTCGCGGACGTTGCCCGGGAAGCGGTAGGCGGCCAGCTGTTCCAGCGCCGCCGGCGCCAGCCGCTTGGGATGCGGGTCGCCGTAGCGCACCGCCAGGTGGTCCAGGATGGCGCGCGCCAGCACCGGGATGTCTTCGCCGCGCTCGCGCAGCGTGGGCATGCGCAGCGCCAGCACGTTCAGGCGGTAATACAGATCCTGGCGGAACTGGCCGGCGGCGACCATCGCGGCCAGGTCCTTGTGGCTGGCACACATCACGCGGACGTCGACGGCGTCTTCGCGGCTGGCGCCGATCTTGCGCACGCGGCGCTCCTGCAGCGCGCGCAGCAGCTTGACCTGCATCGCCAGCGGCAGGTCGGCCACCTCGTCGAGCAGCAGCGTGCCGCCGTTGGCGGCGTGGAAGAAGCCGCCGCGCTCGCCGTCGGCGCCGGTGAAGGCGCCTTTGACGTGGCCGAAGAACTCCGACTCCATCAGCGTCTCGGGGATGGCGCCGCAGTTGACCGCGATGAACGGATGCGAGGCGCGCGCGCTGATCGCGTGGATGGCGCGCGCGGCGCGCTCCTTGCCGCTGCCCGATTCGCCGCTGATGACCACCGGGGCCATGCTGCGCGCCAGCCGCGACAGCGAGCGGCGCACCTCGTGCATGGCGGCCGAATGGCCGGGCAGCAACGCCGCGGCGCGGTCGGCGGCGGCGTCCGCGCCGGCGCTGCCGCCGGCATCGGCTTCGGTGCTGTCGCGCTGCTGGCGGCCGAGCGCGTTGAGCACCAGGCTGCGCAGCTGCTCCAGCGAGACCGGCTTGGCGATGTAGTCGAAGGCGCCGGCCTTGAGCGCCTCGACGGCGTTGTCGGCGCTGCCGTAGGCGGTGATGACCGCCACCGGGATACGCTCGGGCGCGGCCGACAGCTGCCGCACGATCTCGATGCCCAGGCCGTCGCCCAGCCGCATGTCGGTCAGCACCAGGCTGTAGCGGCCCTGCGCCAGCTTCTGCCGCGCCTCGGCCAGCGAGCCGGCCAGCACCACGTCATGGCCCATGCGCCGGATGGAGATGTCGAGCAGCTCGCGCAGGTCGGCCTCGTCGTCGATGACGAGGATGGGATCGGGCGTACGGGGTGGCATGGTGGCGGGTGTGGATGGGCGGACGCCGTTCATGCGACGGCCGCGTCGGCGGTCTCGATGCGCAGCGTCAGGACAAAGGCTTTGGCCGGCAGTGTATCGCGCGCGGCGGCGGCCAGCACGCCGGTGCGCTCGAGCAGCGCCGGCACCGAGACCGCGCCGTAGCGTACTTGCGCATCGTTGGCGCCGCACAGCTCGCGTGCCATGAACAGGCCCAGGCCGGTGCCTTGGGCGTTGCTGGTAAAGAAGGGTTCGAACAGGCTGCGCTGGTGCTCGCGCGAGACCTCGGCGCCGTCGTTCCAGACGATCAGCTCGGCGTGATGCTGGTCCAGCGCGTGCGCCAGCAGCCGGATCGAGCCGGGCAGCCGGCTGCAGTAGCGCCAGGCGTTGTCGAGCAGGTTGCCCAGCACCTGTTGCAACTGCGCGGCGTCGAACACCACCGGCTGGGCCACGTCGACGGTCAGGCGGATGGCGTTGGCGTTGACGTCGGCGCGGCCGGCCGGGCGGGTCTCGCCGGCGTGCGGGCGGCGCGAGCGCATTTCCAGGCGCCAGCGCTCGACGATCTCGGGCAGCGCCTGCGCCAGGTGCACGGTGCTGCGGCCGGTGCGCGGGCGGCGCGACATCTGCAGCACGTCGGACACCACCTGATCGAGCCGGCGCACGTTGTCGTTGATGATGCGCAGCAGGCGAGCGTCGATGTCGACGTCCGCGCCGCTGTCCGCCGCGCCAGGCTCCTGCCGCGCGGAATCGGCCAGCAGTTCGCTGGCCTGGCTGATCGCCGCCAGCGGGTTGCGGATCTGGTGCGCGATGCTGGCCACCAGCCGGCCCATCGCGGCCAGCTTTTCCTGCTGCACCTGTTCGGCGATGCGCTCCCAGCTTTCGATATGAACCAGCACGGTGTCGCGCATCTCGCTGCGCAGCAGCGCTTCGTCTTCCTGCGACCAGGCCATGGCCTCGTTCTGCGCGATGGCCAGGCGCAGGCGGGCGGCAGCCTCGGGCGAGAGTTCGTTCCAGGCGGCGGTGTCGAGTTGCGACGGCACCGTGCGCCCCTGCGCCAGCGTCGAGCGCAACCCCGCCAGCCCCGGCAGCACGAAGCGCAGCCGCAACCGGGTGTGCTGCATGGTGCCGTCGGCCAGCGCGCTGCCCGACGCCATCGGCAGCAGCTGCAGGATGCGCGGCACGTCGTCCTTGCTGCGCAGCCAGTCGCGCAGCATTTCCATCAGCGGCTGCAGGCGCGGGATGCGGCGCAGGTCGAACAGCACGGCATCGGTGCCGCCGCCACTGCCCTGCTCCGCCGATGCCCCCAGCCGGCGCGAATAGATGCGCTCATGCGCCTGCACGCCCAGCAGCACCACCGCCGCCGGGTTGGCCGCCACCACGGCGCCGTTGGCGCGCACCAGCATCACGCCGTCCTGCATGTCGTTGACCATCAGCCGGTTGACCAGCTGCTGCATGCGCAATTCCTGCTCGCGCACCAGCGCCAGCCGCTCCTGCGCGATCTGGCGGTTGGCCAGCATATACATCAGCAGCGCCGCGATCATGAACACCAGGCCGAACAGGCCCGAGCCCAGCAGCCCGGCATCGGCCTGGCGCAGCAGGATTGTGTGCATGAACGGTCCGCCCATCACCACCAGCGCGGAGATCGACGCGGCAAAGAGCGCGAACGGCAGGCTGGTGAGCGCGCCGGCTTCGAGCGCGGGCAGCAGGAAGATCATGGCCAGGCCGTCAGCCTGGCCCTGGCTGGCGGGGTGGCCCATGGCGTGGAAAACCAGCGCCAGCAGCGCCAGGTCGGCCAGCACCTGCACGCGCACGCGCAGGTGGAAATGGCGGCGCCACAGCGTGCCGGCGAGCATCGCCAGCGCAATGCCAAGGTAAGGCACGGCGACCGTCATGGCCGCCGCATGCTCGACGCCGGCCAGCCCGAAGGGCAATTCCGGCGGCAGCGAAGGCGGCAATGGCGCCGCCGCGGGCTCGCCGCGCCGCATCAGCGCGTAGCCGAGCAGCAGCAGGCCCACGGCGACGCGGGTCCAGCAGAAATAGCGCAGCAGGCGCCAGTGGAATTCGGGCGGTTCAGGCTGGCGCCACAGCTGCGCCAGGCCGCGCCAGGCATTGAGCCGCTGCCAGCCTGACAGCGCCGGTTCGATCATGGGCGCGCGCCGCCGCCGTCGGTGTGGCTGGCCTCGTCAGGCAAGTGGCTGCGGCGGCAGTAGTGCAGGCCGCGCCAGGCGATGGCCTCGCCTTGCGGCAGGTGCACGCCGCACTGGGCGCACTGGACCATCGGTTCGGCGGATTCGGTTTGCCGGGCGTTGGCGCTGGACCGGGCGGCGCTTTCGCTGGCTTGCTGCCGGGCGCGTTGCTGCGCCAGCCGCGCTTCGGCGCGGGCGCGCAGCCACCAGAAGACGCCCAGCACCACGGCCAGCAGGATCAGGATACGTGCCATGGTGTCTCAGAAACGGTGGAGGACCACTTCAATTACAAAGCGGCTGCCGACATAGGCCAGCAGCAGGATGCCGAACGAGGCGATGACCCAGCGCAGCGCCACCTTGCCGCGCCAGCCGCGGAAGATGCGCCCTGCCAGGATGCCGCCGAACATGGCCCACGAGATCAGCGCGAACACAGTCTTGTGGTCCATCCGGAAAGCGCGGCCGAACAGTTCTTCGGAAAACAGCAGGCCCGAGCCGATCGTCAGTGTCAGCAGAACGAAGCCGGCGCCGATCAGGCGGAACAGCAGCTTCTCCAGCGTCAGCAGCGGCGGCAGCAGGTCCAGCCAGCGGCCCAGCCACTGGCCGGTTTGCGCGGCCTTGCCATCGGCCGGGCGCGCCGGCGCGTGGCGGAAACCGTGCAGCCGGCGCTCGGCCAGCAGCATCAGGAAGGCATGGAACGCCGCCAGCGTGAACAGCCCGTACGCCACGTTGGCGATGATGAAGTGCAGCTTGAACAGCGGCTGCGCGGCATAGCCCAGGATCTGCGAGCCGGGAAAGGCCAGCGGCATCAGGCTGGCGACCAGCGCGACGGGGATCACGATCAGCCCCAACCCGGCCAGCGAGAAGAAGAAGCTCTCGATCCAGTAGATGCCAACGCCCAGCCACAGCATGGCCGACAGCGCGAAGGCAAAGCCGAACATCATGCGCTCGGCCGGGAAGATGGTTTCGTGCAGCAGCATGCCGTGGCTGGCCAGTGCCGCCAGCATCAGCACGTGCCACCAGGCGGGCCGGCCCTCGCCGTGCGCGCCGCCCGCAGGTGGCAGGGTGTTGCCGGGCCCGCCGGCGACCAGCACGGCCGAGGCCGCGCCGCCGGCCTGTCCCGCCTTGGCGGCCGTGGAGGCAACGCCGGCATGGCGCGTGGCCCAGCCGTGCCAGGCCAGGCCGCAATAGAGAAGTGCCGTCAAGGCATACAGTACAATGACCATTTGCGCAGTTTACCTTAGTGCCCACGGACGGTGGCGGCCGGTTGAACCGGTACTCCGGGCCTGCAACCGGCACGGGTCTGCCCCGATTTCAGACCGAGCTCCTGCTCCGATATCTCCCCCCGATTCCTGCCATGCTGGACAATCTCACTCAACGCCTGGCGCGTGTGGTCAAGACCATGCGCGGCGAGGCGCGCCTGACCGAGGCCAACACCGCCGAGATGCTGCGCGAAGTGCGCCTTGCCATGCTCGAAGCCGACGTGGCGCTGCCGGTCGTGCGCGAATTCATCGCCCGCGTCAAGGAAAAGGCGCTGGGCGAGGATGTGATCACCAGCCTCACGCCGGGCCAGGCGCTGGTCGGCGTGGTCCAGCGCGAGCTGACTTCGGTCATCGGCGGCGCCGAGGCCGCCGGCGGCAATAACAAGGAAGCCGAGCTGAACCTGAACGTGCAGCCGCCCGCCATCATCCTGATGGCCGGCCTGCAGGGTGCCGGCAAGACCACAACGGTCGGCAAGCTGGCGAAGTGGCTCAAGGAAAACAAGAAGAAGAAAATCCTGACGGTCTCTTGCGACGTCTACCGCCCCGCCGCTATCGCCCAGCTGAAGACCGTTTCCGAGCAGGTCGGCGCCGACTTCTTCCCGTCGCAGCCGGACCAGAAGCCGGTCGAGATCGCCCGCGCGGCGGTGGACTGGGCGCGCAAGCACTACCACGACGTGCTGATCGTCGATACGGCCGGCCGCCTGGGCATCGACGAATTGATGATGCAGGAAATCGCCGCGCTGCACGCCGAGCTGAAGCCCGCCGAGACCCTGTTCGTGGTCGACGCCATGCTCGGCCAGGACGCGGTCAACACCGCCAAGGCCTTCAACGACACCCTGCCGCTGACCGGCGTGGTGCTGACCAAGCTGGACGGCGATGCGCGCGGCGGTGCCGCGCTGTCGGTGCGCCATATCACCGGCCGCCCGATCAAGTTCGTCGGCGTCGGCGAAAAGCTGGACGGGCTGGAGCCGTTCTATCCGGACCGCATGGCCCAGCGCATCCTGGGCATGGGCGACATCATGGCGCTGGTCGAGGAAGCCCAGCGCGGTGTCGACATGGAAGCGGCCGAGAAGCTGGCCAAGAAAATCAAGAAGACCGGCGATTTCGACCTGGAAGACTTCAAGGCGCAGATCGGCCAGATGAAGAAGATGGGCGGCATGGCCAGCCTGGTCGACAAGCTGCCGGCGCAGTTCGCCCAGCAGGCGCAGGGCGCCAACATGGACCAGGCCGAGAAGCAGGTGGCCCGCATGGAAGGCATCATCAACAGCATGACGCCGGCCGAGCGCGCCAAGCCCGACCTGATCAAGGCCAGCCGCAAGCGCCGCATTGCCGCGGGCGCCGGCGTGCCGGTTCAGGAAGTCAACCGCTTGCTGAACCAGTTCGACCAGATGCAATCCATGATGAAAAAGCTCAAGGGCGGCGGCATGATGAAGATGATGCGCCAGATGGGCGCGATGAAGGGCGGCATGAAGGGCCTCTTCAACCGCTGAGCGCACGCTGCAGCGTTACCCGCCTCCCCCGCAAAAGGACAGGAAAGACATCATGATGAGCGCCGTACAGGCCCGCGAACTGTGGGCCAACTCCGAAGAAATCGTCTCGGCCGAGGAAGTCCAGGCATCGCTGGACCGCATGGCCGCCGAGATCACCGCCAAGATGGGCGATGCCTTCCCGCTGGTGCTGTCCGTGATGGGCGGCGCGGTGGTGTTCACCGGCATGCTGCTGCCCAAGCTGGCGTTCCCGCTGGAGTTCGACTACATCCACCTCTCGCGCTACAACAACAAGACCGTTGGCGGCGAGATGCAATGGCGCGTGGCCCCGCGCGAGTCGGTCAAGGACCGCGTGGTGCTGGTGCTGGACGACATCCTGGATGAAGGCGAGACCATGGCCGCGATCCGCGAGCGCATCATGGAAATGGGCGCCAGGGAATTCCACGCGGCGGTGCTGTGCGAGAAGACGCTGACCAAGCTCAAGCCGATGCACCCGGACTTCTGCGGCTTTGCGGTGCCGGATCGCTATGTGTTCGGGTGCGGGATGGATGCCAAGGGGTATTGGCGGAATTTGGGCGCGATCCGGGCGCTGGTTTGATTTTGACGGGCTGAGGTTTGGCCCCCCTACACTCCCCGCAGGCGGGAGAGGGGAGAAAATACATCACGCCTGGTGCGACCCCAAAATCGGCCACAGCGAAGCCAGCAGCAACACCGCCATCCCGATATTGAACGCGCGCAGCACCTTCGGCCGCGCCAGCCAGCGCCGCAGCGCCGAGCCGCATAACGCCCACATCGCCACGCTGGGCAGGTTCACCACCCCGAAGATCCCGGCCAGCAGCAGCACGTTGAGCCACAGGTTGCCGTGCAGCACATAGGTGCTGCACGCGCCCACGGCCATCACCCACGCCTTGGGATTGACCCACTGGAACGCCGCCGCGGCCCAGAAGCCCATCGGCCGCGCCACCTGCTGGTCCTGCACGCCGCCGGCCGTGGCGAGCTTCCACGCCAGCCAGACCAGATAGACCGTCGCCACCACGCGCAGCACCTGCCAGGTCCACGGGAAGGCGTGGAACAGCGACCCCAGCCCCAGCCCGACCAGCGCCACCATCAGCGCAAAGCCGATGCTGACGCCGAGCAGGTGCGGCACCGTGCGCAAGAACCCGAAGTTCACGCCGGAGGCCAGCAGCATCGTGTTATTCGGACCGGGGGTGATCGACGACACCAGCGCAAAACCGGCAAAAGCGGCAAAGACACCGGTGCCGGCTGCGAGTTGGGATACTTCCATGACTGACTCCATGCGTTCAGGGAATCAGTCTACGGTCAGTCAACGGTACAGTACCGGTACACTTTTTCAGCAAATTGCCGATACAGGATCGATCGGCGCAATCCTGCTCGGCGCGGTCAGGCCTCGCTGCGATACGGCCGCTCGCGCAGCCACTTGGTCGCAATCCACTTCTCGCCCTCGGCGACCGGCAGGCCCGCATGCAGCGTGCGCTCGTCCAGCATGCCGTCGGGCAGCAGGTAGCTGAAGTAGACCGCATTGCCCTTTACCGGCGCCACTTCCAGCCCCAGGCGCGGGAACGCGGTGGCGCCGCCGGCCGCGGGCGTGTTCAGGTAGATCACCAGCGTGGCGATGCGCTGGCCGCCAACGGTCAGCTGGCGGGCCTCGCCCGGCCGTTGCGGATTGAAGAAATCGAAATGCGGCTGGTATTCGCCACCGGGCTTGTAGTTGAGGATCTGCAAGCCTTCGCCGTGCTCGGCCGGCACGCCGGTGACCGCGGCGATACGCGCCTCGATGCGTTCGATCAGCGCATGCTCGCCCACCTGGAACATGGCGCCCATGCTGGTGCGGGCGTCGATCAGGTTCTCGTCGCCGGTGTCGGGGTTGACCACCGGCGAGCGCGCCAGCCGGCCGCGCGACAGCGCCACCAGCGCGTCGCACTCGTCGGCGCTCAGCAGTTGCTGGTACAGCCGGATCTGCGGCGAGGCGAGCCGGAACAGGATCGGCACCTGGCGGTCGCCGCCGTCGGCCACAAAGGCTGCCGCGGTGCTCCTGGCCTGAGGAGGCGCCGCCGTGCGCGCCGGCTCCGGCCTGGCCGGGCGGCCCGCGGCGACGTCCGCACCGAACGCTGCCGCCACGGCCCGGCGCGCAAAGCCGTCGTCATAGCCCGAACGCAGCATCGACAGCACCAGCGCATCGGCCGCAAAGCCCTGCGCGATATGCCGGGCCAGCCATTGCTCGAGTTCGGGCGAGGATTCGGTATAGCCGGCCCTGCCGCCGGCATCGGATGCTTCGCGGATCATGACGGGTTGGCGACGCGGCGCGGCGAGAAAGGATTGCGTTCCGGCGGATCCGACGGCAGCGCACGGGGGGCGCGCGCCGGCGCATTGTCCGGTTCGCCGGCAACGGTGACCGAAGCTTCGGAATACTGCCAGCGCTTCCACGCCGCCAGTACGGCATTGGGATACTCGGGGCGGCCGCGGCTGCCGTTGTAGCGGCCCAGCGCCAGGTACAGGTCGCCCTGCTCGCGGTCGAGGTAATAGCGCAGGATGGTGCAGCCGTAGCGCAGGTTGCTCTGCAGGTGGAACAGCTTGCGCGGGTCGCTGTCGCCGATGGCGCGGACCCAGAACGGCATCACCTGCATCAGCCCGCGCGCGCCGGCCGAGCTGATCGCGTACTTGCGGAAATTGCTCTCGACCTGGACCAGGCCCAGCACCAGCGCGGGTTCCAGCCCGGCGCGCTTGGCCTCGTAGTAGGCGACCTCGATCAGTTCCACGCGCACCTGCGGCTCGGGGATGCGCGTGGCCAGGCGCGAAGACATTTCGCCCAGCCACTTCAGGTAAGCCAGGCGCTCGCCGCCGGATGCAAAGACCGGCCGCGTGGGCCGGTCGTCTGCAATCGCCGCGGCCAGCGCGCCGCGCACGGAATCTGCCAGGTCTTCTTCCTTCTGCGCGCCGGCATGCGCGGCCGCCGCGGCCAGCGCCAGCAGCAGCCCGCCGGCAAGGCGGCGGGCGGCGGGCATTGCGCGTGCGGCGCGCATCGGGCTCAGTTCGCCAGCTGGTTGCGCACGTGGCTGACCACGTCGGCCACGCTGACCGGGGTGGCCTGCGCGTCTCGCCGGCCCTGGTACTCGACCTTGCCTTCCTTCAGGCCGCGGTCGCCCACCACCACGCGGTGCGGCACGCCGATCAGTTCCCAGTCGGCGAACATCACGCCCGGGCGCTCGCCGCGGTCGTCGATGATGACGTCGACACCGGCAGCCAGCAGCTCGGCGTGGATGCGGTCGGCCTCGGCCTTGACGGCCTCGGAGCGGTCATAGCCAACCGGGCAGATCACCACCTCGAACGGCGCGATCGCCGCCGGCCAGATGATGCCGCGCTCATCGAAGTTCTGCTCGATCGCGGCGCCCAGGATACGGGTGACGCCGATGCCGTAGCAGCCCATCTGCATCGGCTGGGTCTTGCCGTTCTCGTCCAGGAAGGTGGCGTTCATCGATTCCGAGTAACGCGTGCCCAGCATAAACACGTGGCCCACCTCGATGCCGCGGCAGATCTCCAGCGTGCCCTGGCCGTCCGGCGAGGCATCGCCCGCCACCACGTTGCGCAGGTCGGCGACGATCGGCTCGGGCAGGTCGCGGCCCCAGTTGACGCCGGTGAAGTGGTAGTCGCGGTAGTTGGCGCCGCAGACAAAGTCGCTCATGTTGGCGACGGTGCGGTCGGCCACCACCTTGACCGGCTTCTTCATGTCGATCGGGCCGAGATAGCCCGGGGGCGAGCCGAAGGCGTCGACGATCTCGTTCTCGGTGGCAAAGCGGAAGTCGGCCAGCCCCGGCACCTTGGAGGCCTTGACCTCGTTCAGCTCGTGGTCGGCGCGGATCAGCAGCAGCCAGATCTGGGCGCCGGCTTCGCTGTCCGTGGCCAGCACGATCGACTTGACGTTGGTCTCCAGCGGGATGCTCAGGAATTCGGCAACCTGCTCGCACTTGACCTTCTCCGGAGTGAAGGTCTTGACCAGGTCTTGCTTCGGCGCGGCGCGCTCCGCCAACAGCGGCAGCGCCTCGGCGGCCTCCATGTTGGCGGCGTAGGCCGAGGTCGGGCAGTAGACGATGGCGTCTTCGCCGGTATCGGCGATCACATGGAATTCATGCGAACCCGAACCGCCAATGGCACCGTTGTCGGCCGCCACCGCGCGGAACTCAAGCCCGAAGCGGCTGAAGATGCGCACGTAAGCGTCGTACATGTTCTCGTACGACTTGCGCAGGCCGTCGGTGTCGCGGTCGAAGGAATAGGCGTCCTTCATGGTGAACTCGCGCCCGCGCATGATGCCGAAGCGCGGCCGGCGCTCGTCGCGGAACTTGGTCTGGATCTGGTAGAAATTGAGCGGCAGCTGCTTGTAACTGCGGATCTCGCTGCGGGCGATGTCGGTCACCACCTCTTCCGAGGTCGGCTGCACGGCGAAGTCGCGCTCATGGCGGTCCTTCAGGCGCAGCAGTTCGGGGCCCATCTTGTCCCAGCGGCCGGTCTCCTGCCACAGCTCGGCCGGCTGGATCACCGGCATGGACATTTCCACCGCGCCGGCGCGGTTCATTTCCTCGCGCACGATGTTCTCCACCTTGCGGATCACGCGCAGCCCGATCGGCATGTAGGTGTAGATGCCGGCGCCCAGCTTCTTGATCATGCCGGCACGCATCATCAGTTTGTGCGACACGATTTCCGCGTCGGCGGGCGCTTCCTTGAGGGTGGAAATGAAGAATTGCGAGGCTTTCATCCGTAGCTTTCTCTCGAGGCCGCAACGCCTGCCCGGCGAATTCCGGTAGCGGCGGCACTGAATTGTCGCGCACGCGCCTGAAACTGCCCTTCTGCTCGGGAAAACCAGCATCCCCCCGCCAGAGCCCAGCTGCGCGCTTCCTTTATAATCAGCGTAATTCTAAAGGATTCGAGGTGCAGTCATGCTCGATCGTGAAGGCTTTCGCCCGAACGTCGGCATCATCCTCCTCAACGCACGCAACGAGGTTTTCTGGGGCAAGCGCATCGGCGAACACTCCTGGCAGTTTCCGCAAGGCGGCATCAAGTACGGCGAGACGCCGGAACAGGCCATGTACCGCGAACTGCATGAGGAAACCGGCCTGCTTCCGGAGCACGTCAGGATCGTAGGTCGCACACGCGACTGGCTGCGTTACGAGGTGCCGGACAAGTTCATCCGCCGCGAGATCCGCGGCCACTACAGGGGCCAGAAACAAATCTGGTTCCTGCTCCGCATGGCGGGCAGGGACTGCGATATCCACCTGCGCGCCACCGACCATCCGGAGTTCGATGCCTGGCGCTGGAGCCACTACTGGGTGCCGCTGGAGGCGGTGATCGAGTTCAAGCGCGATGTCTACCAGATGGCGCTGACGGAACTGTCGCGCTTCCTGAACCGGCATCCGCGCGTGCCGCTGAGCCCCTATGGCACGCATGCGCACGGCCGCCATGGAGGCGGCCAGCGCGGCATCCCGCCCGCGGTCGCCGGCCAGTCGTCAAGGCCTGCCGCGGCCGACTGCGGCGGCGCGGCAGCACAAGAAACTGTTTCGCCGGCGGCGCCGGTTACCAACTCACGGAGTACTGATGACTAGTTGCACCGGCCCGGGCTGCCGCGGCGGCCTGACCGCTGCCGGCCTGCTGCTTGCCGCCGCCACGCTGGCGCTGGCGGGCTGCAAGACCACCGGCAAGGAGATGGCGGAAGAAGAAAGCACCTGGCTCAGCCCCTTCGCGCCCAAGACCTTCGAGGAAGCCAAGGCGATGCTGCCGGCGCCGCCGCAGGATGCCAACCTGGTGCCGTTCTCGGTTTCCGGCACCGGCACGCTGTCGTTTGCGGTGGACAGCAAGTCGGTTTCGGTGGGCAAGGACAACGTGGTGCGCTACACCGTGGTCACCACCAGCCAGAGCGGCGCCCGCAACGTGACCTTCGAAGGCATGCGCTGCGACGCCTTCGAGCGCAAGCTCTACGCCACGCTGCCCAAGGGCGCCACCGAATGGGTGCCTAACACCAGCGGCTACGGCGAGACCTGGCATCGCATGGAAACCGGCGTGCGCAACGCCTATGCTGCCACGCTGGCCATCGAGTTCTTCTGCCAGGGCCGCACGGTGGCCGGCAAGCCGGAGGACATGGTGCGCGAGCTGCAATCGCGCGCGCCCAGCCGCCGCTGAGGCGGGCGGCATCGGCATAAAAAAACGGCGGGACTGCCTGGCAGTTCCGCCGTTTTTCTTTGGCTGTTTTCGGTCGCCGCTCAGACCAGCACGAGGTTGTCGCGGTGGATCAGCTCGGGCTCGTTCAGGTGGCCCAGCACCGACTCGATCTCCGACGAAGGCTTGCGCGCGATCAGGCGCGCCTCGGCGCTCGAATAGTTGGTGATGCCGCGCGCCACTTCCTTGCCCTGCGGATCGACACAGGCGATCACCTCGCCGCGGGCAAATTCGCCCTGCACCTCGACCACGCCGATCGGCAGCAGCGACTTGCCGCCGCCGGTCAGCTTCTCGACCGCGCCGTTATCGATCACCACGCGCCCGCGCAGCTGCAGGTGGTCGGCCATCCACTGCTTGCGCGCGGTGAGCCGGCCGGTCGGCGCCAGCAGCTGGGTGCCGATGGCCTCGCCCGCGGCCAGCCGCTCGAGCACGCTGGCCTCGCGCCCGGAGGCGATGGTGGTGTGCGCGCCGGACTTGGCGGCGCGCTTGGCCGCCAGGATCTTGGTCAGCATGCCGCCGCGCCCGATCGAGGTACCGGCGCCACCGGCCATCGCCTCCAGTTCGGGCGTGCCGGCCATGGCCTCGTCGACGAACTGCGCCGCCGGGTCCTTGCGCGGATCGGCGGTGTACAGGCCGCGCTGGTCGGTCAGGATTACCAACGCGTCGCCTTCGATCAGGTTGGTGACCAGGGCGCCGAGCGTGTCGTTGTCGCCGAACTTGATTTCGTCGGTAACCACGGTGTCGTTCTCGTTGATGATCGGCACCACGCCCAGCGACAGCAGCGTGAGCAGCGTGGAACGCGCGTTCAGGTAGCGCTCGCGGTCGGCCAGGTCGGCGTGGGTCAGCAGCACCTGCGCGGTGCGGATGCCGTAGCGCGTGAACTGGCTTTCATAGACCTGCGCCAGGCCCATCTGGCCGACGGCGGCGGCGGCCTGCAGCTCGTGGATTTCCTTCGGCCGGCGCACCCAGCCCAGGCGCTGCATGCCTTCGGCGATGGCGCCGGAGCTGACCAGCACCACTTCCTTGCCCGCCACGCGCAGCCTGGCGATCTGCGATGCCCAGCGGGCGATGGCGTCGTGGTCCAGTCCCTTGCCATCGTTGGTGACCAGGCTGGAGCCGACTTTGACGACGATGCGCTTTGCCTGCGCGATGACCGATTGCATGGCGGGATCCTGTCTCCGGAAGTCGTTTTTTTCAGACCGTTGGTATTGCTTATGCCTCGCGCTCGTCCTGGTCGACGTTATGCAGCCGATCGTCCAGACGGATGTCCGGTTCGGCCAGCGCCGCGGCCTCTTCGGCCTTGATCGCCGCCAGATGGTCCTTGATCGCGTAGATCAGCTCGCGGCAGCCTTCGCCGGTCAGCGCCGAGATCTGGAACACCGGGCCCTTCCACTTGTAGCGCTTGAGGAAGTCCTTGACCCGTGCGGCACGCTCGTCCTCGGGCACCATGTCGAGCTTGTTCAGCACCAGCCAGCGCGGCTTGTCGTGCAAGTCCTCGTCGTACTTCTTCAGCTCGTTGACGATGGCCTTGGCCTCGGCGACCGGGTCGACCGCCTCGTCGAACGGCGCCAGGTCGACGATATGCAGCAGCAGGCCGGTGCGCTGCAGGTGGCGCAGGAACTGGTGGCCCAGGCCCGCGCCCTCGGCCGCGCCTTCGATCAGGCCCGGAATGTCGGCGACCACGAACGACTGCTCATGGTCAACGCGCACCACGCCCAGGTTGGGATGCAGCGTGGTGAACGGATAGTCCGCCACCTTGGGGCGCGCGTTGGAAATATGCGAAATGAAAGTCGACTTGCCGGCATTGGGCATGCCCAGCAGGCCGACGTCGGCCAGCACCTTCAACTCGAGCTTGAGCATGCGGCGCTCGCCCGGCTTGCCGTCCACCTGCTGGCGCGGCGCGCGGTTGGTACTGGACTTGAAATGCAGGTTGCCCCAGCCGCCCATGCCGCCTTCGGCCAGGCACACGCGCTGGCCATGCTCGGTCAGGTCGGCGATGACCTCGCCGCTATCCATATCCGTGATCAGCGTGCCGACCGGCATGCGCAGCGTGATGTCGTCGCCAGCGGCGCCATAGCAGTCGGAGCCACGGCCGTTTTCGCCGTTCCTGGCCACGTGCTTCTTGGCGTAGCGGAAGTCGATCAGGGTATTGATATTGCGGTCCGCCTGCGCGAACACGCTGCCGCCACGGCCGCCGTCGCCACCATCCGGGCCGCCGAAGGGCACAAACTTCTCGCGCCGGAACGAGGCGCTGCCATTGCCGCCGTTGCCGGCGATGGCTTCGATTCGGGCTTCGTCGATGAACTTCATGATGGGTTTTCCGTGATGGGATCGGCAGGGATCGGCAGATCGGGGGCCGGCGTAGTTTACTTCGCCAGAAAAGAAAAAGCCCCGCAAGCGTTGCGGGGCCTTTCATCCTGCAAAGGCTGTTATCAGGCCGCCGGGACGACGCTGACTTGCTGCTTCTTGGCAGGGCCCTTGACGGCGAACTGCACGTGGCCGTCAACCAGGGCGAACAGCGTGTGGTCCTTGCCCACGCCGACGTTGTCGCCGGCATGCACGCGGGTACCGCGCTGGCGGATGATGATGCCGCCGGCGTTGATGGCCTGGCCACCAAACACCTTCACGCCCAGACGCTTCGATTCGGAATCACGGCCGTTCCGCGTGGAACCGCCGCCTTTTTTCTGTGCCATGTCTTACTCCTGTCGCTTTACCGGATTACGCTCGATCGATCAGGCAACGATCGCTTCGATGCGCAGTTCGGTGTAATTCTGACGATGGCCCTGACGCTTCTGGTAGTGCTTGCGACGGCGCATCTTGAAGATCTTCACCTTGTCGTGACGACCCTGGGAGATAACGGTAGCCTTGACGGAAGCCCCGCTAACCAGCGGCGTACCAAACTTGATTTGGTCGCCGGCGCCCACTGCGAGCACCTGGTCGAGCGTGATTTCTGCGCCAATGTCTGCCGGTATCTGTTCTACTTTCAGTTTTTCGCCAGCAGCAACCTTGTATTGCTTGCCGCCGGTTTTTACGACCGCGTACATTGTCGAACCTCTCGGATGTGAATAAAACGCCGAAACCGCGCGATGCGGCCCGGTATCTCCCACCGGCAAGGACCCGCAAGGCGAGCGACTACCGGAGGAAACCGGGAATTGTAAACGAGATCGGGGAAAACTGCAAAGAAAACAGGCACATAGCCTGTGAGCGGCGCGGCCGGCACAATCGGCGGCCGCCCAGCTCAGGTCAGATCGGCGAGAAGGAACCCCGCCAGTGCGGCAAACGCCACCCACCACGCGGTGCGGCGCAGCTGGCGACGGGATAGGGGCTTGTCCATGTCCGCATTATAGTTGCGCCGGTCACCGACGCCGCTGCGCGCATACCCTGAGCCGCCTACCTGCCCACCCGCGGCAAGAATGCGGGGCATGCGTAAAACGCCGCGTGCTTCGCATATAATCGTCCGGTTTTGCGTAACGGTGATCATCTTGTCCCAGCCTTCCGCCACTGCCTTGCTTGCCCCGGTCGCTGCAGACATGCGCGCGGTTGATGCTGTCATCCGCCAGCGGCTGTCTTCCGAAG
This sequence comes from Cupriavidus sp. L7L, assembly GCF_004353535.1. NCBI lineage: Bacteria > Pseudomonadati > Pseudomonadota > Betaproteobacteria > Burkholderiales > Burkholderiaceae > Cupriavidus > Cupriavidus sp. L7L. The sequence goes on from NZ_SMNY01000069.1 coordinate 24,625, forward strand.
TCCCCCTGATCGAACAGATCGGTGAATACATCATCGGTGCCGGCGGCAAGCGCCTGCGCCCGGTGATCCTGCTGCTGACGGCGCGCGCGCTGGGTTATGACGGCAACCGGCACCACGAGCTGGCCGCCGTCGTCGAGTTCATCCACACCGCCACGCTGCTGCACGACGACGTCGTCGACGAATCCGAGCTGCGCCGCGGCCGCGACACCGCCAACGCGGTGTTCGGCAATGCCGCCAGCGTGCTGGTTGGCGACTTCCTCTACTCGCGCGCGTTCCAGATGATGGTCGATGCCGGCAGCATGCGCATCATGGAGATCCTATCCAACGCGACCAACGTGATCGCCGAGGGCGAAGTGCTGCAGCTGCTGAACATGCACGATCCGGATGTCACCATCGAGCGCTACCTGCAGGTGATCCGCTACAAGACCGCCAAGCTGTTCGAGGCCGCCGCCCAGCTGGGCGCGGTGCTGGCCGGCGCCGACGCGCAGATGGAAGAAGCCGCCGCCGAATACGGCCGCCGCATCGGCACCGCCTTCCAGCTGATCGACGACATGCTGGACTACACCGCCAGCGCCGAGCAGATGGGCAAGAACGCCGGCGACGACCTGCGCGAAGGCAAGCCCACGCTGCCGCTGCTGCATCTGCTGGAGCACGGTACCGCGGAGCAGCGCCAGCTGGCGCGCGACGCCATCGTGCAGGGCGGCACCGAGCACTTCGACGCGGTCTTCGCGGCCATCCACGCCAGCGGCGCGCTCGAGGTCACCTTCGAGGCCGCGCGCCAGGAAGCGGAAGCCGCCGAGCGGGCCGCGCAGCAATTCCCGGATTCCGCGCTGAAGGAAACGCTGATCCAGCTCTGCGCGTTCTCGCTGCAGCGGCAGTCGTAAGGGATGCTTCACCCCTCTTCCATTTCAGGAAAAACGCTGTTATAGTTACCTTCTTTGCTGCTGACGCCCAGCGACGGCAAGCAAAAACAAATCGGGGTGTAGCTTAGCCTGGTAGAGCGCTACGTTCGGGACGTAGAGGCCGGAGGTTCGAATCCTCTCACCCCGACCAGATTAAAAAAAAAAAAGCCGAATCAACGAAAGTTGATTCGGCTT